>NZ_JADIJM010000001.1:0-522287 GCF_017355315.1 Achromobacter sp. SD115 | reverse complement strand
GCCGAACGTCGAGCCTTCCAGCGAGCCGGTCAGCTGCTGCCAGGCGTTTTCATGGGCTGGGTCGGCAGCGCGCCACGCCAGGAAGTCGTTATAGTCCTGGGCGGTCGCCTTGCCGGAGCGCAATAACAGCAGCTAATTGATTACCTGGTCCGCCATGGGTTGTCCTTGGGCGTACTTCACTTCATGTCCCCGCAGTGCTTCAAGGGGGATCCTTTCGATGGCAATTTGTAAATAATAAAGGTTTTTTACCAAAGATTACCGGGTGCTTGTCAATTCTTGACGAATCTAATGCAAAAAAGCCGGTACAAGACCGGCTTTTGAGGGGTATATAGGCAGATTGTCCGAACTTAACGCGACGGACGTCGGCCGAAGTCCCTAGGGCGGAAGCCAAACAGTAACAACATTCCGAAGTAGACCGCGCCGCTGGCCGCCAGCACGCCGGCCAGCCAGGCCACCCGCTGCCCGGAGTGGGCCTGCAGGGCGATCCAGTCGATGCGCCCGTCCGCATACCAGAGCAGGGCAGCTAGCGCCGCCAGCGCGGGCAGCAGGCGCAGCGCGAACGCAGTCCAGCCGGGACCCGGCTGATAGACGCCGCGGCGGCGCAGTCCGATCAGCAACGCCAGCGCGTTCAGGCAGGCGCCCAGGCCGATGGCCAGGGCCAGTCCGGCATGCGCCATCAGGGGTACCAGCACCAGGTTCATCAGCTGCGTCGTGATCAGCACGCCGATGGCGATCTTCACCGGTGTGCGGATGTCCTGCTTGGCGTAGAAGCCGGGCGCCAGGATCTTCACGGCCAGCAGGCCGATCAGGCCGGCCGAGTAGGAAATGACCGCCAGGCGGGTCTGGCTTACGTCCTGGGCGGCGAAGGCGCCATAGTGGAACAGGGTGGCGACCAGCCCGTCCGACAGCAGCGCCATGCCCACCGCGGCCGGCAGGCCCAGCAGCAACACCAGGCGCAGGCCCCAGTCCAGCAGCCCGCTGTAGCCGCCGTGGTCGTCGCGGGCATGGGCCGCGGAGAGGCTGGGCAGCAGTACCGTGCCCAGTGCCACGCCCAGGAGTGCAGTAGGAAACTCCATCAAACGGTCGGCGAAGGACAGCCAGGTCACGCTGCCCGGCGTCAGCCAGGTGGCGATGTTGGTGTTGATCAGCAGCGAGATCTGCGCGACCGAGACGCCCAGGGTGGCGGGCGCCATCTGTTTGAGGATGCGTTGTACCGTGGGGTCGCCCCAGGCTTCGCGGAACCGCAGCGTAAAGCGGGGCGTCAGGCCGAGCCGCGCCAGCGCAATCCATTGCACGGCCAACTGCGCCACGCCGCCAATCATGACGCCGATGGCCAGCGCGTAGACCGGCACGTCCATGCGCGGCGCCAGCCAGATGCAGGCGGCGATCATGGCAAGGTTGAGCAGCACGGGCGTGAAGGCCGGCACGGCGAAGCGGCGCCAGGTGTTGAGCACGCCCGAGGCGAAGGCGATCAGCGACATGCAGAAGATGTAGGGGAACATCATCCGCGTCATCCAGACCGCCGCGCCGAATTCGGTATCGCGGTCGGCGCCGCGCAGGCCGCTGGCCATGGCGGACACGACCCAGGGCGCGGCGACGATGCCGATCAGCGTGATGAGCATCAGCGCCGCCGTCAGCAGCAGGGCCACCCGGTCCAGCAGGGTGCGGACCTCGGCCTCGGAACGGTTGTTGCGCGCCGCGCCCAGGATGGGCACGAAGGCCTGGGCGAAAGCGCCTTCGGCGAACAGGCGGCGCAGCAGATTGGGGATGCGGAAGGCGACCCAGAAAGCGTCGGTAATGGGACCGGCGCCAAAGGCGCGGGCCACCAGGATGTCGCGGATCAGGCCGGAAATGCGGGACAGCAGGGTGAAGCTGCTGACCGTGGCCGCCGAACGAAACAGGCTCATGGATAGGACTACTGAATAAAAAAACGGGCCGGTCCGGCCCGGCGAGGCTGCGCGCAAGCGCGAGACGCCCAATGAAAACAGGCCCACCTGGTGGGCCTGTCTTTGTACTACATCACTTCGGCGGCATGCGGATGGCGCCGTCGAGGCGGATGGTTTCGCCGTTCAACATGTCGTTGGTGATGATGCTGTGGACCAGCTTGGCGTAGTCTTCCGGGCGGCCCAGGCGGGCGGGGAAGGGGATGCTGGCGGCCAGGGAGTCCTGCACTTCTTGCGGCATGCCGAAGATCATGGGCGTGCCGAAGATGCCGGGGGCGATGGTCATGCAGCGGATGCCGGTCTTGGACAGGTCGCGCGCGATGGGCAGGGTCATGCCGGCCACGCCCGCCTTGGAGGCGGCGTAGGCGGCCTGGCCGATCTGGCCGTCGAAGGCGGCGACGGAGGCGGTGTTGATCATCACGCCGCGTTCGCCGGTGGATTCGGGCGCGTTGGCGCTCATGGCTTCGGCCGCCAGGCGCATCATGTTGAAACTGCCGATCAGGTTGATCGACACGACCTTCTGGAACAGTTCAAGAGGATGCGCGCCGTTCTTGCCCACGATCTTGGCGGCGGGCGCGACGCCGGCGCAGTTCACCAGGCCGAACAGCGAGCCCAGTTCGAGCGCGGCGGCCACGGCGTTCTTGCCGTCGGCTTCCTGGGTCACGTCGCAGTGCACGTAGCGCTGGCCCAGTTCCTTGGCCAGGGCCGAGCCCGGCTCGTCCTGCACGTCGGCGATAACGACCTTGGCGCCGTTTTCGACCAGCATGCGCACCGTGCCGGCGCCCAGTCCGGACGCGCCGCCCGTGACGATGAATACCTTGTTCGCGATTTCCATGTGTCTACCACCAGTGAGTTCTAGGAATGAAAGCGGCGCGGCAGGCGCCGGATATGACTAGGCCTTCGGGGCCGGCCGGACGCGATGCGTTCCGGTGCCGGCGCCGAAGGCCTGTGAGCCATCGAGGCGCCGATCAGCCTTGGACGGCTGCGTACAGGCGCGCCTTGATTTCTTCGACCGCGCCGACGCCGGAGATCTTGCGGTATTTCGGCGCATCGGCGGGATTCTGCTGCGCCCAGGACGAGTAGTAGTCGACCAGGGGGCGGGTCTGTTCGCGGTACACCGACAGGCGGTTGCGCACGGTGTCCTCGCGGTCGTCGTCGCGCTGGATCAGCTCTTCGCCGGTGATGTCGTCACGGCCTTCGACCTTGGGCGGATTGAAGCGCACGTGGTAGCTGCGGCCGCTGGGCTGGTGCACGCGGCGCCCGCTCATGCGTTCGATGATGTCTTCTTCGGGGACTTCGATTTCCACCACGTAGTCCAGCTTGACGCCGGCGCTCTTGAGCGCGTCGGCCTGCGGGATGGTGCGGGGGAAGCCGTCGAACAGGTAGCCATTGGCGCAGTCGGGCTGCTGCAGGCGGTCCTGCACCAGGCCGATGATGATCTCGTCGGAAACCAGACCGCCGGCATCCATGACCTTCTTGGCTTCAATGCCCAACGGCGTGCCCGCTTTGACCGCCGCGCGCAGCATGTCGCCGGTGGAGATCTGGGGAATGCCGAAGTGTTGGGTGAGAAACGCGGCCTGGGTGCCTTTGCCGGCGCCGGGAGGTCCGAGCAAGATGAGACGCATGAGTGCTCCTGAAGGGGTGTATTTTTTGTGATCCGGGGAATTATGCCGCAATGCAGCAGCCGATGCGGAGCCGCGCCATAGGAAATAACCCTTATATCTGCTTGCTGTAGACCGCTCGGACGCGTTCCAGGTCTGCCGGGGTATCTACGCCTGCGGCAGGAGGGTGGGACGCCCGATGGACGACGATGACATGGCCGTGTTCCATGGCCCGCAACTGTTCCAGCGACTCGAAGCGTTCCAGCGCGCCCTGTGGCAGGGACGGATAGCGGCGCAGGAATGACACCCGGTAGGCATACAGTCCGATATGGTGCCAAGCGGGCAGGCCTTCGGCCAGGATACGTTCGCCCGAGGCCAACGCGTCGCGCGCCCAGGGGATCGGGGCGCGGGAAAAGTACAGCGCGCGGTCGTCCGCGGCGCAGACCAGCTTCACCACATTGGGATTGAACAGCGCGTCAGCGTCGGCCAGGGGGCAGGCGCAGGTGGCGATGTCGGCCTCGGGGCGGGCTTGCAGCTTGGCCGCGACGGCGTCGATCAGTTCGGGTTCGATCAGCGGCTCGTCGCCCTGCACGTTGACCACGATGGCGTCGTCGGGCAAGCCCAACTGCTCCACGGCTTCGGCCAGGCGGTCGGTGCCGGTCGGGTGGTCGGCGCGGGTCATCAGCGCTTGCAGCCCGTGTGCCTGGACCGCCTGCTGGACGCGGAGGTCGTCCGTGGCCACATAGACGCGGGCAGCGCCGGACAGCGCCGCGCGCTCGGCGGTGCGCACGACCATGGGCTTGCCGGCGATGTCGGCCAGCGGCTTGTCGGGCAGCCGGGTCGAGGCGGTGCGCGCCGGGATCAGGGCGATGAAGCTCATGCGGCGGCGGTTCAGGGGGCAGCGGGGGCGTCGTCCAGCGCGCGGGCTTCCGATTCCAGCATGACGGGGATGCCGTCGCGCACGGGGAAGGCCAGGCGGTCGGCGCGGCAGACCAGTTCGGCTTGCTGCCGGTCGTGTTCGAGGCGGCCCTTGCACAGCGGGCAGACGAGGATGTCGAGGAGGCGTGATTCCATGACCGGAATTCTAAAACAGTTTGCCTGGGGTCGGACCGGCTTTGCCGCCGCGGCACCGCCAGGCTGGCGTTTTTCTAGCGCCGCGCCGGTTGGCGCAAGGCCTGCGCCAGCCAGTCGAACAGCTGCGGGTCCGAAAAGCCGGCGCGTACCGGGACTTCCCACAGGCGCGGGTCGTCCAGCGCGGCGCATTTGATCGCGTCCTTGGACGTGACCAGGATGGCGTCGGCCGCGAGCGCCCGGAAAGGCGATTCGGCGTAATCGTGATGATCCGGCAGGGGCAGTGCGGTTGCCAGCGTGATGCCGGCGCCGCGCAGCGTGGTGAAGAAGCGTTCCGGGTTGCCGATGCCGGCCGCCGCCGCGACGCGGGGCAGTCCGGCGAAGGCCGCCAGCGGGCGCTTGCCGCGCCCCGAGATCTGGCGCGTGTCGCCCGGTTCCAGCCACATCCTGACCTGCCGCGGCCGGCCTGTCGCGCCGGCTTGCGGCTGGCCGTCGGGTGTGCCGATGTTGGTCACCACCACGTCGACCTCCCGCAGCCGTTCCGCCGGTTCGCGCAAGGGGCCGGCGGGCAGCAGGCGGCCATTGCCCACGCCGCGTTCGTCCTGCACCACGATTTCGACGTCGCGAGCCAGCGCCAGATGCTGCAGGCCGTCGTCCGAGACGATCACGTCCACCCTGGGATGGGCCTGCAGCAGGGCCTGGGCGGCCAGGGCGCGTTTCGGGTGCACGGAGACCGGGGCGCCGGTGGCGCGGGCGATCAGCGCGGGCTCGTCGCCAAAGCGGGCCGCTTCCAGCTCGCCCAGCCCGACGCGGGCGTGGGGGCCGACCTTGACGCCGTAGCCGCGGCTGACCACGCCAGGGGTGTAGCCGCGCGACCGCAACGCTTCGACGGTGGCGATGACCATGGGCGTTTTGCCCGTGCCGCCGACGTAGACATTGCCTATCACCACGACGGGAACGGGGGCGCGATAGGCGCTGCGGCTGCCGTCCAGATAGCGCTGGCGCTTGCGCGCCACTTCCCAGGCGGTCAGCCTGGACAGCGGCAACAGCAGATTGGAGAGCCAGCCGCCGTGCTGCCATTGGCGCGCCAGCAGCGTCGAGGCATGCTTGGCGGTCACCGGGTGGTCTGCGCGGCGAAGTTGACGCGGCCGATGCCAGCCAGCCGGGCGGCTTCCATGATGTTGATCACGGACTGGTGGGTGGCCTGGGCGTCGGCATTGATGACGACCAGCGGCTCGGTCTTGCCGGCCGCGGCCTGGCGCAGGGCGTCGGCGATTTCGGGCGGCGTGGAGACGTCGATGAGCGTGCCGTTGAGCGCGTAGCGCCCGTCCTGGCTGACGGCGACTTCCAGGGCCGGGGGCGTGTCCTGTTCCATCGAGGCCTGGGGCAGGGTCACCTTCAGCTGCGTGAAGCGGGCGAAGGAAGTGGTCGCCGCCAGGAAGATCAGGATGACCAGCAGCACATCGATGAGCGGGATCAGATTGATATCCAGCTCATCGCGGTCGCCGCGGGGGCCGCGGAAATTCATGAACGGCCCTCGCGCGGGGCGGATCCAGGCGAGACGGCGCGGACCAGGCGCGACGCGGCCTGTTCCATGGCGCTGAGGTAGCCGTCCACCCGGCTGCGCAGGTAGCGGTGCGCGATCATGGCGGGAATGGCGATGAGGATGCCGAAACCGGTGTTGTACAACGCCATCGAGATGCCGCGCGCCAGCTGGGCGGGATCGCCGCCGCCGGGGGTATAGGAACCGAAGATTTCGATCATGCCGACCACGGTGCCGAACAGGCCCATCAGGGGCGCGACCACGGCGATGGTGCCGATGGCGGGAATGTAACGGCTGAGGTCGTGCGCGACCGCGCGGCCGGTGTCCTCGACCACGTTGCGCAGTTCTTCGCGGGGCAGGTGGCGGTGCCGCATCACTTCGGCGAGGATCCGGCCCAGCGGCGAGTTGCGTTCGAGGCGGTTGATCGATTCGGGAGTGTCCTGGCGGTTGCGCAGCATTTCAGCCACTTGATCGCTCAGGCCGCGCGGCATGACCAAGCCGCGGCGCAGGGAGAGGAAGCGCTCGAAGATCAGCGCCAGGCCCAGGACGGATGTCGCCAGCAGGGGCCAGATCGGCCAGCCGGCCTCGCGCAGTATGGAAAGCAAAGCGTTCAACTCCCGGGGGAGCCGGCGCGCAAGGGCGCGCAAACCGGCAACTGATCAAGCCGAAACTGTAACGGCGCGGCGGGGGGTGTGGCAAGTCGGTACGACCCCCAATCTATCCACAGATCCTGTGGATAATTCTGTGCAAAACTTCCC
Organism: Achromobacter sp. SD115; assembly: GCF_017355315.1. Classification (NCBI taxonomy): domain Bacteria; kingdom Pseudomonadati; phylum Pseudomonadota; class Betaproteobacteria; order Burkholderiales; family Alcaligenaceae; genus Achromobacter; species Achromobacter sp. SD115. The sequence continues at coordinate 515,371 of NZ_JADIJM010000001.1, read as the reverse complement.
AGGAATGCTTATGGGCACAGGGCTTGCACTTGTTTGCTTCAATTGCGAGCAGCTCCGTTTTTGATAAATACCTATAAAAATCAATGATTTAATTCGAATTTGCTGGCTTTCGGGCCAGTTGCGGCAAATATGCTGGGACGCGGTATGATTGCGGCCCGCTACGCGGCCCCTGTGGACAGGTACGCATCGGAAAGCCCCATGACAATTGAATCTACAGTCACAAACAACGTATTTGCGCGGGATATCCTGACGGTTGCCCAGCTGAATCAAGCGGTGGGGCAGTTGTTGGAGCGCAGCATCCCGGCGCTGTGGGTGCGTGGAGAGATTTCCAACTTCACAGCGGCGGCTTCCGGGCATTGGTACTTCACGCTCAAGGACAGCCGGGCCTCCGTGCGCGCCGTCATGTTCAGAAGCCGCGCCAGCGCGGTGGGTTTCACGCCGCGGGCAGGCGATCAGGTCGAAATCCGGGCCCGGGTGTCGCTCTACGAGCCCCGTGGCGACTATCAGCTGCAGGCCGACGCCATGCGGCGGGCAGGATTAGGCAATCTGTACGAGGCCTTCCTGCGCCTGAAGGAGCAACTGGCTTCCGAAGGCCTGTTCGATCCGGCGCGCAAGCGCGAACCCGTGGGGCTGCCGCGCGCGATCGGCGTGATCACTTCGCTGCACGCCGCGGCGTTGCGGGACGTGTTGTCGGCGCTGGCGCGGCGCGCCCCCCAGGTGCCCGTGATCATTTATCCGGCGCCGGTTCAGGGGGCGGACGCGGCAGGGCGGCTGGCCGCCCAGGTGCGCACGGCCAACCAGCGCGCGGAAGTCGACACGCTGCTGCTGGTGCGCGGCGGCGGCAGCATCGAGGATCTCTGGAGCTTCAACGACGAGGCGCTGGCGCGCGAGGTCGCGGCCAGTGAAATCCCCGTCATCAGCGGCGTGGGGCACGAGACGGATTTCACCATCGCCGATTTCGTGGCCGATGTGCGCGCGCCGACGCCGACCGCGGCGGCCGAACTGGCTTGCGTGCCGCGTTCCGAATTGCTCGGGCGGGTCATGCAGGCGGCGGAGGCCATGACGCGGGGCCAGCAGCGCCGCCTGGAGCGCGCCGCCCAAAGGCTGGACCGCGCCGCCGCCCAACTGGTGTCGCCGGCCCAGCGCCTGGAGCACCAGCGCGAGCGCCTGAACAGCCTGCGTTTCCGCCTGGCCACCGCCTGGTCCGGTCCGCAAGAGCGCCGCGCCGCGCGCGTCAATCTGCTGACCCAGCGCCTGGCGCATCGGGTGCCGGACACCGGCCGTGCCGCCGACCGCCTGGCGGGCGCGGCGCGCCAGCTTGGTCAGGCGCACGCGCGGCTGCTGGTGCAGCGGCGCAACCGGCTGGCGCCCGCCACCGCCCAGTTGCGTGCGCTGGATCCGGGCAACACGCTGGCTCGCGGCTACGCCATTGCGCGCGACGAGCAGGGCCGCATCGTCCGCGACGCGGCCGCGCTGGCGGCGGGGCAGGCGCTGGACCTGAGCTTCGCGCATGGCGGCGCCGAGGTCGCGGTCACGCGTACCCGCGATAGTCGCGAAGCGTCCTGAGCGCAGGCCGCGCGCCTGCCTGGCGGGTCAAGCGCCTGCCCTCATGAGTACATGCTTCCAGTGATAAGCAGATGCGTCCCTTAACCCCGCGCGGGCGGGGGGTTAACGCGGTATCCTCAGTAGTTGCCGATACAATTGAACGGCTTGATCGTGCACTCAACAGAAGGAACCTCAATGGCACATACTCTTCCCCCCCTGCCTTACGAACTGGACGCACTGGCTCCGCACATCTCCAAGGAAACGCTGGAGTTCCACTACGGCAAGCATCACCAGACCTACGTCACGAACCTGAACAACCTGATCCCGGGCACGGAATTCGAAACGCTGTCGCTGGAAGACATCGTGAAGAAGTCCTCGGGTGGCATTTTCAACAACGCCGCCCAGATCTGGAACCACACGTTCTACTGGAACAGCCTGGCCCCCAAGGCCGGCGGCGCTCCCACCGGCAAGCTGGCTGACGCCATCAATGCCAAGTGGGGCAGCTTTGACGCCTTCAAGGAAGCCTTCAACAAGTCGGCCGCCGGCAACTTCGGTTCGGGCTGGACCTGGCTGGTCAAGAAGGCCGACGGCTCGGTCGACATCGTCAATACCAGCAACGCCGCCACCCCGCTGACCACGGCCGACAAGCCGCTGCTCACCTGTGATGTCTGGGAACACGCCTATTACATCGACTACCGCAACGCCCGTCCCAAGTACCTGGAAAACTTCTGGGCGCTGGTGAACTGGGAATTCGCGGCCAAGAACTTCGCCTGACCGGCAAAGCCAGGCCTGCCGCGGCATTGCGCCGCGGCCCTGAACAGACCCCTCGCGCAAGCCTGGGGTTTTCTTTTTGTTCAGTAAAAATTCAGCTTGCGAAATCCCTGTCGATTGTCGAATCCATTGCGGGGAAATAAAGAACAAACCGGCTTTTCTTCCGGGTTATCCCTAGGTTTGCCAGCCACTATCGTTGGCCCCGGTCGGCGACTGAACCACGGGGTCCACGGCTGCGGCATGCCCGCCATAAACCGTGGTAACTACAGGGAAGGGAAGCATGTTGCGGTTTTTTTCGGGTTTGCGCATCGGCGCGCGCCTGTCGGGCGCGTTTTTGCTGGTGGCGGTGATAGGAGGTGCGATCGGGGGCTTCGGAGTTTGGGGCCTGGCGCGCATCAATGAAATGAACGACCGGCTTTACGACACCGAGCTGCGCGGCATCTCGGACGTCAAGGAAGCCAATATCAATCTGATCTATGCGGGCCGCGCCCGCAATGGCTACCTGGCCGCGTCCACGGAAAAGGAGCGCCAGGCGCTGCGCAAGCAGTTCGACGACGCCGTCGCGCAGATGGACAAGCTGCGTGAAAAGGCCGCGGCCAATTTCTATTCGGAAGATGGCAAGCGTCTGCTGGCGCAGTTCGCCGAGACCGAACAGGTCTGGAAGCGCGAGTCCGCCGCGTTTTTCGCCGCCGCCCAGGCCCGGCCATTGACCCAGGCCGATCCGCGCGTGGTCGAGGTCGAAGCGCGCGTGATCGCTTCATCGCAGAAGCTGGACGATCTGATGACCAGCCTGGCGAAGATCAAGGAAACCGTCGCCGCACAAAGCGTGCAGAACGGCACGGATCTCTATGAAAATCTGCGCGCGCTTATGGTCGCCCTGGCCGTGATTGGCGTGGCGGTCGGCATGTTGCTGGGCTGGCTGGTGACGCGCGGCATCGTGCGTCCGCTGGAACACGCCGTGACGGCCGCGCGCCAGGTGGCGGCGGGCGACCTGACGACCGACATCCAGGTCGCCACGCGCGACGAAACCGGCGACCTGATGGGCGCGCTCAAGACCATGAACGAAAGCCTGGCGCGCATCGTGAAGGACGTGCGCGACGGCTGCGAGAGCATCGCTTCGGCATCCTCGCAGATCGCCCAGGGCAACGCCGATCTGTCGCAGCGCACCGAGGAACAGGCGTCGTCGCTGGAGGAAACCGCGGCGTCGATGGAGCAGTTGACCAGCACCGTGCAGCAGAACGCCAACAACGCCAGCGAAGCGGACCGCCTGGTCAACCAGGCGTCCAGCGTGGCGGTGCGTGGCGGCCAAGTGGTGGACGGCGTGGTCCAGACCATGAGCGCGATCTCCGACAGTTCGCGCCGCATCGCCGACATCACTGGCGTGATCGACGGCATTGCCTTCCAGACCAACATCCTGGCGCTCAACGCCGCGGTGGAAGCGGCGCGCGCGGGTGAGCAGGGCCGCGGCTTTGCGGTGGTGGCGGGCGAGGTGCGGACGCTGGCGCAGCGCTCGGCGGTGGCCGCGAAGGAGATCAAGGCCTTGATCGACGAGTCGGTCACGCGCGTCGAGGGCGGCACGCGCCAGGTCGACGAGGCCGGCCGCACCATGCGCGAGGTGGTGGACAGCGTGCGTCAGGTCGCCACGCTGGTGCGCGAAATCGCCAGCGCGTCGGAAGAGCAGTCCGCTGGCATCGGCCAGGTCAATCAGGCCGTGGCGCAGATGGACACCGTGACCCAGCAGAACGCCGCGCTGGTGGAAGAGGCGGCCGCAGCGGCCGCCAGCATGCAGGAACAGGCCACCCGGCTGGCCCAGGAAGTGCGCCGCTTCAAGGTGGAAGCGGGCGGCGGCTCGGCGCGCGAAGCCCAGGTCCGCCTGGTGCAGGCCGTGCCCGCCGCGCCGCGCAAGGCGGCGGCGTCCGCAGCGCGTCCCGCGCTGGCGCAAGGTTCGGACGACGACTGGTCGACGTTCTGATCCCGCGTTGTGGGCTGCCGGTCAGGTGGGAGTGGTAAGGTTAGCCACTTTCAACCGCGCCGGCTTTTGCCCATGAACCTGCCCGACCCTCTACGCCGGCTGCTGGCCGGCCCGCGCCGGTGGGCGCATCGCAAGGTGCGCCAGATCAACCGCCTGTCGCGCAAGAGCGTGCAGATGGGGCTGCTGCTGGGAGGCGCCGGCCTGGTGGCGCTGATGTCGCTGGGCTTTGCCTATCTGGCCGACAAGGCGCTGGAATGGAACCGCGAATGGGTGGCCTACAACGGTTGGCTGGCCTTGCTGGTTCTGCCCCTGAGCCTGGCCGCCTTGCGCTGGCTGACCTTGCGTTTCGCGCCCAATGCGTCCGGCAGCGGCATTCCCCAGGTCATCGGCGCCTTGTCGCTGCCGCCCGGCCCCAGCCAGAACAGCCTGGTGGCGCTGGGGCAGACCCTCTGGAAAATTCCCCTCGCATTCTTCGGCATGCTGGCCGGCGCTTCGATCGGCCGCGAAGGGCCGTCGGTGCAGGTGGGCGCCGCCCTCATGCTGGCCTGGGGCGACTTCTGGAAGCGCCGCGGCGTGCAGCTGCGCGGCTTCCATGCCAATGAACTGATCGCCGCCGGCGCTGCGGGCGGCCTGGCCGCCGCCTTCAACGCGCCGCTGGCCGGCGTTATCTTCGCCATCGAGGAACTGGGACGGGGCACCGTGCTGCGCTGGCAGCGGCTGGTGCTGATCGGGGTGCTGGCCTCGGGCTTCCTGGTCGTGGCCGTGGTCGGCAACAACCCTTACTTCGGCGTCTTCGGCGGCGCGCCGCTGGCCCATGGCATGGTGATGTGGGTCGTCATTTGCGCGGCGCTCAACGGCGCGCTGGGCGGCATATTCGCCCGGCTGCTCGGCAAGGGGGCGGCCGGCAGCGCGCCGCAGTCCTGGCGTTCCTGGATCCGCGCGCATCCGATCTGGACGGCCTTCATCATGGGCTTGATCCTTGCCGTCATCGGCCTGTCCACGGCCGGCAGCGTTTACGGCACGGGGTACGGCGTGGCGGCGGATCTGCTGTCGGGCAAAGACGCGGCGCCGGCCAGCTTCGGCCTGGCCAAGCTGGCCGCCACGGTCGCGTCTTATTGGGCCGGCATACCTGGCGGCATTTTCACGCCCGCCCTGACCACGGGCGCGGGCATCGGCCATCACATCTGGCAACTGGCGGGAGATGGCGTGGACCACCGCGTGCTGGTGCTGGTTTCGATGGCGGCCTTCCTGGCCGCCGCGACCCAGGCGCCCCTGACGGCCAGCGTGGTGGTGATGGAAATGACAGGCAGCCAGCCCATGCTGTTCTGGCTGCTGGTGGGGTCCTTGCTGGCCTCGGGCGTGTCGCGCCAGTTCTGCCCGCAGCCGTTCTATCATCTGGCCGCCGGGCGTTTCCGCCGGCAGGCCATCGTGGACACGGCGCGCGCCGCCAGGCCGCCCGCGGCCTGAGTTCAAGATCCGGGCCCGCGTCCCGGCGCCGGGCTCGCGGCGCGCACCGTTTGGGTGAACAGCCATTGGACACTGTCCGTGCAGCGGACATCCCGCAGGTGCACCAACTTGGCGCGAAAGCGCTGCGTTAAGATCGGCCGATCCGGATTTTTTCTCACTTACTTCGAGCTTCCCATGACCGTGCATGCTTTTATTTGTGACGCGATCCGCACCCCCTTCGGCCGCTACGGCGGCGCGCTGGCTTCCGTGCGCCCCGATGATCTTGCCGCCGTAGCCATCAAGGCGCTGGTGGCGCGCAATCCCGGCGTGCGCTGGGAAGAGCTGGACGACGCCATCATGGGCTGCGCCAACCAGGCGGGTGAAGACAACCGCAACGTGGCCCGCATGGCCACGCTGCTGGCCGGCCTGCCGATCGAAGTGCCCGGCGCCACCGTCAACCGCCTGTGCGGTTCGGGCCTGGACGCCATCGGCGGCGCCGCCCGCGCCATCCGCGCCGGCGAAGCCGGCCTGATGCTGGCCGGCGGCGTGGAAAGCATGAGCCGCGCGCCGTTCGTCATGGGCAAGGCCGACAGCGCCTTTTCGCGCAGCGCCGCGATCTACGACACCACCATCGGCTGGCGCTTCATCAACAAGCTGATGAAGGCGCAATACGGCGTGGACTCGATGCCCGAAACGGCCGAGAACGTCGCCGACGATTTCAAGATCAGCCGCGAAGACCAGGACCTGTTCGCGCTGGCCAGCCAGCAGAAGACCGCGCGCGCGCAGAAGGAAGGCTTCTTCGACGCCGAGATCGTGCCCGTGTCGATCGCCCAGAAAAAGGGCGACCCCATCGTCGTCAGCAAGGACGAGCACCCGCGTGAAACCAGCCTGGAATCGCTGGCCAAGCTGAAGGGCGTGGTCCGCGAAGGCGGCACCGTCACGGCCGGCAATGCCTCGGGCGTCAACGATGGCGCTGCCGCGCTGTTGCTGGCCGACGAAAAGGCCGCCGCCCGCCATGGCCTGACCCCGCGCGCCCGCGTGATCGGCATGGCCACGGCCGGCGTCGCGCCGCGCATCATGGGCATCGGCCCGGCGCCCGCCACGCTGAAGGTGCTGGCCCAGACCGGTCTGAAGCTGGAGCAAATGGACGTCATCGAGCTGAACGAGGCGTTTGCCGCCCAGGGCCTGGCCGTGCTGCGCCAGCTGGGTATTGCCGACAACGACCCGCGCGTGAACCCCAACGGCGGCGCCATCGCCCTGGGTCATCCGCTGGGCGCCAGCGGCGCGCGCCTGGCCACCACCGCGATCAACCAGCTGCACCGCACCGGCGGCCGCTACGCGCTGTGCACCATGTGCATCGGCGTGGGCCAGGGCATCGCGCTGATTATCGAGCGCGTGTAATCGCTGGGCACGTTTGGGCCGCTTGCGGCCCCTGCGTGCTGGAACGAAAAGGGAGCCTCGAGGGCTCCCTTTTCATATCTGCCGGCGGGCTGCTTCAGGGCAGGCCGTCCAGCTTCTTGCCGGCCTTGATGCCGTGCTGCTCGAACCAGCCCTGGGCCATTTCCAGGGCGTAGCGCACCGGCTTCTTGGCACAATGCGGATCTTCGGTCTGCGGCGCCATGTCCTCGATGTTGACGATCGTGCCATCGTCGGCGATAAAGGCAATCGAGAGCGGTAGGAGGGTGTTGCGCATCCAGAAGCACTGCACGTCGGGCTGTTCGAACACGAACAGCATGCCGTCGTTGCCGGGAAGCTCCTTGCGGAACATCAGGCCGTCGCGGCGGGTCGCTTCCGTGTTGGCGACTTCTGCGCGGATAATATGGATGCCAGCCGATAGCTGGGTGGTGGGCAGAGTGGCTTGCGGGCCGGTCTGCTGCGCGCCGGCCGCTGCGGGCAGGGCCATCGCGATGGCGGCGAGGGCGGGGGCCAGGGCTTTCGGCAGGAAGTTTCTGAAGAACGCTGTCTTGAACAACGTGAGGCTGACAGGAATTAAAACGGCGTTCTTGGGCATGACCTGGCGCAATGAATGAAAAATAACAAGGCGGGGCTCGAAAGCCCCGCCTGAATTAATGGCGCAACCTTACCGCTGCGCTTTAAGGGTAACTCAGGCAGCCGTGATATTAAGCGCCTGTTTGCCTTTGGGCCCCTGAATAATCTCGAAGGCGACTTTCTGGCCTTCCTTCAGGGTTTTAAAACCATTCATCTGGATGGACGAAAAATGGGCGAACAGATCTTCACCGCCGTCGTCGGGCGTAATGAAGCCAAACCCCTTTGCATCGTTGAACCATTTGACGGTGCCCGTCGATTTGGGATTGTCCCCTTGGACGGCGGTTGCGGTCGTATCAGACATGCGGACTGCCTCATTGAATCGTATGTTGACGAAGGGCATCGCGGCCTAGACCCCTGTCCCCCCTCCGGCTTCCTGGCAGATTTTCGATGCGTTGAAAACCCCAGAATGCGTGGATAATGCGCCGCTTTTCTTTGCGGCGTCAAGTATGGAAACTACGCATTTCTACGTGTAATTTTCCGTAAGTTGCACGCTAGGCGTCCCCAGTTTAAATAGAATAGCGGCCCTATGAGTTCTACCTTGGATACCCAGCATGATTTGGCCGTCGAGAAGGCTCCGGCGCGCGCCGCGCCGCCTCCGATGTATCAGGTCCTGCTGCTGAACGACGACTACACCCCGATGGAATTCGTGGTGAAAGTACTGCAAAAGTTCTTCAATAAGAATCACGAAGAGGCGACGAGGATCATGTTGCAGGTGCATCACGAAGGGCGTGGTGTTTGCGGTGTATATCCCCGCGACCTCGCCGCGACGCGCATCGCGCAAGTGGCCCAGTACGCGCGGGCGCGCCAGCACCCTCTGCAATGCGTGATGGAACCCGTCTGAACCCCAGCATTTGATGCGCCGCCTGTCATGGCGGCGTTGTGTTGTCCGGTTATTTTGAAATGCAGTATCCGCGTACCGGGAAGCGCGCGGAATGATCAGGTCGGCAGCTCCGCCGCTAAGGGGCGGTGCGTCTGAATATTTGAGTGAGCGGGAGATTTACCGTGAGTGGAAAGATCAGCAAGACCTGGCTGGCGACAGCCGGGGTCGTGGTATTGGCCGGCGCCATCGGCGTGGGCTGGTGGATGGGCAAGGAGCGCCAGCCCGCTACCCCGGCGCCAGCCGTCGTGTCGCAGCCCGCGGCTCCGACGGGCGGCGACGCCAAACCGGCGTTACCCGCCAGCGCGGTGGTCGGCGCCGCCGATCCCTTCGCGGCGCTTTCCTGCCAGCCGCGCCAGTACAACGATACCTTGGCGCTCGCGGTGACTTTCACTCAGCCGGTGGATGCCAAGTCCAACCTGGACAGCTTTCTGCAGGTGACGGACACGGGCGCGGCTAGCGACCAGGACCATGAATCGGCCGCCACCAGCGGCGATCAGCCTGCCTCGGTACGGCCGGGCGACTCGGCGCCCAAAGGCAAGATCCTGAAAGGTAGCTGGGTGGTCGGCGACAACCCTCGCATGGTCTATTTCCCCTACGTGCAGCCGCAGCGTTCCTACGCGATCTCGGTGCGTGCCGGGCTGCCTGGCGCGGGCGCGGGCGTCAAGCTGGCGGAAGCCTCGAACTGCGAGGTGAACACGCAGGCCATGCCGCCGTCGTTCTATTTCGCCAGCCGCGGCGTGGTGCTGCCGGCCGGCCAGAACGGCGGTCTGCCGGTGGCCACGGTGAACGTGTCCGAAGTGGACGTGCAATTCCTGCGCGTATCGCCTGAGCGCGTGCCCGAACTGTTCGACACGGTGCTGGGCATCGGCCGCAATACCGGCGCCTCCGCTGACGAAGAAGACGATGGCGGCAACGAAGAGGACAACTGGCGCTATTCCGACAATCGCAGCCTGAAAGGCTCGGTCAGCAACTGGGACCTGGACCGCCTGAACTCGCTGACGACCAGCGTCTATCAAGGCCGTTTCGTTACCGACGACAAGCCCAACCGCCGCCATGTCACCTTCCTGCCCGTCGAAGGCATCAAGGAACTGCAGGAGCCTGGCATCTATGTTGCGGTGATGAGCCAGCCCGGCCGGTTCCGTTACGAATACCAGGTGACGTATTTCTACGTCAGCGACATCGGCCTGCACGCGCGCCGCTACAGCGACCGCATCGAAGCCTATTCCGTGTCCCTGAAGAGCGGCACCGCCATCTCGGGCGCCGTGTTCGAACTGGTGGACGGCGCCGGCAAGTCGCTGGCCAAGGCCGCGGCCGATGGCCAGGGCCATGTGCGCTTTGACGGCAGCTTCGCCAATGCGCGCGTCATCCGCGCCTCGCGCGACAAGGAAATGACGGTGCTGGCACTGGGCGAACCCGCCCTGGACCTGTCGGAATTCGACACCGGCGGCCACGTTTCGCGCCCCAATAACTTGTTCGTCTACGCCGGCCGCAATCTGTACCGCCCCGGCGAAACCTTCAACGTGTCTGTCCTGCCGCGCGACCTGGACGGCCGCATGCTGGCGCCGTCGCCCCTGACCGCCACCATCAAGCGTCCCGACGGCCGCACCGTGCTGACCACCCTGTGGCAGCCCAAGAAGGATCTGCCCGGCTATATCGAGCGCAGCATCGATCTGCCGCTGGACGCGCAAACCGGTACCTGGATGCTGGAGCTGCGCGTGGACCCCGCGTCGCGCGCGCCGGACGCGTCCTGGAAGTTCCAAGTCGAGGAATTCCTGCCCGAACGCATGAAGATGGCGCTGACCTCCGACCAGGAAGTGCTGTCGCCCGAGGAAACGCTGACCATCGACGTGCAGGGTGACTATCTCTACGGCGCGCCCGCCGCCGGCAACCGCCTGCTGTCCAGCTTCCAGGTCAAGCGCGACCGTTACGCGCTGCCCCAGCAATGGCCCGGCTTCATCTTCGGCGACGTGGCCGACGATACTCGCCGCCATTTCGAGGAATTGCCCGAAGCGGCCTTGGATGACAAGGGCCACGGCCAGCTCGAGGTCGACCCGCGCACCGGCGGCACGCGTTCGCCGATGAAGGTTCGCGTATCGGCCAGCCTGCTCGAATCGGGCGGCCGCCCGGTGGTGCGTTCGATCGAACGCAGCGTCTGGCCCGCCGACCGCCTGATCGCCGTGCGTCCGCAGTTCGACGGCGACGTGGCCCGCGAAGGCGCGCCCGCCAGCTTTGAAGTGCTGCGCGTGGATGCGCAGGGCAAGATCGCGCCGCTGGCGCAGGCGCAGATGCGCCTGTACCGCGAAGAACGCCAGTACTACTGGCGTTTCGACGACCAGCGCGGCTGGAACAGCGGCTACACCGAAACCGACGAATTGCTGGATTCGCGCGAGATCGCGCTGAATGACCGCGCCCAGTTGACCGTGCCCGTGAAGTGGGGTCGTTACCGCCTGGAGATCGCCGATCCTGAAACCGGCCAGACTCTGCGTTACCGCTTCTATGCGGGCTGGAACGCGCAGGACGCCGATTCCATGGGCAATCGCCCCGACCGCGTGCAGATGAAGCTCGAAGGCGTGCCGGCCAAGCCGGGCGACACCGTCAAGCTGACCCTGACGCCGCCGCATGACGGCCAGGCGCTCATCACCGTCGAAGGCGACCGCATGCTGTGGTCCACCTGGGTGGCCGTGAAAGCGACGGGCACGCAGGTCGAGATTCCGGTCGACAAGAGCTGGAAGCGCCACGACCTGTACATCGCCGCCGCCGTGTTCCGCCCCGGTAGCGAGGGTGACCGCGTGACCCCGGCGCGCGCGCTGGGCCTGACCTTCCTGCCTATCGCCAGCGGCGACCGCAAGCTGGACGTCAAGCTGACGGCGCCGCCCAAGGCAGTGCCCGAGACCAAGGCGACCGTGCGCGTCAAGGTCGATGGCGCCCAGGGCAAGCAGGCCACCGTGACCCTGTCGGCGGTGGACGTGGGCATCCTCAACATCAACCAGTACAAGACGCCCGATCCGCTGGACTACTTCTTCGGCAAGCACCGCTACGCGCCCGAATTGCTGGACATGTACGGCAAGCTGATCGAGAAAATGGACGGCACCAAGGGCAAGCTGAAGTGGGGCGGTGACGCCGCCATGCGCGGCGACAGCAAGAGCCTGCCCAAGAAGGTCAAGCTGGTGGACCTGTTCTCCGGTCCGGTCACGCTGAATGAACAGGGCGAGGCGGACATTCCGCTGGACCTGCCCGATTTCAACGGCACGCTGCGCCTGATGGCCGTGGCCTTCACGCCCGACAACTACGGCAGCACCGACACCGAAATGGTGGTGGCGGCGCCTATCGTGGCCGAGCTGAACACCCCGCGCTTCATCACCCCGGGCGACCAGGCCGCGATCGCACTGGACCTGACCAACATGAGCGGCGCCGAGCAGAAGGTGACGGTCAAGCTGGAAGCGCTGGACCCGTTGGGCATCGTCGACGGCGTCAAGACCGTGACCTTGAAGGACAAGCAGCGCACCACGCTGCGCTTTACCGCCACGACTACCGGTTCGTACGGCCTGGGCCTGATGCGCTTGACCGTCGACGGGCAGGGCGGCGGCAAGCCGGTGCACATCGTGCGCGAATCCGTGCTGCAGGTGCAGCCGGCCTACGCGGCCGAGCGCCAGGTGCGCCGTCTGCGCGTGGGTCCGGGCGAAGCCAACGCGCCGCAGGCGTCGTGGGTGGCTTCCTATTACCCGGATTCGACCACGGTCAGCATGACGGTCTCGAACCGTCCGCCGATCAACGTCAACCGCCTGGTCGAAGGGTTGCTCAACTATCCCTACGGCTGCACCGAGCAGACCATCAGCGCGACCCTGCCGTGGGTCATGCTGGATGAGGAAGCGGCCAAGCAGTTCGGCCTCAAGCCGCGCACCAAGGCCGAGCGCGACGCCAAGGTGGCCGGCGCGATCGGCCGCCTGGCCGGCATGCGCAACGCCGTCGGTTCCTACAACCTGTGGAGCAGCTCGTCCTCGCGCGACGTGTGGCTGACCGCCTATGCCGTCGGCTTCCTGCAAGACGCTCGCGACAACGGTTTCGAGGTGCCCGAGGCATCGCTGGACCGTTCGCGCCAGTGGCTGCTGGAGCAGGTGCAGCAGAGCTCCGGCGCGTTCGGCACCTGGTCGGCCAACCTGAAGCGCAACCTCGAGTCCGGACGCTACGACGCCAACGACGCCAGCATCCTGCGGGAAGACCACCGCCGCTTCGCCGGCCTGGCCACTGCCGCCTTGGCGCTGGCGCGCGACAAGAAGGCGCCGCTGTCCACGGTGCGCCAGCTGTACGACAACTACCAGGAGCGCGCCCGCTCGCCGCTGCCGCTGATTCAGCTGGCGGCCGCGTTCAAGCTGATGGGCGATGAAGGGCGCATGAAGAGCGCGCTCGACCAGGCCATGACGCGCGAGTACGGACTCAACGCGCGCCGCAACTCCGGCTATTACGACGACTGGCTGGGCGACTACGGCAGCAGCGTGCGCGACTACGCGTTGGGCTATGCGATTGCCAACAAGTATGAGCTGCGCCATGAGCGCCTGGAAAACCTGCTGACGCAATTGGCCAGCCGCCTGGGCAACCGCTCGTACCTGTCGACGCAAGAGCAGATGGCCCTGTTGTTGACGGCTCGCGCGCTGGGCGGCGACAAGTCCACGCCCTGGTCGGCCACGCTGACCGTCAACGGCGTCAGCAAGCCGCTGGTTGGCGGCAAGAGCGACCAGAGCGTGTCGCTGTCGGCGGCCGATCTGGCGGGCACGCAGTTGCTGAATACCGGCAGTCAGGCCCTGTTCGTCGAATACGACATCCAGGGCAGCCCGACCGCCACGCCCGCGCCGCGCAGCGACGTCATCCAGCTCAAGCGCGGCTGGTACCGTCCGGACGGCCGTCCGTGGGATGGCGGCAGCCTGCAGACCGGCGACATGCTGGTGGTGTGGGTGCAGGCCAGCGCCAACCAGAACATTCCGGATGGCTTGCTGGTGGACCGCGTGCCGGCGGGTTTTGAAGTTGAAAACCTGAACCTGTCGCAAAGCCCCGAGATGCAGGAATGGACCATAGGCGGGCGCCGCGTGGCCGAAGCCATGTCCGATCCCAACATCAAGCACCGCGAATTCCGCGACGACCGTTATGTGGCCGCGGTGTCGCTGGGACGCGGCAAGGTGGACGTGTTCTATCTGGTGCGCGTCGTGACGCCGGGCCGCTACGCGGTGCCGTCGACGGTGGCCGAGGACATGTACCGGCCTGAAATCCGGGGCGTAGGCGAGCAATGGAGCACGGTAGAGATCCGCGACCGCGGCGCCAAGCGTCCTTGAACCCCGCCGCCACCCCCGTGGCGGGCGCCTCGCGCGCCCGTCGCTGGCGGCGGCGCGGAATCTTCGCGGCCAGCGCGTTGTTTGCGCTGGCCGCGTCGTTATTCACGCTGGACCGCCTTTATCCCTTGCCGCCCGTGGATTCAGGCGGCGCGGCGGTGGTCGTGGCCGCCGACGGCACGCCACTGCGCAACTATCCCAGCCGTGACGGCATCTGGCGCTATCCGGTCAAGCCCGACCAGGTGTCCGAGCGCTACCTGGAAACGTTGCTGACCTACGAGGACCGCTGGTTCTACTGGCACCCGGGCGTCAACCCGGTGGCGCTGGCGCGCGCCGGCTGGCAGTGGGCCACCAACCGGCGCATCGTGTCGGGCGGTTCCACCTTGACCATGCAGGTCGCCCGGCTGATCGATCCGCAACTGGCCGGCAAGCCTTCGCGCTCCATGTCGGCCAAGCTGCGGCAGGCCTGGCGCGCCATCCAGCTGGAAATGCACTACAGCAAGGACGAGATCCTGTCGCTGTACCTGACCCATGCGCCCATGGGCGGCATCGTGGAGGGCGTGGAGATGGGTTCGCGCCTGTGGCTGGGCAAGCCGGCGCGCGACCTGAGCCCGGCCGAGGCGGCGATGTTGACCGCTTTGCCGCAAGCGCCGTCGCGCCTGCGGCCCGACCGCCATCCCGAGGCCGCGCAGGCCGCGCGCGACAAGGTGCTGGACCGCATGGTCGAACTCGGCCGCTGGACCCCTGCGGAGGTGGCCGACGCCAAGATCGAGAACGTGGTCGCGCCGCCGTTGCGGGCGCGCTGGCTGGCGCCCCTGGCCGCGCAGCGGCTGTTGCAGGAAGCCGGTAACCAGCGCGTGGCTGGCCGGCGCCCGGGCGAGCGGCCCGCCGTGGTCACGTCCACCCTGGACGCGGACATGCAGGCCGCGGTGGAGCGCATGCTGCAGGACCGGGTGGATGGCCTGCCGCCCAAGGTGTCCATGGCCGTGTTGGTGATGGACAACGATACGCTGGAGGTCAAGGCCTACGCCGGATCCGCCGATTTTTCCGATGACAGCCGGGCGGCCCACGTGGACATGGTGCGCGGCGTGCGTTCGCCGGGCTCCACCCTCAAGCCCTTCCTGTATGCCCAGGCGCTCGACGAGGGCCTGATCCACTCCGAAAGCTTGCTGATCGACGCGCCGATGTCGTTTGGCGGCTACGCGCCCGGCAATTTCCAGGCTGCGTTCGCCGGCCCGATCAGCGTGGCGCAGGCTCTGCAGCGCTCGCTCAACGTCCCGGCGGTGGACCTGCTGGACCGGGTCGGGCCCAGCAGTTTCGCCTCGGTCATGCTGGCTGGCGGGGTACGGTTACGTTTGCCCGCGGGCGCCGAACCGAATTTGAGCTTGATTTTGGGCGGGGGCGGCACCACATTGGAAGAACTGGTGGGCGCTTACCGGGCCTTGGCCCGCGGCGGCGTCTCCGGACGGCCCCGCCTGCGGCCGGAGCAGGCGAAGGTCGAGTCCCGTATGATGAGCCCTGGAGCGGCCTGGATCGTCCGCGACATCCTGGAGAGCGGCGGCCATCCCGACCGGCCGTTCTATCAGTCGGGCAGTCCGGCGCGGCAACTGGCCTGGAAAACCGGGACAAGTTTCGGATTCCGGGATGCTTGGGCCGTGGGAGTGACCGACAGGTGGACGATGGGCGTCTGGGTCGGCCGTCCGGACGGTACGCCCAACCCTGGATTTTTCGGGGCCAACGTGGCGGCGCCGCTACTGCAGGATATCGTGGCGGCCTTGCCCGAAGGCGCCCAGCAGGTCCGTGTCAGGCCCGAAACGGTGCAGGCTGCGGTGACTTGCTGGCCCTTGGGTTACAAGCTCGGCAGCGTGCCATCCGGTCTATGTCCGGAGCAGCGCGCGGCCTGGGTGCTGAATCAAACGGCGCCGCCGTCTTTTGCCGGCTACGCCGACGCCTCGCGCGGACCCCTGCGTCTGGGCGGCGTGGCCAGCGGTTCGGTGCTGCGGCCCGTGCCGGGCGGGCGCGAAGTGGCGCTGGATGTGGACGTGCAAGGAACAGAAGGCGAAGTATGGTGGATGCTGGACGGGCGCGTGGTTGGCCACGGCGCGTCGGGTCATCCGTTTAAATTAGTGCTGGCCATGGACGGCCGATATACGCTTACCGTCATGGATACGCAAGGCCGCCACGATAGAGTGGTTTTTGAAATCGCTGGTGTTACGCCATGATCGGCATAGAATATGAATCGTGTATTTGCCCGCTTCGATGCGTTACGGAGGAAGCGTGATTTCTCAAGAGCTTGAAGTCAGCCTGCATATGGCTTTCGTCGAGGCCCGTTCGGCCCGGCATGAATTTATTACCGTCGAGCATCTGCTGCTGGCGTTGCTCGACAACGCGTCGGCCGTTGAAGTGCTGCGCGCCTGCGCCGCCAATCTGGACGACCTGCGCCGCAACCTGCGCCAATTCGTCTCGGAGAACACCCCGGTGATCCCGAGCGGCGCCGAGGTCGACACGCAGCCCACGCTGGGTTTCCAGCGTGTGATCCAGCGCGCCATCATGCACGTATCGGCGGGCGGCACCGGCAAGAAGCCGGTCACCGGCGCCAACGTGCTCGTGGCCATTTTTGGCGAAAAGGATTCGCATGCCGTGTACTACCTGCAACAGCAGGGCGTGACGCGGCTGGACGTCGTCAATTTTCTGTCGCATGGCATTACCAAACAGCCCCAGGTGGAGTCCGCCGCCGTGCAGAAAGAGCAGCAGACCAATGGTGAAGAACAGGGCGAATCGCGTCAGTCCCCGCTGGACCAGTACGCCACCGACCTGAACGCCGCCGCGCTGGCGGGCCGCATCGATCCCCTCATCGGACGCGAGCACGAAGTCGAGCGCGTGATCCAGGTGCTGTGCCGCCGCCGCAAGAACAACCCGCTGCTGGTCGGCGAGGCCGGCGTGGGCAAGACCGCGATCGCCGAAGGCCTGGCTTGGCGCATCACGCGCGGCGAAGTGCCTGAAATCCTGCAGGCCGCCCAGGTCTTTTCGCTGGACATGGGCGCCTTGCTGGCTGGCACCAAGTACCGCGGCGATTTCGAACAGCGCCTGAAGGGCGTGCTCAAGCAGATCCGCGGCAACCCCGATGCCATTCTGTTCATCGACGAAATCCATACGCTGATCGGCGCCGGTTCGGCTTCCGGCGGCACGCTGGATGCGTCCAACCTCTTGAAGCCGGCCTTGTCTTCCGGGCAGCTCAAGTGCATCGGCGCCACCACCTACACCGAGTACCGCGGCGTCTTTGAAAAAGACCACGCGCTGTCGCGCCGATTCCAGAAGATCGACGTGGCCGAACCCAGCGTCGAGCAGACCGTGCAGATCCTGCGCGGCCTGAAGAGCCGCTTCGAGGAGCACCACAGCGTGCGTTACTCGGCCGCCGCCTTGTCGGCCGCGGCCGAATTGTCTGCGCGCTTCATCAATGACCGCCATCTGCCGGACAAGGCTATCGACGTGATCGACGAGGCCGGCGCCGCGCAGCGTCTGCTGCCGCGCTCGCGCCAGAAGAAGGTGATCGGCAAGGTGGACATCGAGAACATCGTGTCCAAGATCGCGCGCATCCCGCCGCAGTCCGTCTCCAACGACGACCGCAGCAAGCTGGCGACGCTGGACCGCGACCTGAAGACCGTGGTCTTCGGCCAGGACAACGCCATCGAGGCCCTGTCCGCCGCCATCAAGATGGCGCGTTCGGGCCTGGGCAAGCCGGAAAAGCCGATCGGCGCCTTCCTGTTCTCGGGCCCCACCGGCGTGGGCAAGACGGAGGTCGCCCGCCAGCTGGCGTTCACACTGGGCGTGGAGCTGCTGCGTTTCGACATGTCGGAATACATGGAACGGCACGCGGTGTCGCGCCTGATCGGCGCGCCTCCGGGCTATGTCGGTTTCGACCAGGGCGGCCTGCTGACCGAGGCCATCACCAAGCAGCCGCATTGCGTGCTGCTGCTCGATGAAATCGAAAAGGCGCACCCGGATGTGTTCAACATCCTGCTGCAGGTCATGGACCACGGCACGCTGACCGACAACAACGGCCGCAAGGCCGACTTCCGCAACGTCATTGTCATCATGACGACCAATGCGGGCGCCGAAACCTTGAATCGTCCGTCCATCGGTTTCGCGAATTCGCGCGTGGTGGGCGACGAAATGGCGGAAATCCGCCGTATGTTCACGCCCGAATTCCGCAACCGCCTGGACGCGATCATTCCGTTCGCGCCGCTGGACCGCGAAATCATCCTGCGCGTGGTGGACAAGTTCCTCATGCAGCTGGAAGACCAGCTGCACGAGCGCCGCGTGGAAGCGATCTTCACCACCACGCTGCGTGAACATCTCGCCAAGGAAGGGTTTGATCCGCTGATGGGCGCACGCCCCATGCAGCGCCTCATTCAGGACACCATCCGGCGCGCGCTGGCCGACGAGTTGCTGTTCGGCAAGCTGGTCGACGGCGGCACGGTCACGGTGGACCTGGACGAGGAAGGCAAGGTCAAGCTGGACTTCGACGATAACGGCAAGCCGCCCTCGTCGGATGCGCCTGACAAACAGGAAGTCGAACTGGTCGATTAGGCAACTCAATGACCGCGGACCGCCAGCCGCTGATCGAGTGCGAACACTGCGCAAGCATCTATCGCCGGCATCAGCTTGAACCTGGAGAGACCGCCAATTGCGCCCGCTGCGGTGCCACTTTGTGGCGCTACAGCGGGCTTACTTTGTCCAATTGGCTGGCGCTCGCCATTTCCGCCCTCATCGTGTTCGGGGTGGCCAATGCCTATCCGGTCGCGTCCATGGCCGTGCAGGGCATGGTGCAGCAAGCCTCCTTGCTGGACGCCATAGCCATCACCTGGCGGCAGGACCACTGGGTGGTTGCCATCATGACGGGCATGGCGGGTTTCGCGCTGCCCATGTTGCAGCTGAGCGTGCTGCTATGGGTGTTGGGGCCGCTCTCGCGCGGCCGCGAGCCCGCGGGTTTTCGCACTGCGATGCGGCTGTTGGGTGCGCTGCGGCCCTGGTGCATGATTCCGGTGTTTCTGCTGGGTGTGCTGGTGGCGGTGGTCAAGCTGGCTGGCATGGCGGCGGTGGCGCCGGGCATAGGCCTGGGCGCGTTCGGCCTTCTGACCATTCTATTGACGATGCTGGGGCGCTTGTCGCCCCACGTGCTGTGGCGTTATGCCGAGAGCGTGGGCGTGGTGCCCGTGCATGTGCCGCAAGCCGGGCCGGACAGCGTCCTGACCGGATGTCACGTATGCGGCCAGGTGCAGGCCGTGCCGCGGGCTGCCAATCCGGAAGAAGAACACCACTGCGTGCGTTGCGAGGCGCAGGTGCACTACCGCAAGCCGGACCACCTGGCGCGCACCTGGGCGCTGCTGCTGGCGGCCGTGGTGTTTTACATTCCCGCCAACGTGCTGCCGGTGATGCAGGTCCGTTCCGTGCTGGGCGACAGCGCCCACACCATCCTGGGCGGCGTGGTCGAACTCTGGGAAATGGGTTCATGGGATATCGCGCTGATCGTCTTCATCGCCAGCGTGGCGGTGCCGCTGACCAAGCTGCTGGCGCTCATCCTGCTGCTGCTGACCGAGCAATGGCGCAGCACCACCAATCTGCGTCCGCGCACGCGCTTGTATCAAATGGTCGAGTTCATCGGCCAATGGTCGATGCTGGACGTTTTTGTCGTTATATTGCTGGCGGCCCTGGCCGATTTCCAGGGCTTGATGGAGATCAGCGCTGGCGCGGGCGCGGCGGCCTTTGGCGTGGTCGTGATCCTGACCATGCTGTCCGCCATGAGTTTCGATCTGCGCCGCAGCTGGGACCTTGAAGATCAAAGTGAAATAGAATCGCCACCGGTGGAGGGCGGGCGCCAGGCGGCGCCCGT
Organism: Achromobacter sp. SD115; assembly: GCF_017355315.1. Classification (NCBI taxonomy): domain Bacteria; kingdom Pseudomonadati; phylum Pseudomonadota; class Betaproteobacteria; order Burkholderiales; family Alcaligenaceae; genus Achromobacter; species Achromobacter sp. SD115. The sequence continues at coordinate 495,494 of NZ_JADIJM010000001.1, read as the reverse complement.
GGCCGGCAAGGAATTGGGCTAGGAAGCGCCGCGGCTTCCGCCCACGAACAAGGAATAGTAGATGTCCGAGCAAGCACCCGGATCCGGTGAAGAGAAGTTTGCCTCACCCGCGATCTCGCGCAAGGAGAAGAGCCGGATTTCATGGATCTGGCTGGTGCCCATCGTGGCGGCCCTGATGGGCCTGTCGCTGGTCGTGCGGACCTGGATGCAGGCGGGGCCTGACATCTCCATTTCATTCAACACGGCCGAAGGGCTGGAAGTCGGCAAGACCCAGCTGCGCTACAAGGACGTGAACATCGGCACGGTGCGGTCCATCGGCTTCAACGAAGACCGTACCAAAGTGGTGGTGCAGGCCGAACTGTCCAAGGATGTCTCGGACCTGGCGCGCGAAGGCACCAACTTCTGGGTGGTACGCCCGCGCCTGGACGTGAGCGGCGTGTCCGGCCTGGGGACGCTGCTGTCTGGCGCCTATATCGGCGTGGACGCGGTCGAAGGCAAGGACAGTTCCAAGAAGGCCACCAAGCTGCAGTTCGAGGGCCTGGAAGTCCCGCCAGCGGTCACGCACGACCGTGCCGGCAAGCGCTTCAAGCTCAAGGCGTCCGATCTGGGGTCCCTGGACATCGGCTCGCCCGTGTATTTCCGCCGCATCAACGTCGGCCGCGTGATCGGCTACGCGCTCGATGAGACCGGCAAGGCCGTGAACGTCGAGGTGTTCGTGGACGCGCCCAACGACAAGTTCGTGACCCAGGGCACGCGCTTCTGGAACGCCAGCGGCGTGGATTTCAGCGTCAATGCCGATGGCCTCAAGGTACGCACGCAATCGCTGGTATCGATGGCGGTGGGCGGCGTCGCGTTCGAACCGGTCATCAGCGCGCGCGACGCCGGCAAGCCGGCGCAAGCGGATGCCCAGTTCGACCTGTACCCGACCGAGACGGCCGCCAAGGCCAATCCGGATGGCGAGGCTTTCCCGATCCGGATGCGTTTCGACCAGTCGATCCGCGGCCTGACGGTGGGCGCGCCGATCGACTTCAGCGGCATCACGCTGGGCAACGTGACGCAGATCAACATGGATTTCGATCCGATCGCCAAGCGCTTCTACTCGCTGGTGGATGCCACCCTGTATCCGGAGCGCCTGGGCCGCGTGTTCGACGAAGTGCGCGAGCGCGCCTTGAAGGACGGCGACGCCGCGGGCAACCGCTTGCTGGGCGGCATGATCAAGCATGGCCTGCGCGCGCAGTTGCGCACCGCCAATCTGCTGACCGGCCAGCTGTACGTGGCGCTGGACGACTTCCCGAACGCCAAGCCGGTCGAATTCAAGCTGTCGGACCCGGCCATGATCCCGACGGTGCCTGGCAACCTGGATCAGCTCCAGCAGCAGATCAGCAACATCGTTGCCAAGATCGAGAAGATCCCGTTCGACAAGATCGGCGAAGACTTGCGCACCACGCTGGCCAGCACCTCCAAGCTGATGAACCGCCTGGACAAGCAGGTCGCGCCCGAAGCGCAGAACATGCTCAAGCAGGCCAAGGAATCCATGGCGCAGGTCAACGCGTTGCTGGCCTCCGACGCTTCCTTGCCGGTCAATACGGAAAAGGCGATGCAGGAATTGAGCCGCGCGGCTCGTTCGCTGCGCGCCCTGGCCGACTTCCTGCAAGCCAATCCCGAGGCCTTGTTGCGCGGCCGCGGCCCAGACCCGATCCCCGGCGCCGGTCCTGTCAGGAACTGAAACCCATGAATAGACGCCCATTCTCCCGCGCCGGCCAGGCGCACTCCAGTTCCGGGCAGCCCCGGTCCGCAGGCAGGTTGACGCCGCGTTTGCGTCCGGTCCTGTCATTGCTGGCATTGACGGCCGCGCTGGCCGGCTGCGGTTCCTCGGCGCCCGTGCAGTACCACACCTTGCAGGTGCCGGCAGCGCAGGCCCCGGGGGCTGGGGTGGCGCCGGCCAACTTCTTGATCGAAGTGCAGCCGGTCAACATTTCGACGCAGGCGGATCAGCCGCAACTGATGGTCCGCACCGGCGAGGGCAGCCTGGCCGCGCTCTACTCCGAGCGCTGGAGCTCGCCGTTGGGCGACGAACTGCGGGGTGCGCTGTCGGACGCGCTGAAGCGCGAGCTTGGCGCGCTGGACGTGCAGCTGGTCAAGCCGGGGCTGGGCGCCGCGGTCTGGCGCGTGCAGACCGATGTGCAGCGCTTCGAGCTGGAATCGGGCCGCATGGCCCAACTGGATGCGACCTGGCGCGTGCGGCCGGTCAATATGAAGGGTTCCGGCCTGCTGTGCCGCAGCGTGGTCACGGAACCGGTGACGGAAGAGGGCGTGCCCGCGCTGATCGCCGCGCAGCAGCGCGCCGTGGTCAGCCTGGCCAGCGCCATGGCCTCGGCCATCCGCGGCCAAACCCCGGCGGGATCGGCTTCGGTCCAGATGCTGGGTTGCGCGGCGCTCAAGGACTGAGGGCCGCGCGCGGGAAAAGGGGCTGGCGCGAGGACTGCAGGCGCCAGCCAAAAATCCCGCTTTATCTCAATCGGTTAACCTAGGGTTAACCATAGTGCAAACCAAGTTGCAACCTGTCTAGCATACGGTCCTACCCATACCGGGTCCCGCTAGGGCCCGGTATCACCTTTGCCATGCGACAGGAAGCAATCTCTTATGGCCAGCACGACCCTAGGCGTTAAAGTCGACGACGCGCTCCGCGACCGGCTGAAGGCCGCCGCGCAAAAACTCAACTGCACGCCGCACTGGCTGCACAAGCAGGCGATTCTCTCCTACCTGGACAAGATCGAGCGCGGCCACCTGCCCGCCGAGATGTCCCACCTGGGCATGGACGCAGGCGGCGAGGACGAAGCGGGCGAGGGCCATGCGGCGCCCACGCCGCCGTTCTACGAATTCGGCCAGGACGTGCAACCGCAGTCGGTGCTGCGCGCGGCCATCACCGCCGCCTACCGGCGTCCCGAGCCTGAGTGCGTGCCGCTGCTGCTAGGCCAGGCCCGCATGCCCAATCTGGAAAAGATCCATGCCATGGCCGCCGACCTGGTCAAGAAGCTGCGCGGCAAGCGCAGCGGCGGCGGGGTGGAAGGGCTGATCCAGGAGTTTTCGCTGTCCAGCCAGGAAGGCGTGGCGCTGATGTGCCTGGCCGAAGCGCTGCTGCGCATTCCCGACCGCGCCACGCGCGACGCGCTGATCCGCGACAAGGTTGCCCGCGGCGACTGGAAGTCGCACATGGGCGGCTCGCAATCGCTGTTCGTCAACGCCGCCACCTGGGGGCTGATGATCACCGGCAAGCTGGTGGCCGTGAGCAGCGAACAGTCGCTGTCCAAGGCGCTGACCCGCCTGATCGGCAAGGGCGGCGAACCGCTGGTGCGCAAGGGCGTGAACATGGCCATGCGCATGATGGGCGAGCAGTTCGTGTCGGGCCAGACCATCTCCGAAGCGCTGGCCAACAACCGCAAGATGGAAGCCCGCGGCTTCCGCTATTCCTACGACATGCTGGGCGAGGCCGCCACCACGGCCGAGGATGCCGACCGTTATTACGCCTCGTACGAACAGGCCATCCATGCCATCGGCAAGGCTGCCGCCGGTCGCGGCATCTATGAAGGTCCGGGCATCTCGATCAAGCTGTCGGCGCTGCACCCGCGTTACTCGCGCGGCCAGCGCGAACGCGTGATGGCCGAACTGCTGCCGCGCGTGAAGGCGCTGACCGTGCTGGCGCGCAGCTACGACATCGGCCTGAACATCGACGCCGAAGAAGCCGACCGCTTGGAAATCTCGCTGGACCTGCTGGAGGCGCTCTGTTTCGAGCCCGAGCTGGACGGCTGGAACGGCATCGGGTTTGTCATCCAGGCCTACCAGAAGCGGGCGCCCTTCGTGATCGACTACGTGATCGACCTGGCCCGCCGCAGCCGCCACCGCGTGATGGTGCGCCTGGTCAAGGGCGCCTACTGGGACAGCGAGATCAAGCGCGCCCAAGTCGACGGCCTGGAAGGCTATCCGGTCTATACCCGCAAGCTGTACACGGACGTGGCTTACCTGGCCTGCGCCCGCAAGCTGCTGGGCGCGCCCGAGGCGGTGTATCCGCAATTCGCCACGCACAACGCCTACACGCTGGCCGCGGTCTATCAACTGGCCGGGCAGAATTACTACCCGGGCCAGTACGAGTTCCAGTGCCTGCACGGCATGGGCGAGCCGCTGTACGACGAAGTCGTGGGGCCGCTGTCCCAAGGCAAGCTGAACCGTCCCTGCCGTATCTACGCGCCGGTCGGCACCCATGAAACCTTGCTGGCCTACCTGGTGCGGCGCCTGCTGGAAAACGGCGCCAACACCTCGTTCGTGAACCTGATCGGCGACGAGAGCATTCCGGTCGAGCACCTGCTGGCCGACCCCGTTGAGGCCGCCGCGCGCATCGTGCCGCTGGGCGCGCCGCACGAGAAGATCCCGCTGCCGCGCGAACTCTATGGCGATCTGCAAGAGGGCGCCCGCGCCAACTCGGCCGGCCTGGACCTGAGCAACGAGCATCGCCTGGGTTCGCTGTCCGCGGCCCTGCTGGCCAGCGCCGGCATGCCTTGGCGCGCCGGGCCCATGCTGGGCGAAGGCGACGAAGCCTGGGATGCTTCCCGCGCCATGGAAGTCCGCAACCCGGCCAATCTGCGCGACGTGGTGGGCCATGTGGTCGAGGCGCAGACGGACGAGGCCGAGGCCGCGCTGCGCGCCGCCGCCAACGCCGCTCCGATCTGGCAATCCACGCCGGTGGCGGAGCGCGCCCAGTGTCTGCGCCGCGCCGCGCAACTGCTGGAAGAGCAGATGCAGACCTTGCTCGGCCTGATCGTGCGCGAGGCCGGCAAGTCGCTGCCCAACGCCATCGCCGAAGTGCGCGAGGCGGTTGACTTCCTGCGCTACTACGCGGACCAGGCCGAAACCGAATTCAGCAACGACACGCACCGCCCGCTGGGCACCGTGCTGTGCATCAGCCCGTGGAATTTCCCGCTGGCCATCTTCACCGGCCAGATCGCGGCGGCGCTGGCCGCCGGCAACACGGTGTTGGCCAAGCCGGCCGAACAGACGCCGCTGATTGCCGCGCAAGCCGTGGCCATCCTGCGAGCGGCAGGCGTGCCCGCAGGCGCCGTGCAGCTGCTGCCGGGCCGCGGCGAAACCGTGGGCGCCCAGCTGGTTGCCAGCCCGGGCGTGCGCGGTGTGATGTTCACCGGCTCCACCGACGTCGCGCGCGTCATCGCACGCACGCTGGCGGACCGCCTGGACGACCACGGCCACACCATTCCGCTGATCGCCGAAACCGGCGGCCAGAACGCCATGGTGGTGGATTCCTCGGCGCTGTCCGAGCAGGTCGTGTTCGACGTGCTGACTTCGGCCTTCGATTCGGCCGGCCAGCGCTGTTCAGCGCTGCGCGTGCTGTGCGTGCAGGAAGACAATGCCGAGCATGTGCTGACCATGCTGCGCGGCGCGATGCGCGAACTGAGCGTGGGCAATCCCGACCGCTTGTCGGTAGACGTGGGTCCCGTGATCGACACCGAAGCGCGCAACGGCATCCAGCGGCACATCGAGACGATGCGCACCGCGGGCCATCGCGTGGACCAGGTGGAGCTCAACGGCGAATGCCGCCACGGCACCTTCGTGCCGCCCACCATCATCGAAATCGACAACGTCAGCGAACTGACGCGCGAAGTGTTCGGCCCGGTGCTGCACGTGGTGCGCTACCGGCGCGACGAACTGGACGCCTTGCTGGACGCCATCAATGGCACCGGCTATGGCCTGACCTTCGGCGTGCATACCCGCATCGACGAAACCATTGCGCACGTGACCGGCCAGGTCCATGCGGGCAACGTCTACGTCAACCGCAATATCGTGGGCGCGGTGGTGGGCGTGCAGCCCTTCGGCGGCGAATGCCTGTCCGGCACCGGTCCCAAGGCCGGCGGCCCGCTCTACATGTACCGCCTGCTGGGCACGCGTCCGGCAGGCTTGCCGCCGGCGCTGGACGCGGCGGCGCCGCTGCCGCAGCGCATTGCGCTGCCGGGGCCGACCGGCGAGACCAACACTTATATGGTCGAACCGCGCGGTGCGGTCTATTGCGTGGCTGCCACCGAGGCCGGCGCGCGGGCGCAGTGGTCGGTCGCCAAGCTGACCGGCAACCATGCCTGGTTCGCGGACACGCCCGCGGCGCAGGCGCTGCTGGCGTCGCTGGACGCCAGCCAGCAGGAGCAGGCGGGCATCCTGGCCGACGACGAGGTCGACCAGGCGGATTACCAGGCCGTGCTGTTCGAAGGCGATGGCGACGCGCTGCAGGCGCTGAACCAGCGCATCGCCCAGCGCCCGGGCGCCATCCTGTCGGTACATGGTCTGACTTCCGACGCGATCGCGGCCGGTGCCGGCTATGTGCCGGAGCGGCTGTTGACGGAGCGTTCGATCAGCGTCAACACGGCGGCCGCGGGAGGCAACGCCAGCCTCATGACCATCGGTTGAGGCCGCTACAGGGCAACCCGTGGGTATCCAAGGGTTATCTCCAATATCGGCCAAGGTTGCACTGGAAGCAAAATCCGGTCGCACCTCAAATTCGGAAGTCGCAACCCGGCTTCCGGATTTTGCAGAACCTGCATGCGCAAGCTCCCGCTACATCGGGCTTGCAGTAGTGAAAAACCAAAGGCCTGGCTAAAAGCTCAGGTATAACAAGGTCTTAAGTCCGACACTCGGAGGATACCCATGAAGTTCCGCACCACTTTGAAGCTTCTCGCCGCCAGCATCGCCGCCGCCGGCATGGCCGCCTCCGCGCAGGCCGCCGACGTCAAGTTCGGTTTTGCCGCACCGCTCACCGGTCCGCAGTCGCACTATGGCGAGGACATGCAGAACGGCCTGAACCTGGCCCTGGAAGAAGCCAACAAGAAGGGCATCAAGGTCGACGGCGAAACCGCCAAGTTCGTGCTGGTGTCGCGCGACGACCAGGCCGATCCCCGCGTCGGCGTGCAGGTCGCCCAGCAACTGGTTGACCAGGACGTGGTCGGCATCCTGGGCCACTTCAATTCGGGTACGACCATCCCCGCTTCGCGCGTCTACCATGAAGCCGGTCTGCCCCAGATCGCCATGGCCACGTCGCCCGAATACACCAAGCAAGGCTACGAAACCACCTTCCGCATGATGACCAGCGACACCCAGCAGGGCGCCGCGGTCGGCAAGTTCATGGTGGAAAGCCTGAAGGCCAAGAAGGTCGCGATCATCGACGACCGCACCGCCTACGGCCAGGGCCTGGCCGACGAGGTCGAGAAGGCCGTCAAGGCCGCCGGCGGCCAGGTCGTGCGCCGCGAATACACCACCGACAAGGCCAACGACTTCACCGCCATCCTGACCAACATCAAGGGCTCCGCGCCCGACGCCATTTTCTATGGCGGCCTGGACGCGCAATCCGGTCCCATGAAGCGCCAGCTGGCGACGCTGGGCCTGAAGGCGCCGCTGGTCTCGGGCGAAATGACCCGCAGCGACACCTTCATCAAGCTGGCTGGCGACGCCGCCGACGGCACCTACGCCTCGCTGGCCGGCGTGCCGCTGGACAAGATGGCGGCAGGCAAGGACTTCGAGCAGCGCTACCAGGCGCGTTTCAAGAAGGCCCCCGGCGTCTATGCTCCCTACGCCTATGACGGCGCCTGGAACATGATCGCCGCCATCGAGCAGGCCGGCTCGGCCAAGCCCGAGAAGTACCTGCCGGCCCTGGCCAAGCTGAATCGCAAGGGCGCAACCAGCGAGCACATTTCCTACGACGCCAAGGGCGACCTGAAGGAAATCTCGGTCACCATCTACGAAGTCAAGAACGGCAAGTGGGAGATGGTTGAAACGATGGTCAGCCAGGCCAACTAAGGCGGCTAGACCGGAGCGGGGAGACGGCGCAGCCGCTTCCCGCCCACATCGCAGCGTGCGCGCCGCCCGGCGCGCGCCATGCGCGGCGCCGTGGCAGGCCCCGAGGGCCGCCACCGCGCGATCCGCGCGATTTTTCCAGGCTTATTTCCGCGGCCCCTATGGATATCTTCATTCAACAACTGATTAACGGCGTCACGCTAGGTAGCGTGTACGCCCTGGTCGCCCTGGGCTACACCATGGTCTACGGCATCATCGGGCTGATCAACTTCGCCCATGGCGACGTCGTCATGATAGGCGCGATGGCGGCGACCACCATCGCCATCTCGCTGGTGGGCGGCGACCCTTCGACCTCGGCCTTCGTGGTGCTGGGCGTCGGCTTGCTGGTGTCCGTGCCGCTGTGCATGGCCGTGGGCTGGACCGCCGAGCGCGTCGCCTACCGGCCGCTGCGCCGCGCGCCGCGCCTGGCTGCCCTGATCACCGCCATCGGCGTGTCCATCATTTTGCAGAACGTGGCCATGATGGGCTGGGGCCGCAACTACCTGAACTTCCCGCAGGTGCTGTCGCCGCAGGTGTTCGAGATTGCAGGCGCGCGCATGAGTTCGCTGCAGATCGCCATCGTGGTGATCGCGGCGCTGATCATGGGTGGGCTGCTGGCGGTGGTGCACAAGACCCGCCTGGGCACGGCGATGCGCGCCACCGCGCAGAACCGCGAAGTGGCCGGGCTGATGGGCGTGAACATCAACACCGTGATTTCGGCGGCGTTCCTGATCGGTTCGGCGCTGGCCGCCGTGGCTGGCATGATGGTCGCCACCTACTACGGCGTGTCGCAATACACCATGGGCTTCATGCTGGGCCTGAAGGCCTTCACGGCCGCTGTGCTGGGCGGCATCGGCAACCTGGTCGGCGCCATGGCGGGCGGCCTGCTGCTGGGCATCATCGAATCGCTGGGCGCGGGCTATATCGGCGACCTGACTGGCGGCTTCCTCGGCAGCCACTACCAGGACGTGTTCGCGTTCTTCGTGTTGGTGCTGGTGCTGATCTTCCGTCCGTCCGGCCTGCTGGGCGAACGCGTGGGAGACCGGGCATGAGCGCAAACCTGAAAAGCAGCGGGTTCTCCACCCGCAACCTGATCGGCATCGCGCTGATCGGCGTGGTGCTGGCGGTGCTGCCCTTCGTGATCGGCATGGCCGGCCAGAGCTGGGTGCGCATCCTGAACTTCGCCCTGCTGTACGTGATGCTGTCGCTGGGTCTGAACATCGTGGTGGGCTTCGCGGGGCTGCTGGACCTGGGCTATATCGCGTTCTACGCGGTGGGCGCCTATACCTGGGCGCTGCTGGCTTCGCCGCACTTCGGCCTGCACCTGCCGTTCTGGGCCATCCTGCCGATCGCGCTGGCGGTGGCCTGCCTGTTCGGCGTGTTGCTGGGGGCGCCCACGCTCAAGCTTCGAGGGGACTATCTGGCCATCGTCACCCTGGGTTTCGGGGAAATCATCCGCATCTTCCTGAACAACCTGAACGCGCCGGTCAACATCACCAACGGGCCGCAGGGCATCAATCGCATCGATACCTTCAAGGTGGGCGAGTTCGCCTTCGGCCGCACGGAAAGCCTGTTGGGCCTGCGCGTGACCGGGCCGGAAAAGTACTACTACCTGCTGCTGGCGATCACGCTGATCATCGTGGTGGTCTGCGTGCGCCTGCAGAATTCGCGCATCGGCCGCGCCTGGGAAGCGATCCGCGAAGACGAGATCGCGGCCAAGGCCATGGGCATCAATACCCGCAACATCAAGCTGCTGGCGTTCGCCATGGGCGCGTCGTTCGGCGGCGTGGCGGGCGCCTTGTTCGCGTCGATGCAGGGCTTCGTCAGCCCCGAGAGCTTCTCGCTGATGGAATCCATCTCGATCCTGTGCATGGTGGTGCTGGGCGGCATGGGCCACATTCCGGGCGTGATCCTGGGGGCGCTGATCCTGGCCGCGTTGCCGGAATTCCTGCGCGCCGTGGTCGAACCGGTGCAGCACATGCTGTTCGGCGCCGTGGTGCTGGACCCCGAAGGCATACGCATGCTGCTGTTTGGCCTGGCCATGGTGTGCGTGATGCTGTTCCGTCCGGCCGGCCTGTGGCCGTCGGCGGTGCGCAAGCGTGAACTGGCGACCAAGACCCAGGGAGGCGCGGCATGAGCAAACTGCTGCAAGCCCAGGGACTGGGCAAGCGCTTCGGCGGCCTGCAGGCGCTGTCGGACGTCAGCTTCGATATCGAACAGGGCGAGATCTACGGCCTGATCGGCCCGAACGGCGCGGGCAAGACCACGCTGTTCAATGTGCTGACCGGCCTATACATCCCGGAAGAGGGCAGCTGCACCTTCAATGGCGAGTCCATGTCTGGCAAGAAGCCGCATGAAGTCGCCTTTGCCGGACTGGCGCGCACCTTCCAGAACATCCGTCTGTTCGCCAACCTGAGCGCGATCGAGAACGTGATGATCGGCCGCCACATGCGCACCAAGTCCGGCGTGTTCGGCGCCGTGCTGCGCACGCGAGGCACGCGCGCCGAAGAGGCCGCGACGGAAGCGCGGGCGCAGGAATTGCTGGACTACGTCGGCATCGGCCACCGCGCCAACGACGTCGCCCGCTCGCTGCCTTACGGCGACCAGCGGCGCCTGGAGATCGCGCGGGCCCTGGCCACCGATCCCAAGCTGCTGGCGCTGGACGAACCGGCGGCCGGCATGAACGCGTCGGAAACCGTGGTGCTGCGCAAGCTGGTCGAAAAGATCCGCACCGACGGCGTCACCGTGCTGCTGATCGAGCACGACATGAAGCTGGTCATGGGCCTGTGCGACCGCGTGCTGGTGCTGGAATACGGCAAGGTGCTGGCCATGGGCAAACCCGCCCAGGTGCAGCGCGACCCCAAGGTCATTGAAGCGTATCTGGGCGCCGGCGCCGCGCAGGATCCGCAGATTCATCAGGAGCGCCCGGCATGACGGCAGTATCCCAACCCCTACTGGAATTGCGGGGCCTGCAGGTTTCCTATGGCGGCATCCGCGCCGTGCGCGGCATCGATCTGCGCGTGGACGAAGGCGAGCTGGTCTGCCTGATCGGCGCGAACGGCGCCGGCAAGAGCACCACGCTGCGCGCCATCTGCGGACTGGTGCCGCTGGCGGGCGGTGAAGTGGTCTACGGCGGCCAGTCCGTCGGCGGTCAGAAGTCGCATGAGCTGGTGCGCCGCGGCCTGGTCATGGTGCCGGAAGGACGGGGCATCTTCGGCCAGCTCACGATCGAGGAAAACCTGGCGATGGGGGCCTACATCCGCCGCGACGCGGCCCAGATCCGCCAAGACACCGACCGCGTTTTCACCTTGTTCCCGCGCCTGGCCGAGCGTCGCAAGCAGGCGGCCGGCACCTTGTCGGGCGGTGAACAGCAAATGGTGGCGATGGGCCGCGCCATGATCGCGCGTCCCAAGCTGCTGCTGCTGGACGAGCCCTCGATGGGCTTGGCGCCGCTGATGGTGGAGAAGGTCTTCGAGGTGGTGCGCACCATCGCCAGCGAAGGCGTCACCATTCTGCTGATCGAGCAGAACGCGCGCCTGGCGCTGGAAAACAGCCATCGCGGCTACGTGATGGAATCGGGCGAGATCATCCTGTCCGGTCCCGCTGGCGACATGCTGCACGATCCCAAAGTGCGCGCGGCTTATCTGGGCGAGTCTGAGTAGGGCGTGGCCGGATCTTGGGTGCGAGGGCTTTGAGCTTGCGGATGTCAGGGTTCTTTAGTCGCCGAGGCTGCCCTGCGCCATTCCGATGCTCGCCCCGCTGGGGCTGCGCTTCGGATGGCTCCGGGGTCCTCGGCTGGCAGTCGCCTGATGCGGTGGTTTCGGACCCCGTTCATGGGCAGATGCCTTGAGCCGGTGGCCGGGCGGAGGGATCCGAAGCGCAGCCCCACCGGGGCGAGCATCGGAATCCCGCAGTCCGGACACCGGCGACTCAAGAACCCTGCCTCACAAAACCGAAGTGCGGGGCGGTAGGGCTCACAGCTTGCGGATGTCAGGGTTCTTTAGCCGCCGAGGCTGCCCTGCGCCATTCCGATGCTCGCCCCGGTGGGGCTGCGCTTCGGATGGCTCCGGGGTCCTCGGCTGGCAGTCGCCTAATGCGTTGGTTTTGGACCCCGTGCATGGGCAGATGCCTTGAGCCGGTGGCCGGGCGGAGGGATCCGAAGCGCAGCCCCACCGGGGCGAGCATCGGAATCCCGCAGTCCGGACGCCGGCGACTCAAGAACCCCGCCTCACAAAACCGACCGTCAGCAAGTCGCCAAAAATGCCCTAAACCGATGCGCGTTCACGGTCCACGGCCGTGACCACGCCCGCCTCGATCAGTGCGTCGATTTCCTGCTGGCCATAGCCGAACTCTCCCAGGATCGCGATGGTGTCTTCGCCCAGCCTGGGCGCCGCGCGGTGGTATTGCGCGGGCGTGGCCGACAGCTTTACGGGCATCCCTACGGTGCGCACCTTGCCGGCCACCGGGTGATCCTGTTCCACCACCATGCCGCGCGCCAGCGTTTGCGGATGCGACAACGCCTGCGCGATCGAATGCACCGGCCCGGCGGGCACGCCGGCCTTGTCGAAAACGTCCAGCCATTCCTGCGCGCTGCGGCTCTTCAGGATGGCGGACATTTCTTCCACCAGCTGATCGCGGTTCTGCATGCGGTCGCGGTTGCGCGCGTAGCGCGGATCTTCGGCCCATTCCGGCTTGCCCAGCGCCTGGGTGATGCGCTGCCAGTTCTTCTCGTTGGCGCCGCCGATGATGATCCAGTCGGTCGCGGTGGGAAAGGCCTGGTAGGGCGCGCTCAGCACGTGCGCCGATCCCGTGGGGCCGGGCGAGACGCCGCTGCCGAAATAGATCGCGGCATGCCAGTACAGCTGCTGCAGGCTGGCTTCCAGCAATGACGTTTCCACGATCTGGCCTTCGCCGGTGCGCTGCTTGTGCTGATAGGCCGCCAGCACGCCGAAGGCCGCCAGCAGGCCGGCGTTGATGTCTGCGACCGAATTGCCGGTACGCAGCGGCGGCCCGCCGGGTTCGCCGGTGATTGCCATCAGGCCGGAGAAGCCCTGCGCCACCAGGTCGAAACCGCCCTTGTCGGCATAGGGGCCCGTGGTGCCGTAGCCCGACACCGCGCAATAGATCAGGCCCGGATTCTCCTGGCGCAGCCGTTCGTAGCCCAGGCCCAGTTTTTCCATCGTGCCCTTGCGGAAGTTCTCGGTCACCACGTCGGCCTCGCGGATCATGCGCAGCAGGACCTTCTTGCCTTCGGGGTGCTTCAGGTCCAACGCGATGGCGCGCTTGTTGCGGTTGAGCATGAGGTAGGGCGCCGAGATGCCGTTGATCTGCGGGTCGCGGTACTGGCGCGAATCGTCGCCGCCGTCGATCTTTTCAACCTTGATGACGTCGGCGCCCATGTCGGCCAGCATCATGCCGCAGGTCGGGCCGGCCATGATCTGCGACAGCTCGATCACGCGCATGCCAGCGAGCGCGCCGGCCGGGCGCGGGGTGTCGCGCGGGGTGTCGTTATGCATGAGTCCTCCTTGCGCTGCGTTCAGCGGGCATTGAATTGCGGCTTGGCCTTGGCCAGAAAGGCCTGGTAGCCCGTGCGGAAATCCTCGGTGTCGAAGCAGTCGAAGGCTTCGTCGCGGTCGGCGTCGGTCAGTGCGCGGCCATCCACCAGGTTGCGGATGAATTTCTTGTGCCAGCGCGCCACCAGCGGCGCGCCGTCGGCGATGCGGCGCGCGGCGGCCTGGGCTTCCGCGGCGACCTGGTCATCGGGCGTCACGCGCGTGACCACGCCCAGGCGCAGCGCTTCCTGCGCGTCGAAGATGGTGCCTTCCAGCAGCACCTGCAGCGCCGCGGACGGGCCGACCAGGCGCACCAGCGGCGCCAGTTCCGAATACGACATCACCAGCCCGAGGTTCTTGATCGGCACGCCGAAGCGCGAGCTCGCGCCGCAGATGCGGATGTCGGCCAGGCTGGCGATCTCCATGCCCCCGCCCACGCAGATGCCGTGTATTTGCGCCACCACGGGATGGCGGCAGTTGCCGATGGCTTCTATGGTCCGGCGCATGACCGCGCCGTACTCGATGGCCTGGCGCTTGTTGCTGCGGGCGGTCTCGAATTCGCTGATGTCGTTGCCGGGGGAGAAGGCTTTTTCGCCCGCGCCGCGCAGCAGCACGCAGCGCACGCTGTCGTCGGCGTCCAGCTCCAGGAAGGTGTCGCCCAGCAGCCGCCAGCTGTCTATGGTGAAGGCGTTGAGCTTTTCCGGGCGGTTCAGCACCACGGTCACGATGTCGCCGTCGCGCTGGCGCAGGATGGGGGAGGAATCGGAAGTGGGGGTAGCGCTCATGGTGTTCCTTTGCTTGGGCGGGGGCGCACCCCCGCCGGGTTGCTGCGGGGTTACTGCTTGGTCAAGCCCAGGCTGGCGGTGAGCTTGCCGTACTTGCTCCATTCATCCTGCACGTAGCTGGCGAAGGCCGCGGGATTGTTGGGGCCGCCGCCCAGTTCCATGCCCTGGTCGGCCAGCTTGGCCTTGATCTCGGGATCGGCCAGGGTCTGGCTCAGGGCCTGGTCGAGTTTCTCCAGGACCGGCTTGGGCAGCTTGGCCGGGGCCAGCACCGCGTACCACTGCACCACGTCCAGGCCCTTGATGCCGGACTCCGCCAGCGTGGGCACGTCGGGCAGGCGCTTGCTGCGTTCCGTGCTGGTCACGGCCAGCGGACGCAGCTTGCCGGCCTGGATCTGGTTGATGGCGCCGGGCAAGGTATCGAAGTTCATGTCCACGCTGCCGCCCAGCAGGTCGGTCATGGCCTGGCCGCTGCCCTTGTAGGGCACGTGCTCCATGCTCACACCGGCGATCTGCGAGAAGCGCGCGGCGCTCAGGTGCTGCGGGCTGCCCATGCCGGAAGAGGCGTAGGTCAGCTGCTTGGGTTTGGCGCGGGCGTCGTCCACCAGGTTCTGCACGCTGGCGTAGCTGTGCTTGGCCGGGTTGACCACCAGCACATTGGGCACCGAGCCGATGTAGCGCACCGGCGTGAAATCCTTGATCGGGTCGACGCTGGACTGCACCACGTAGGGCGCGGCGACGGTGGACTGCATATTGGCGAGCAGCAGGGTGTAGCCGTCCGGATCGGCCTTGGCCACGAAGTCGGCCGCGATCAGGCCGGATGCGCCGGGCTTGTTCTCGACCACGACCTGCTGGCCCAGCAGCGCGGACAGGCGCGCGGACAGGATGCGGGCCGACACGTCGGTGCCGCCGCCGGGCACGAAACCGACGATCAGGCGTACTGGCCGCTCCGGCCATTTGGATGCGTCCTGCGCCAGGGCGGGGCTGGCGGCGGCCAGGCTGGCGGTCAATGCCAGGGCGCCGGCCCGGGCGCGAGCGTGCTTGTGCATGTGGGTCTCCTTGGTGGTTGTAAGCCTGCCCGCGTGTTGCTTGATCTATGATGGGGTCAGGTTGGTATGCCGCTGGTGTTTGGTATACCAGATACAAAAATAGTCGAATTAGCGAGTGGCAACAACTCATGGCTAACCCTGAAGTTATGGATCAGTCCGTCCCCGATTTGGCCATCCATCACCCCACGCTGCCGGCCGTGGTGGCCGAGAAACTGCGGCAGCTCATCATCGACGGCACCTTCAAGCCGGGCACCTGGCTCAACGAACGGGACCTGTGCGACCAGTTGAAGATTTCGCGCACGCCGCTGCGCGAGGCCTACCGCATGCTGGCCTCTGATGGCCTGGTGACCTTGCAGCCCAAGCGCGGGGCGATGGTGATCGAGTTGTCGGCCGATGACGTCGAGAACATCTTCGATGTGCTGTCGGTGCTGGAGGGGCTGGCGGTGCGCAGCGCCGCCGAGCGCGCGACGGACGCGGAACTGGCGCAGATCGCGCAGCTGCACGCGCAGATGCTGCAGGGGTATGAGCAGCGCGACATCCGCGCGTATTTCGCGGCCAGCATGGGCACGCATATCGCCATCAACCGCGCCGCCCACAACCCGGCGCTGACGCATTCGTATGACAGGTTCAACCTGCAGGTGCAGGCGCTGCGCTACAAGTCGAATTTCGATATCGACGAATGGACGGCGGCGGTGGCCGACCATGAGGCCTTCGTCCAGGCGCTGATGCGGCGCGATGGCGAGCTTGCGGAGTCGCTCATCCGCAAGCATGTAGGCAGCAAGAAGACCTATAACTTGCGCGGGCGCGCGGGTGGCGTGGCCAAGGCCTGACTAGGCCTGTGATTTGCGCAGGCGGCGCCCGGCCGGGGGCCGGCGGGCCGCCCGCAATCGCGGTCAGGCCGGCTGCGGCACCGCGCGCTGCCTGCCTATCATCAGCGCGATGACGGCGGCGATGAGGCCGGTCATGCCGGAGATGACGAAGGCCATCAGGTAGCTGCCCTGCGCTTCGCGCACGGCGCCCGCCATCCAGGCGGCGCTGGCGGCGCCCAGCTGGTGGCCGGCGACGATCCAGCCGAACACGATGGGGGCATCGCGCTCGCCGAAGGCTTCGGTCGTCAGGCGCAAGGTGGGCGGCACCGTGGCGATCCAGTCCAGGCCGAAGAAGATGGCGAAGATCGACAGGCTGTAGAACGAAAAGTCGGAATAGGGCAGGTAGATCAGCGACAGCCCGCGCAGGCCGTAGTAGACGAACAGCAGCTTGCGCGGATCGTAGCGGTCGGTCAGCCAGCCGGAGGCCGTGGTGCCGATCAGGTCGAAAATGCCCATCAGCGCCAGCAGGCCCGCGGCCTGCACCTCGGGCATGCCATGGTCGCCGCAAAGCGCGATCAGGTGCGTACCCACCAGGCCGTTGGTGGTAAAGCCGCAAACGAAGAAAGTGGCGAACAGGAACCAGAAAGTGCGGGTGCGCGAGGCCCGCGCCAGCGCGCCGAAGGTGGCGGCCAGCATGCCGGTGCGCGGCGCGGCGGGCGCGGGCGGCGCATGCGGATCGCTGCCGAACGGCACCAGGCCGACGCTGGACGGACGGTCAGGCACCAGCCACCAGGCCAGCGGCACCAGCGCCGCCGCCGCGGCCGCCACGGTCCAGACCACGCGGGTCCAGTCGCCCGACGAGGCCAGCGCCGCCAGCACCGGCAGGAACACCAGCGTGCCGGTGGCGGAACTGGCGGTCAACAGGCCCATCATCACGCCGCGGTGCTTGGTGAACCAGCGGTTGACCACGGTCGCGCCCAGCACTACCGCCACCGCTCCCGAACCCAGGCCCGAAAACACGCCCCAGGTCAGCAGCAGATGCCAGGATTCGGTCATGAAGGCGCTGGCCGCGCTGGACGCCGCCATCACGAGGAGGGCGCCGATCAGCACCCGCCGCAAGCCGAAACGCTCCATCGCCGCAGCGGCGAACGGTCCGACCATGCCATACAGGAAGATGCCGACCGCGGCAGCCAGGGAGATGGTGCTGCGGCTCCAGCCAAAGGCTTCTTCCAGCGGCACCAGCAACACGCTGGGCGAGGAGCGCAGGCCGGCCGACACCAGCAGGGACAGGAAAATGACCGCGACGACCACGAAAGCGTACTTCTGGCCGGCGCGCCGGAAAGGAATGGGAGGCTGGGCTATACTCATGTTACTGACCGGTACGTAATGGGATTTGCGAATAGTACGTACCGGTCAGTAACATAGTCAAGCAATTTCTCGTCGCGTCCGTCATCCGGAAAAGGAGCCCATCCATGGCCAGCAAGACCACCGCCGCCGACCGGCCCGCATCCAAGCCGCCACTGGCGGCCGATCGCATCCGCAAGACCGCGCGCGAAATGTTCTACCGGGACGGCATCCGGGCGGTGGGCGTGGACGCCATCGTCACCGAGGCGGGGGTGACCAAACCCAGCCTATACCGCAACTTCTCGTCCAAGGACGAGTTGGCGGCGGCCTATCTGCGCGACTACGACGCTGAGTTCTGGGCGCGTTTTGACGCGGCTTGCGAAGCGCACCCGGGAAATCCTCGCGCGCAGATCCTGGACTATCTGACCGGCTTGGCCGGGCGGGCCGTGCAGAGCGGATACCGCGGCTGCGGCCTGACGAACGCGGCGGTCGAGTATCCCGAAGCCGGTCATCCCGCGCGCGCCGTGGCGGTGGAGCACAAGGCGGAGCTGCGCCGGCGCCTGGCCGCCATGGCGGCGGACATGGGGGCGGCCGACCCTGACGCGCTGGGCGACGGCCTGTTGCTGTTGTTCGAGGGCGCCTTCGTCTCCAGCCAGCTTTTTGGCGAAGGCGGACCCGCCGGCCGGGTTGCGCAGATGGCGGACATGCTGATTCAGGCGCATCTGACACAGGCCTGATACGGCGCGCCTCCGGATCGAGAGGGCGGGCGGCACCAGCAAGGTGCAGGCAGCAGTGCATATGTGCACCATTTCTGGTGTTTGTCCCCATTGCGCAACGCACAAAAAAATGCTTGAGAAATTTATTGCGACGCAGCAAGCACAGGTCTAAGATGGACTCGTGTTGTTCCACATCGCTTTCTCAAGGAGAGAACCATGAGCGATACCGCGCTGAAGAATGCCCGCATGTCGGATGAGCTGGAACGTACCCTGATTCATGACGCCATCATCGCGGAAAGCCTGTCCCGCCACAGTTCCGGTTCGCGTTGGCTGCGCCTGAAGGTGCGCCTGGCGGCCTTCGGCGGCGCCGTGGGTGAAGTGCTGCACGACATGGACGCCGGCCGCCGTCAGCACCCGGTGGTCTCCGCCTATCATTGAAGTATCCCAGAGCGACGCGCGCAGCGTCGCGAGCGAAAACGCCGGCAAACCGCCGGCGTTTTTCATGGAGCCGGTTGAGTCTCGTCCAGGACTTCGCGCAGGCAGGCGATGAATTGCCTGGCGGCCGGCGTCAGGTCGCTGCCCTTGCGCTGTATGACGCAGACCTGCAGGACCGGCAGCGCATCGTCAAGCTCCAGGCGCCGGATGTCCAGGTTTTTGAAGACCGCGTCCGCCAGCGGCTCCACGAACAGTCCCAGATGATCCGTCTGCGAGACCAGGGCCAGGGCCGCGGTGAGCGAATCGCCTTGCACCACGCGCGGCGGCACCGGCATGCCCAACGACGCGAACAGTCGGGTCGTGGCCGATAGCGGGTCGCCGCCATCGCCAGGCAAGGCCCATTCGGCGTTGAGCAGTTCGCGCATCGAGCGCCGGTTGCGCAGGGGATGTTGCCTGCGCATGCCGACCACCAGCCGTACCGGGAACAGCGGCAGGCATTCGAACTCGTCCCGCAACAGCTCCGGGTCCGCATGCATGACCGCGAAATCGACCTGCGGCTCGCGCAGCCGCGAAAGAATGCCTGCCAGGCCGGCTTCGCTGACGTGCAGCGAGACGCCGGGACGCCGTTCCCGCAAGCGCCGGAACGTCGGAATGAACAAGGTCTGCGCGAACGCGGCGCTGACCGCCACGCGCACCTGGCCGGCATTGCCGTCGCGCAGTTGAGCGACCTCGTCGCGCGCCCGTCGCATGTCGTCCAGCAGCAGCTGCGCGCGGGGCAGCAGGGCCGCCCCGCATTCGGTCAGCGTGATGCCCTTGACGCTGCGTTCGACCAGGGCGGCGCCGAGTTCGCGTTCCAGTTCGCGCACGATCTTGGTCACGGCGGGCGCCGAGACGCCCAAGGCGCGGGCGGCGGCGCGAATGCTGTGTTGCGTGGCGACCGCGACGAATGCTTGCAGCTGCTTGGGTTTCATGGAGCACCGCCCTTCATGTGTAAACCAAATAGAAACGATGATAAGAGAATTTTGGCTTTTCGGTTTACGTAGGCATCCCTAGAATGCGCCCTGGGAGTGCTGCGGCGGTTGCGCAGGATTGCGGAAGCGGGCGCACTCCAAAGTCCCCGGCTTGCGCACACATGCACGGCGGGGTGCCGGCGGCGTTGGCGGCGGGCGGGATTTCGGGATGGGTATGGATCTTTTGGCAGCGATGCGCATCTACGTCCGCGTCGTCGAACGCGAGACGATGTCGGGCGCCGCCCGCGACCTGGGCATGGGGCAGCCAGCGGTGAGCGAACGCATCGAGAAACTCGAGCGCTTCCTGGGCGCCACCTTGCTGTTGCGCACGGGACGCGCGCTCAAGTGCACCGAAGCGGGCAGAATCTTCTACGAACGCAGCCAGGGCTTGCTGGCCTCGGCGGCCGAGGCTGCCGAGGCCGTCTGGGCGACGGGCCAGGAGATCGGCGGCACGCTGCGGATCGCCGCAGCCCATTGCTACGGCGAAAAGGTTGTGGTTCCGACGCTGATCGCGGCGCGGACCGAACACCCCGGCCTGCTGATGGATCTGATCCTCAACGACGAGGCCGTGGATCCGGCCGTCGAAGGGGTCGATCTTTCGATTCGTCTCGGCAGCGCCGGCGACGGGCGCTATCTTGCCTATCCGCTGGGAGAGGTGGACCACGTGCTGGTGGCCACGCCCGAATATCTAGATCGGTACGGCCCGGTCCTCAACGCGCAGGATCTCGCCAGGCATTCCTTCATCCGGGTCAAGGATGCCTTCCTGAACGAGGCCCTGCCGATGATGGATGCCGCGGGCGGAAGCCGGCCGGCGGCAATCCGCACGGCGGTGACCACCACGCATTGGCGTGCGATGTTCGACATCATTCTGGGGGCGGGCGGGATCGGAGTCGTGCAGCAGCCCGCTTGCGCTGCGGAGTTGGCGTCCGGCAGGCTGGTGCGGCTGCTGCCCGACCATCGGATGCGTTCGCTGCCGGTCACCGCGCTGACGCCGCCGCAAAGGCCGTTGCCACGGAAGACCCGGGCCATCATCGGCATGTTGCGGGAGGCCATAGAGCTCCGCCGCGGCGCGGCGCCGCGCGGCGAGGCCACCGGCCAGTCCTGGGTTCAGACCAGCATGTCAGCCACCAGATAGCCGTCCAGCAGCAGGATGCCGACCGTGGCCGCAATCGCCGCCCAGGCCCAGGCGCCGCGCAACACGTACTTGCCCATCAGGCTCTTGCGGCAGGCCAGCAGCACCAGCGGGCCGAGCGCAAAGGGCAGGGCCAGGCTCAGGATGACCTGGCTCAGCACCAGCAGGCTGTCGGGGTCCTGGCCGCCGGTGAACGCCAACAGGCCGACCGCCGCCGCGCCCGCCAGCAACCGGGTTGCAAGCGCGCGGCGCCGGTCGGACCAGCCCTGGCGGATCTGGAAACCGTTGGACAGAATGCGTCCGGCCAGCACGCCGGTGATGGTGGAGCTTTGGCCCGCGGCATACAGCGCCACGGCGAACACAATGGCCGCGCCCACGCCCAGCGTCTGGCCGATCACGGCATGCGCGTCGTCCAGGCTGGAGACGATCAGTCCCGAACCCGACAGCGATGCGGCGGCGACGATCATGATGGCGGCGTTGATCAGCATCGCCAGGCCCAGCGACACGATGGTGTCGTTGCGCGCCACGCGCATGGCCAGGTCGCGCGCGGCGGGCGGCAGTTGCTGCGCGCGCTGGGCCAGCGAGCCCGAATGCAGGTACAGGTTGTGCGGCATCAGGGTGGCGCCGAGTATGCCCAGCGCGATCAGGAAGCCCTGCGGGTCGCGCAGCGCCCGGCTGGTCTGGGTGACGCCGTGCGCCACTTCGGTCCAGGCCGGATTGGCCTTGAACAGCAGGAACACGAAGGACATGGCGACCACCGACAGCAGCAGGGCGATGAAGCGTTCGTGCTTGTCGGCGTTGCCGCGGGTCAGCGCCAGTACGGCAAAAGTACCGACGCCGGTGATCGCCACGCCCGCGATCAGCGGCAGTCCGAACAGGAGGCGTAGCGCGATCGCGCCTCCGATGAGTTCGGCCAGGGCGGTCGCCAGGATCGCCGCCTCGCCGGCCAGCCAGGCCGTCTTGGCCAGGCGCGGGGACAGGTGGCGGGCCGTCAGCGTGGCCAGGTCCTGGCCGGTAGCCAGCGCCAGGCGCGACACCAGGATCTGGAAGCCCAGCGCCAGCAGGGCCGAGGTGACGACGACCAGCAGCAGCCCATAGCCGAAGCCGCTGCCGCCGGCGATGTCGGTGGCCCAGTTGCCCGGATCGATATAGCCCACGGCCACCAGGATGCCGGGGCCGGCGATGCGGCGCAGTCCCGCCGACACCTGTACGTCTTGCGCCAGCGCAGTCCTGCCGCCGGATATCGCGTAGATGAATTGGCCCATGCTTGCTCCTGAGAATGATTCTCATCATCCTCTCGAGGGGCCAGAGCGTCAAATTGATTTTGGGCAAGCAGGGGATAGGCCGGCCCAATGACGCCGCCCTTGCCGGACAGGTCATGGGCCGATGCGGGGATCAGGACTTGAGCTTCGCGTCCATGGATATCTTGGCGTTCAGCACCTTGGATACCGGGCAGCCTTTCTCGGCCTTGCGGGCGGCGTCCTCGAAGGCCTGCGCGCTGGCGCCGGGGATGACGGCTTCCACGGTCAGGTGGACGGCAGTGATCGAGAAGCCGTCGTCGACCTTGTCCAGCGTGACCTCGGCCTTGGTGTCCAGGCTTTGCGCGACCATGCCTGCTTCCGCCAGGATGTTCGACAGGGCCATGGTGAAGCAGCCAGCGTGGGCCGCGCCCAGCAGCTCCTCGGGGTTGGTGCCCGGGGTGTCGCCGAAGCGGGTGTTGAAGCCGTAGGCCTGTTCCTTGAGCGCGCCGCTCTGCGTGGAGATCGTGCCCTTGCCGGTCTTCAGGTCGCCGGACCAGTGGGCGGTTGCGGTTTTCTTCATGCGTGACTCCTGTAGTAGGGCCGCGCCCGTCGCGAGCGCGGCCGGTGTGGGAGGGCGCGGGCCGCCGGCTGGGGGGCGGCGCGCATTGCCTGGGTTGGCATGACCGATGATACGGCGGGCACGGACGCCAGGCGCGGAAAGCGTCTGCGCGCAACGGCAAGCCTATGTAACCGCAGGCCTGCTTTCTTGATCCGCGTCGCCAGGCGGCGCGCGCCCATCAGGCAAAATACGGGCATCTGCTCAAACTTCGCCGAGAACTGCTGTCATGTCTTACAAGTTCGTCCGCTACGCCTGCGCCGTCGCGCTGGTCGTCCCTGCCTTGTCCGCCCAGGCCGAAATCGTCATCGGCGTGGACGTGTCCACGACCGGCCCGGCCGCCGCCATCGGCATTCAGACCAATAACGCGATCCGTCTGTGGCCCGCCACGCTGGGCGGCGAGCCGGCACGTTACGTGGTGCTGGACGACGGCACCGACGTCAGCCGGGCGGTGAAGAACATGCGCAAGCTGACCTCGGAAGACAAGGTCGACGCCATCGTCGGCCCCAACACTACCGCCGCCGCGCTGGCGGGCCTGGACGTGCTGGCCGAGACCGGCACGCCCATGATCGCGTTGGCCGCGTCCAGCGTCATCGTCGAGCCGCTGTCGGATCCGAAGCGCGCCTGGGCCTTCAAGATGCCGCAGAATGATTCGTTGATGGCTACCGCGCTGGTCGCGGACATGAAGAAGAAGGGCCTGACGAATGTGGCCTTCATCGGCTTCGCGGATTCCTACGGCGACAGTTGGTGGAAGGAGTTCACCGCCGCCGCGGGAACCGACCTGAAGGTCGTGGCGCAGGAACGCTTCCAGCGCACCGACGCGTCGGTGGTGGGGCAGGTGCTGAAGGTCATCGCCGCCAAGCCGGATGCCGTGCTGATCGCCGGCGCCGGCACGCCTTCCGCCCTGCCGCAGAAGACGCTGCTGGAACGCGGCTACACCGGCGCCATTTACCAGACGCATGGCATCGGCACGCTGGAGTTCCTGCAGGTCGGCGGCGCGGACGTGGAAGGCACCTTGTTCCCCACCGGCCCCGGCGTGGTGGCGCGCGAGCTGCCGGACGACAATCCGGTCAAGAAGGTGGCGGTGGCCTTCGCCGACAAGTACGAAGCCCGCTACGGCGCCAACACGCTGACCCAGTTCGCGGGCGACGCCTATGGCGCCTGGATGCTGCTGGATTCGGCGGTGGCGCGGGCGCTCAAAACCGGCGCCAAGCCCGGCACCCCGGAGTTCCGCGCTGCGCTGCGCGACGCCCTGGAAAACACGCGTGACCTGGTTGTGCCCAATGGCGTCCTGAATATCACCAAGGACAACCACCAGGGCTTCGACGAGCGCGCCCGCGTCATGGGCATCGTCAAGAACGGCCGTTTTTCCTACGCGGAGTAAGTGGGGACATAGACGTCTACCATTCGTAACTTGTCCTGACCTCTCATAGGGCGACGGATCGAAAAGCAGGCTGCGGCCTGCTTTTTTTCGGGCATATCATTCGTATAGAAATCATTTAATAGCGTATTATTTTTAGTGAATCCATATACCTCGAAATAAATACAGGAGAAACTGCCATGAGCCTGATCCGATCCAGACGTTTGCTTGCCGCCTTGAGCCTGGGGGTGCTGGCGGCATGTTCCGACTCGGGATCCGACAAGGCTGCGCCGGCCGCGAGCGCACCCGCCGCGGCGTCCACCCTGGAAGCCGCCAAGGCCGCCGGCAAAATACGTATCGGCTACGCCAACGAAGCGCCTTTTGCCTTCATGGACAGCAAGGAAGCCAAGGTCACGGGCGAGTCCGTGGAGATCGCGCGGGTCGTGCTCAAGCGCATGGGCATCAATGAGGTGGAGGGCGTCCTGACCGAGTTCGGCTCCCTTATTCCGGGTCTGCAGGCCAAGCGTTTCGACATCATCGCGGCGGGCATGTACGTCACCCCCGAACGCTGCC
Source organism: Achromobacter sp. SD115 (assembly GCF_017355315.1). Taxonomy (NCBI): domain Bacteria; kingdom Pseudomonadati; phylum Pseudomonadota; class Betaproteobacteria; order Burkholderiales; family Alcaligenaceae; genus Achromobacter; species Achromobacter sp. SD115. The sequence continues at coordinate 470,991 of NZ_JADIJM010000001.1, read as the reverse complement.
AGCAGGTGGCGTTCTCCGACCCCACCTATGGCGTCGGCCAGTCCTTCCTGGTCAAGCAGGGCAATCCCAAGAACCTGCACAGCTACGAAGACGTGATGAAGAATCCCGACGCCAAGCTGGGCGTGGTGGTGGGCGCGATCGAAGCGGAGTACGCCTCCAAGATCAAGGTGCCACCCGCCCAGGTAGTGGTGTTTCCCGACGCGGTCAGCGCGCTGTCCGGCGTGCAGGCCGGGCGCGCCGACGCCTACGCGGCCACCGCGCTCACCGTGAACGACTTGATGGGCAAGACCAGCGCGGCCAGCGGCCTGGAAAAGGCCGATCCGTTCAAGGACCCCGTCATTGACGGCAAGGACGTGCGCGGCTATGGCGCCTACGCTTTCCGTTCCGACGACAAGGCTTTTGCCGACGCCTTCAACGCCGAGTTGGCCAAGTTCATCGGCACCGAGGAACACCAGAAGCTGGTCGCGCCCTTCGGTTTCACCCCGCAGGAACTACCCAAGGGAGTCACGGCCGCCAAGCTGTGCGCCGGCCAGTAAGGGGGGCGCATGCGGTTGATATCCGAGCATTTCGCCGAACTCGTGCCGCCGTTGCTGCAGGGCCTGGCGGTCACGCTTGAGATCATGGCCGGCGCGGTGGTGCTGGCCGTCCCGCTGGCGCTGGCCGCGGGCATCGGGCGCCTGTCGTCGCTGCGGCCGGTGCGCTGGATCGCGGCGGTCTATGTCGAGGTGTTCCGCGGCACCTCGGCCCTGGTGCAGCTCTTCTGGTTCTACTTCGTGCTGCCGCTGTTCGGCGTGCAGCTGCCCGCCATGCTGGTGGGCATCGTGGTGCTGGCGCTGAATGCCGGCGCCTACGGCGCGGAAGTGGTGCGCGGCGCGATCCGCGCGGTGCCGCCGGGCCAGCGCGAAGCGGGCATCGCGCTGAATTTGACGCGCGGCCAGATCATGCGCCGCATCGTGGTGCCGCAGGCCGTGCCGGCCATGCTGCCGCCGGCGGGCAACCTGCTGATCGAGCTGTTGAAGAACACTGCGCTGGTGTCCCTCATCACCATCACCGACCTGACTTTCCGCGGCCAACTGCTGCGCAGCGAGACGCTGCGCACCACCGAGATCTTCACCCTGATGCTGTTGATGTACTTTGCCGTGGCCCTGCTGATCACGGCCGGCGTGCGGCTGCTGGAACGCAAGGTGCGCGTGCGATGAAGCCGGTATTCGATTGGTCCTTCGCCCTGGAAATCCTGCCCACGCTGGGCTCCGCGCTGCTCATCACGATCCAGGCCACCGTGCTGGGCATGCTGGTGGCCGTCACGCTCGGCCTGGCGCTGGCACTGCTGCGGCGTTCGCGCCTGCGCATTGTGTCGCTGCCCACGGCCTTCGTGATCGAGTTCGTGCGCAGCACGCCCTTGCTGGTGCAGATGTACTTCCTGTTCTATGTGCTGCCGCTGACCGGCGTGCGGCTGTCGCCGCTGGCCACCGGCATCACCGCGCTGGGCCTGCACTACGCGACCTATTGCGCCGAGGTCTACCGCGCCGGCATCGAGGCGGTGCCGCGCGGCCAATGGGAGGCTGCCACCGCGCTGAACATGTCGCGCTGGCGCACGGCGGTGGGCGTGGTGCTGCCGCAGGCGATTCCGCCGGTGGTGCCGGCGCTGGGCAATTACCTGGTCGCCATGTTCAAGGACACGCCGTTGCTGTCGGCGATCACCGTGGTGGAACTGTTGCAGCAGAGCAAGATGATCGGCTCAGCCACGTTCCGCTACACCGAGCCCCTGACCCTGGTGGGCCTGCTGTTCCTGGCGCTGAGCCTGGTGGCGGCCTGGGGCGTGCGCGGCCTGGAGGCCCGCCTGCAACGATATGGAGGAAAGCGATGAGCGCCAGCGTAAGCATCAAGAATCTGCGTAAGCAGTACGGCGAACTGGAGGTGCTGCGCGGCATCAACCTGGAGATCCCGTCGGGCCAGACCGTGGCCGTGATCGGCCCCTCGGGCTCGGGCAAGTCGACCTTGCTGCGCGTGCTGATGACGCTGGACCGGCCCACCAGCGGCGATATCGAGATCGATGGCGTACCCATGTGGACCGATGCCCAGGGCCGCCCGGCCGGGCCCAATTCGGCGCACCTGCGCAAGGTGCGCGGCAAGATCGGCATGGTGTTCCAGCACTTCAACCTGTTCCCGCACATGACGGCGCTGGCCAATGCCATGGAGGCGCCGCTGCACGTGCTGGGCATGCCGCGCGACCAAGCGCGCGAACGCGCCGTGGAATACCTGGAAATGGTCGGCCTGGGCGACAAGCTCGACGTCTATCCGGCGCAGTTGTCGGGCGGGCAGAAGCAGCGCGTGGGCATCGCGCGCGCGCTGGCCATGTGTCCCGACATCATGCTGTTCGACGAGGTGACCTCGGCGCTGGACCCGGAACTGGTGGGCGGCATCCTGCAGATCCTGCGCGACCTGTCGGCCCGGCGCAGCATGACCATGATCATCGTGACCCACCAGATGAAGTTCGCCGAACGCAGCTCGGACCGGACCCTGTTCTTCGACGAGGGCAATATCGTCGAGGACGCCGAATCGTCGGTGCTGTTCAGCCAGCCCCAAGAGGCGCGCACGCGCCAGTTCCTGGATTCGGTGATCGAAGGGCAGTAGCGCAACTCCCGTGGGCGCGGTTGACCCCGCCCGGGCCGCGGTATTCAGGCCGCCAGCCGGGTTGGGGCGCTATGCTTTCGCATCCCATGCCCCGGAGGCTCCAGCATGTCCCTGCTTTTCAGTCCCACCTCCATCGGCCAGCTGGAGCTGGCCAACCGCATCGTCATCGCGCCCATGTGCGAGTATTCGGCTGAAAATGGCCTGGCGACCGACTGGCACATGATCCATCTGGGGCACCTGGCCCTGTCCGGCGCCGCGCTGCTGTTCGTGGAAGCGACCGCGGTGGAGCCCGACGGCCGCATCACCCCGGGAGACCTGGGGCTGTGGTCCGACGAAACCGAGGCGGCCATCGGCCGCGTTGTGGCCGCCATCCGCCGCTATGCGGCCATCAAACTGGGCATACAGCTGGGCCACGCGGGCCGCAAGGCTTCCAGCGACGCGCCCTGGAACGGCGGCCAGTTGGTCCCGCCCGAGGCCGGCGGCTGGCAGGGCTGGGCGCCTTCCGCGCTGCCGCACAACGCCTCCGAACCCGCGCCCCATGCGCTGGACGGGGCCGGCCTGGCGCGCATCCGCGACGCCTTCGTGGCCAGCGCCCGGCGGGCTATCCGGCTGGGCTTCGACGCGATCGAGCTGCATGCCGCGCACGGCTATCTGCTGCACCAGTTCCTGTCGCCCTTGTCGAACCGGCGCAACGACGACTACGGCGGTTCGCTTGAGAACCGCATGCGTTTTCCGCTGGAAGTCTTCCAGGCGCTGCGCGAGGCTACGCCGCCGTCCGTGGCGTTGGGCGTGCGCGTGTCCGCCACCGATTGGGTCGAGGGCGGTTGGGATCTGGAACAGACGCTGGTGTTGGCGCAGACCTTGAAGGAGCGTGGCTGCGAGTTCATCGACGTTTCCAGCGGCGGCGTTTCGCCGCAGCAGAAGATTCCCGCCGGGCCGAATTATCAGGTGCCGTTCGCCGACGCGATCAAGCGCCAAGTGGGCATGCCCACCATCGCGGTGGGCCTGATCACCGAGGCGCAACAGGCGGAAGACATCCTGGAACACGGCCAGGCCGACATGGTCGCGCTGGCGCGCGGCATGCTGTATGACCCGCGCTGGCCCTGGCACGCCGCGGCGCAATTGGGCGGTCAGGTCAGCGCGCCGCGCCAATACTGGCGTTCGCAGCCGCGGGATCAGAAGGCGTTGTTCGGAGAAACCCGCTTCGGCCAGCGCTAGGCGAAAGCGGCAGGCGAGTTCGCGGCCCGCCCGAACCCTGTCTCAGGGCCGCGTGCCGTCGTAAGCGTTTTGCAGCAGGGTCCGCAAGGCCTCGCGTTCCAGCGGACGCGGATTGGGGTAGGGCGTCTGCAAAGCGATGTCGCAGGCGCGGTCCAGGTCTTGCTCGCGCATGCCGATATCGCGCAGCGCGGTGGGCGCGCCCAGCGACCGGGCCAGGTCGAACACGCCAGCCGCCGCAGCCGGTGCGCCCAGCGCGGCTGCGATGCGCTCCATGGCTTGCGGCGCGGCCGCGGCGTTGTAGGCCAGGGCTTGCGGCAGCACCACGGTGTGTACTTCGGCGTGCGGCAGATTAAAGCTGCCGCCCAGCGTATGGCAGAGCTTGTGATGCAGCGCCATGCCCACGCTGCCCAGCACCGTGCCGCATAGCCAGGCGCCATAGAGCGCGTTGCTGCGCGCCTGCAGCAGATCCGCGCCGCCGGCGCCGGCGTGAATGGCGGGCAGCGCCTGCGCCAGCGCGTGTATGCCTTCCTGCGCCATCAGGTCCATGATCGGATTGCCGTCGCGCGCATACAGGCCTTCGGCCGCGTGGGCGATGGCATTGATGCCGCTGGTCACGCTCATCGGCACGGGCAGGGACAGACTCAGTTCCGGGTCGTACACCACGCTGCGCGGCAGGACGCGGTCATCCTTGCCGGTCTTCTTCATGCCGGCCTCGGTGATGCCGTAGATCGGCGTCATTTCCGAGCCCGCATAGGTGGTGGGCACCGCGATGACCGGCAGCCCGGAGTCCAGTGCGATGGCCTTGCCCAGGCCGATGGTGGAGCCGCCGCCCACGGCTACCGCGCAATCGGCGCCCAGCTCGCGCGCCGTCTCCCGCGCCCGGCGCGCGATCTCGATCGGCACGTGCATCACGGCCTGGTCGAAGATCCCGGCCACGCGCGCCTCGCCCAGCAAGGTTGCGACCCGTTCGGCCTGCGCGCGCTGCGGCGGCGTGCAAAGCACCAGCGCGCGCCGCAGCCCCAGCGTATCGAGTTCGGCCGCCAGGCCGCCCAGGCTGCCCGGCCCGAAGACCACGCGCTGGGCGCGGCTGGCGTAGATGAAGGATTGCATGGCGTTCCCGGTCTGCATGTCGGTCATTGTGCAACGATTCCGCGGCTCTTGATGAGCTGGCCCCAGCGTTGGGATTCGGCCTGCACCAGCCGGTTCATGTCGTCGCGGCCGCCGGCCACCACTTCGAAGCCGGATTCGGTGATGCGTCCGGCGACGGCTGGATCGCGCAGCGCGGCGATGGTGGCATCGGTCAGCTTGTCCAGCGTCGCCGCCGGCGTTTGCGCCGGCGCCACCATGCCTACCCACGAATAGATCTCGAAGCCCGGATAGCTTTCGGCGATGGCCGGCACGTCCGGCAGGGCGGCGACGCGCTTGGGCGCGGTCACCGCCAGCGCCCGCAGCTTGCCGCTCTGGATGTGGGGCAGCACCAGCGGCAGGCTGGCGATGATGGATTCCACGTGTCCGCCCATCAGGTCCGACACGGCTGGACCGCCGCCCCGGTAGGGCGTATGGATGCCGCTGGTGCCCGCGGCCTGGTGGAACATTTCGGCCGCCAGATGGTTGGAACTGCCCGCGCCGACCGAGGCGTAGGACACGCTGCCCTTCTTGCCGGCCGCCACATAATCGGCCAGCGTCTGGTAGGGGCCGCTGGCCGTCACCGCCAGCACCATGGGCGAGCGCACCATGTATGACACGCCGGTCAGGTCGCGCGCCGTGTCATAGGGCAGCTTAGGGTAGATGTGCTGCTCGGTGGCGTAGGAGTCGAACACCATTTCGACGGTGTAGCCGTCGGGCGCGGATTTGGCGACCAGCGCCGTGCCTATGGTGCCGCCGGCGCCGCCGCGGTTGTCGATGACCACCGTCTGGCCCAGCTTGTCCTGCAGCGCCTGCTGCACCTGGCGGGCGACCCGGTCCACGGTGCCGCCCGCGGCAAAGGGCACCACGATTGTTACCGGCTTGCTGGGATAGGAGTCCGCCAGCGCGGGCAGGGCGGTGGCCCAGGCGCCTGCGGCGAGGACGGCGCTGGCCAGCAGGACGCGGGGCGGGTGGCGGAATGCGGTAATCGGGGGCATGCGGGTCTCCTGGGCTTGTCGTCGTTGTGGCTGGTCGTCTATCTTTGTCCAAATTGCCAAAGTGCGGCCATGCACGGTATCGTAATTGCCAAATCCTCCAGGAAAGCAGGCGCTCCGCGCCAAAGCCTTTTGCGCCATACGCACAAATGAAAACCGTCAAATTCGCAGAGAGCCTGTCCATCTTCGTCGACGTCGCCCGCGCCCAGAGCTTTTCCGAGGTGGCCCGCCGCCGCGGCATGGTGGCCTCGTCCGTGGCGCGGCAGATCGGCGCGCTGGAGTCCGAACTCAAGGTGCCGCTGTTCGTGCGCTCTACCCGCGCCCTGATGCCGACCGAGGCCGGCGAAGTCCTCTACGAGCGTGCCGTGAAGATCCTGCACGACATGACCGAGGCGCGCTCCGAAGTCATATCTCTGGAGCAGACCGTGCAAGGCCTGTTGCGCGTCAGCTGCCTGCCCGCATTCGCGCGGCGCTACGTGGTGCCCATGTTGCAGCAACTGGGCGAACGGCATCCGCAGTTGCAGGTGGAACTGGAATTGACCGAGCGCGTGGTGGACCCGGTGGTGGAACGCATGGACGTAGTGGTGCGGGTGGGGCAGCAGCCCGACAGCAGCCTGATCGGGCAGCGCATCGGCAGCCATCGCTACCTGATCTGCGCCGCGCCCTCATACCTGGAGCGCCATGGCATGCCGCGCACGCTGGCGGACCTGTCGCGCCATCGCCTCATAGACCGGCGGCATAGCACCAGCGTGCGCGGCTGGCGCGAGCTGGGCGATGGCCAGTGGGCGCAGGACGCTCGATTCGTGCTGGAATGCGACGACTGCGACGCGCGCCGGTTCGCGGCGCTGGAAGGGCTGGGCATCGCGCTCATGCCCAACTGGTCCGCGGGCGCGGACATCGGCGCCGGCCGACTGGTGCAGCTGACCTTGCAGGACGCCAGCCCGCCGCCGGAAAGCGGCATCTATCTGCTGCGCGCCATGCCGCGTGCCAACGCGCGCATCCGCGCCTTCACCGAGCTGTTGCGGCGGCAGGTCGGTTCGCCTTCCGTGTGGGACGCGGCCATCGAGACGGCGCGCGCGGCCTGACGATCCTGGCGGTGGGGCGGTTCGTGCGGAAGCGGGCGTCCCGTCATGTTGCATCATGGAAGATGAGGCCCACGGTGTGGCGCCGGCCGCTGCGCACGCAGCTCACGCCATGCCGCATGGCAACCTTGCGCGGGCCGCGCGTTCCCGCCACGGGCCGTTGATTGACGGTGAACACCACGGCGTCGCCCTGGTTCAGCGCCACGACATCGGCGCGTTGGCCTTTGCCTGCAAGTTCCGTCATGACGAACTCGCCGCCAGTGAAATCCTTGCCGGGTTCCGACAGCAGGATGGCGACCTGCAGCGGAAACACATGCTCGCCATAGAGATCCTGATGCAGGCAGTTGTAGTCGCCCTCGCCGTATTGCAGCATCAATGGCGTGGGGCGGGCCTGGCCCGCCTGGTGGCAGCGTTGCAGGAAGGCGCCCAGCCCGGGCGGGTACTGTGTATCCGTGCGCAACTGTCGATTCCAGCGGTTCGCTATCGGCGCAAGCCGGGCATAGAGCGCATGACGCAGGCGGTCGAGCAGCGGCGGCAAGGGGTAGGCGAAGTATTGGTATTCGCCCCGTCCGAATCCATGGTGCGCCATGACGATGCGCGAGCGGAAGCGGGATTCGTCGGGGTAGAGCGCGGCAAGGTCACGGCATTGCCGTGCCGTCAAAAGCCGGGGAAGCATGGCGTTGCCATGGGCATCCAGGGCATGCTCCATCGCCACCCAGTCATAGCGGGCGGCGGTCATCACCTCATTCTCGCTTGCCGCGGCGTGCATGCCCGATCCTCTCTGCGCTTGAAGACCGGTCCAGTATAGAAATTCACGCCCCTATCCAAACTCCGTTCCTTGCGCTTGGCTGGGAAGCGCGCTTCGCTGGGCGTCTGGCGCTGCCGGCTGCGCCATGAAAAAACGCCGCGGGCGCGGCGTTTGTCAGGCGGGCGGGGCAGGCGGGCGCTTACAGGCGCGAGTACGCCTGCTCCAGTTCGCGATGCAGCTGGTCGGCGAAGTCCTCGCGCGCGGGGTCCAGCTGCGACAGCAGGCGGGCCAGCACGACGTTGTCTTCCTCGCCGTTCCAGATCTTGATGTAGGTGCCTTCCTTGTAGCCATGCTGCTGGCGGAAGATGTTCAGCACGTTCTTGGACACGTATTGCGTGTAGGCGTCGTTCCAGCTCATGTCGCAGGACGTCATGGTCTGTTCCAGCACCTTGAAGCTGGCGCGGCCGCACACGGCCAGGCCGCCGATCAGTTCCAGCAGCTCGGGCACGTTCAACTGGTCCAGCGTGTGGGTCTTGCCGTCCAGCGCGACCGAGGCCGGGCCGGACAGGTCGGCGACCAGCGCGCCGGCGGCGGCGGCGATGTCGCCGCGGGCTTGCACGATGGTGTGCGACAGGTAGAAGTGCAGGATGTCCACCAGTTCCATCTGCACCTGCGGCAGGTCGATGGTCTGCTTCTTCCACCACTTCCAGCCGTAGTGTTCCAGCGCCTCGGCGGATTCGACGAAGGCGGCGCGCAGGAAGCGGGCTCCGCCGTTGACCCAATCCGGATTGATCATGCTGTTCAAGTGGCCCTGCAGCTTCAGCATCGTGGCCGCCTGGGCCTGGTTCAATCCGACTACGTTATTCACTTTCACTCCGTGGTTCATGGGTCTTTCGACAGCGGCGGAAATGTTAGCACCATTGCCCACAGGCTCAGGCGTTGCCATCCTTGCGGTAGGACGAACGCTTGAGCGGCGGCAGGGCCGCCTTGTTGCGCGGATTGCGCGCGTTGCGGCCTGCCTTGAACAGCATGATGGCGAAGAACGCCAGGAAGATGGCGGGCATGGCTTCATCCAGGTCGAAGCCGGGGCCGCGCAAGGCGCCGAAGATGATGCGCACCGCGGCCCAGCCGGCCAGGATGCCGCCCACGGTCAGGATGACGCCGATCTTGCGCTGCGTGGCGTGTCGGGCCATCGACACCGTGGCGGCGTCCTCCTGCCCTGGAACCGTCGGAGCCTGCCAGGGCTGTTGCGGCGGCGGCGCTGAATTGCCCCAGGGCGCGCTGGACAGATTGTCGGAACGGGGGGCTGGCGCGGGCGGCGGCACGGGGGAAGCCGCCGGCCGGGAGCTTGAGCGCTTGTCCGGAACCTGGCCGGGCGTTACGCCGCCGGCACGCGTCAGGTTCTCGATATAGCGCGCGAAGTCGCCATTCCTGGGCTCCCCATCTATGGCCATTGCCCCTCTCTCCGGTTCAGTTGCCGCGGCGTTGCCGCGCCGGGACCCGGCGCTTGCGCAGCATGGCTATCAATAGCCCGCATCCTAGCAGTACCGAGAGTCCCGCGCCGATCATCATGGCAATCTGTTGTGCATTGTCCGCCGTGCCCAGGCTGCGTGCCGTGATATAGCCCGGCGCCAGCATCAACGGCATCCACAGGATGGCGGACGTGACATTGGCCAGCTGGAAGCGGCTGTGTCCCATGCCCATCACGCCGGCGACCGTGGGGATGGTGGAGCGGATGGGCCCCAGAAAGCGGCCGATCAGCACGGAGGCGAAGCCGTAGCGGTAGAAGAACAGGCGGGCGCGCGCCACGCCGCTGCGCTGTTGCTTCAGCGGCCAGCGGCGCAGCACGCCGGGGCCGGCCCAGCGGCCCAGCCAGTAGGACAGGGCGTCGCCGACGATGGCGCCGGCGATGCCCCAGGCGATGATGCTCCAGGGGTTCAGGGTGCCCGCGCCGATCAGGCCGCCGGTCAGCAGCATCAGGGCCGTGGCCGGGATGAACAGGCCCAGCAGCACCATCGATTCGCCGAGGGTGAGCAGGAAGGTGATCGGGCCGGCCCAGGCCTGGTTGGCCTCGATGAACAAGGCGATCTGGTCGACGTATTGGTCCATGGATACGAAGTTGAAAATTAGCTGAACGCAATCGGGTATGTTAACGCCTGCGGAACTGCCGGTGCGCCGTATAGTCCGTCTGGATGAAGCTAAATGTTGGAGAGTTATGGATTCGGTTACGCAGGCGGTGCTGGGCGCGGGCATACAGGGCGCCCTGCTGGGGCGGGTGCAGGGCAGGCGGGCGCTGATCTACGGCGCGGCGCTGGCCACGGTGCCGGACCTGGACGTGCTGATGAGCTACCCGGATCCGGTGTCGCTCATGACCTACCACCGCGGTTTCTCGCATTCGGTCTTCGTCCTGACCGGCCTGGCGGCTTTCCTGACCTGGCTGATCCGCAAATACTGGCCGCAGGCGCCGTACAGCGGACGCCGGCTGTTCCTGACCTTATGGCTGGTGCTGGTGACCCATCCCGTGCTGGACGCCTTCACGGTCTACGGGACGCAGCTGTTCTGGCCGCTGGCGCTCATTCCTGAAAGCTGGGCCGCCGTGTTCATCATCGATCCGGTCTATACCGTGCCGTTGCTGCTGGCGGTGCTGTTCGCCGTCGGCTTCGGCATGACGCGCACCGCGCGCCGGCTGCTGGCCGCCGCGCTGGTCTTCAGCACGGCCTATCTGGGCTTCGGCTTGGCCGGCCGCATTGCGGCCGAGGATCGGGTGCGCGCAGCGATGCAGGGGCAGGGCATCGCCGTCAGCGAACTGCGCGCCGTACCCATGCCGTTCAACACGCTGGTGTGGCGCGTCATCGCCAAGACGCCCGACGGCCACTATTACGAATCGGTCAGCAGCCTGTTCGACCGGGATCCGCCGGAATGGCTGCGCCAGCCGCTCAATCTGGACGTGGCGCAGGCGCTGGCGGACGCGCCGCTGCACCAGCGCTTGCGCTGGTTCACGGACGACTGGTTGCGCTACGACGTCATAGGCAACGCGCTGGTGGTGACGGACCTGCGCATGGGCATGGCGGGCCATTACACCTTCCGCTTCAAGATGGCGGAGCGCGCGGCGGACGGCAGCTGGCAGGCGGTGACGCCCTCCATCTGGCCCAGCGAGCGCGGCGGTTGGGCTGAACTGAAGCTGGTGCTGGGTCGCATCCTGCATGCGCAGCCGCCCTTGCCGCTGGCGCAGTGGTCGGAGCTGTCGACGCGATAGGCCGCCCGCGTCCGGCGGCTACTGGTTGCGTATGCCTTTTTCCTTGACGATTGCGCTCCATCGCTGGTTGTCGCGGACCACGATGGATCGCAAATCCGCAGCCGAGCCGCCGGTGGCGTCGTAGCCGATCTCGCGCAATTGGGTCTGGCCTTTCCCGCTCTGGACGTACGCGTTGATGGCCTTCGCCATCTCCTGCGTGAATGGCTCCGGCGTGCCCTTGGGAAAGAAGAAGCCGACCCATTGTTCCGCGACGTAAGACGGATAGCCCTGTTCCGCAATGGTGGGGATATCTGGAAAAAGGCTGCTGCGCGCGGCTGACGTCACCCCGAGGACCTTGACCTTGCCGGCCTGCTGCTGGCTTTGCGCCAAAGGCACCTGGGTGACCAGCATATCGATCTGATTGCCCATGATCGCCGCCGTGGCAGGCGCACCGCCCTGGTAGGGAACATGGAGCATCTCGATGTCCGCTTCCCGCTCGAACAACGCCAGCCCGACGTGCCCCAGGCTGCCTACGCCCCAGGAGCCATAGGTCAGCTTTCCGGGCTGCGCCTTGGCCAGGCGGACGACATCCGCCGCCGTATTGCCGTTGAACGCCGACCTCAGCGTCAGGGCCAGCGGCAGCGTCCCCAGGGGAGCGATGGGCTCGAAGTCCTTGATCGGGTCGTACTTCAGATTCGGATAGACATAGGGGCTGATCGCGAAGGTGTCGGTGTTGCCGACGATGATGGTGTAGCCGTCCGGCTTGGCGCGGGCGCCGGCTTCCGTGCCGATGGAGCCGTTGGCGCCAGGCCGGTTTTCCACGATGAATGCTTGTCCCGTGCTGGCCGAGAGCGCATTCATGACGGCGCGGGTACCCACGTCCACCGCGCCGCCGGCCGGCCAGGTCACGATCACGCGCACGGGCTTGTCGGGGTATTTGGCGGCTTGTTGCGCATGGGCAGGCGTGCCGATTCCTAGAGCCGCGCAAGCAAGGGCGGCCGCCGCCCACGTCCCGGCCCGGGTGAAGTCCAGCATGGTGTTGTCTCCTTATGATTGTGCAAGCCGTGGCGTCCCCGCTGAGCTTGAGCCCGCATGCTATCAGCTTGTCGTCTTGTATGACAAGAGTATAAGATGCTGATAGGACAAAATGACCGGGCCTGCTAGAATGCCCTGTCTTTCACCCGTAGCCGGCAACGCCATGAATTCACCTGCCTTTTCCAATATGCGAGTCGTCAGCGAGGCGTCGCCCACGCGCCGCCTGGTCGCTCAGAACATCACGGACGCCATCATCCAGGGGCGTTTTCTGCCGGGCGAGCGCCTGGTGGAGCGCGAGCTTTGCGAACTGCTGGGGGTCAGCCGGACCTCGGTGCGGGAGGCCCTGCGCGAACTGGAAAGCGATGGCTTGATAGAGAACATCCCCAACAAGGGACCTATCGTGGCGCGCATCAGTTGCAAGCAGGCGCAGAGCATCTATGAAGTGCGTGCCGTGATGGAAGGCCTGGCCGCGCGGCTGTTCGCCGAACGCGCGTCGCAGGCGCAGATCGAGCAACTGGCCTCGGCCATCGAGGGCATCGGCCAGGTATATGCCGACTTCTCGCCGGAGCGCTTCATCCAGGCCAAGGGGCTGTTCTATCAAACCCTGCTGGAAGGCGCTGACAACGAAGTCGTCGCGCAGGCGCTGAAGTCCATCCATGTGCGGGTCAACCAGTTGCGCGTGTTCTCGCTCAAACAGCCGTCCAGGGCCAGCGCCAGCTTGAGCGAGCTGCGCGCGTTGATCGAGCACGTCCGGCGCCGGGACGGCGCCGGGGCGGAGGCCATCACCATCCAGCACGTCACCAATGCCGCGTCGGCCGCGCTGGAGGTCATGAGGGCCTTGGAAGCCGAGTCCACAGAACAACAAGCCGGCTGACTTCGAGCCGGCGGCAGCGGGATCACTCAACCACGGGAGACATTGCGTGAACCAACCAGACCCTATCAACCTGCATGCGAGCCGCGACGGCATCAGGTATGAAATCCGCGGCAGCGTCGCGCCGGGTTTCGACAAGCTGGCCTCGCAGTTCCAGGAACACTTCGCCTATGGTCTGGAACTCGGGGCGAACGTCTGCGCCACCGTGGACGGCCAGGTCGTGGCGGATCTCTGGGGCGGTTTCAGCGACAGGGCCAGGCAAACGCCGTGGGAACGCGACACCATCGTTTGCATGATGAGCGTGAACAAGGCCGTGAGCGCCGCTTGCATTTTCCATGCGATGGAGCAGGGGGCGCTGGACGTGGCGCGTCCCGTCGCCGACTACTGGCCGGAGTTCGCGGCGAACGGCAAGGCCCATATCCCGATCCAGTGGATCCTGGACCATCGCAGCGGCCTGCCCGTGGTGGAACCCCGGCTGCCGAAGGGCGCCGCCTACGACCACGCGCGCATGAGCGGCGCGCTGGCCGCCATGAAGCCGCTGTGGGAGCCGGGGACCCAGGCGGGGTATCACATCCTCAGCCAGGGGTACCTGCTGGCGGAGATCATCCGCCGGGCGACGGGCCGGACCATGGGCGGCTATTTTGCCGAGCACTTCGCGCAGCCCCTGGGGATCGACTATTTCGTCGGCGTGCCCGAATCGGAGCTGGAGCGATGCGCCGAGTTCTGCATGGTGCTGGGCGGCACGATTCTTGACGAAGCCGCGAAGGATCCGGATGGCTGGCAGGGCCGGGCCTGGCATCAACTGAAGGAAGGCGAGGACTTCAACTCGCGCGAATGGCGCACCGCCGAGATCTGTTCCGCCAACGGCCATGGCAACGCGCGCGCGATGGCCCGCTTTTTCGCCATGCTGGCCAACGATGGCGTCCTGGACGGCAAGCGGATGCTTGCGTCCGAGACCATACGCCGCATGTCGGCCGAACAGCACCAGCTGACGGAAGTGGTCATGCAGCGCCCGTATCACCAGGCCAGCGGCGTGCTGCGGAACTCGCCGCCCATCTGCTTCCAGGGACCCAACCCAGGTTCGTTCGGGCATCACGGCGTAGGCGGTTCCATAGGCTTCGCGGACCCGGAAAACAGGATCAGTTTCAGCTATGCCACCAATCGCATGCATGCGCGCAAGGACAACGGCCCGCGCGCCGGACTGCTGATCAAGCAGCTCTACGAAGCCGTGGGCGTCGAGTGCGAGACGCCCGACTATGCCAGCGCGCCGATCGCGTCCTGGAACAGGGGGATGTGAATCGCCGGTCCGGCGCAAGGGGCTGCATGATTGCCTGTCCGATTCCGCGTGTGTAGAATAAATCTACACTCAACGTCAGGTTTCATTCATGTCGGTCACGACGGCTCTTTTGCAGATAGGCGAGCTGGCGCAGCGCACGGGCGCCAGCCATCGCACGATTCACTACTACGAACGCTTGGGCTTGTTGCGGCCGGTTGAGCGGGAGGGCGCCGGCTACCGCTACTACAACGACGAGGCGGTGCAGCGCCTGGAGAAAATTGCCGCCCTGAAGAAGCTCGGCCTGAGCCTCGATGAAATTGCCCAGGTCATCGATCTTTACTTCCAGGATGCGTCGGGCATCAAAGGCAAGGAACAGGTGCTGAAGATATTGCAGGCCCAGTTGCAGAGTACGCGTGAACGGCTCGGTGAACTGCGGTCTTTCGAGAAGGATCTGCAAGCCAACATCGTCCGCATGGAGGGACTCATCGCCGAGGCGCGGGACAAGCGCCAGTAGCTTGCGCGCCGGAAATCGTCCGTAAAAAATTTCGCCCTTAATCTACACTTAACGTCAGGTTCATATTTGAATCCTGTTCAACCGCAAGCCTGTGAGGAAAGCATGATCCACAAGAGTGTTTCCACTGGAGTTCCATTCCGGTTCATCCGGCGCGCCAACTGCTCCAGCCTGGCCGCAAGGCCAGCCGCGGGAGGTGTCCTGTGAACAAGAGAGACCTGCTCAAATCCACCGGCGTGGCCGCGGTGACGCTGGCTTCCGGCGCCTGGGCCCATGCCGCAACGCCTGCCGCCAGCGGCAAGCCCGGCCTGGCGCGCAGCGCTTTCGTCTTCATCGAGTTCCAGGACGAATGGCTGGATCCTGCCGGACCGCTCAACCGGTTGATGCAGGATCGGCCGCTGTTCGACAACGCGGTCAGCAACGGCGCCAGGATCCTGGACCGCGCGCGCGCCGTGAATGCCAACATCGTGCACGCGGGGCTGACGCTGACGAACGACCCCGACTACCTCATATTTGGCCGGGGGCGCGGCAAATCCGGCTTGAAGGGAGCCATTCCCGCCGCGGGTACCTGGCGCGACGAGGCGCGGGTACGCTTTCCCGAACCCTTCACCCCTCGGAAAGGGGAGTTCATCGTGGCGGGCCGCTCAGGCGCCAGTGTGATTACCAACTCGAACCTCGATCCCTACCTGCGCAACAACGACATCAATCATTTGTACCTGCTGGGATTCGCCCTGCACGTTTGCGTCGAGTCGACGCTGCGCCAGGCGCATGACCTGGGGTACGAAGTCACCGTGGTTTCCGACGCGGCGCCTGCGTTCACCACGCAGCAGCAGTCCCATGTGCTTGAGCAGGTGGTGCATCACTTCGGTCACAGCGTGACGACGCAGGAATTGCTGCGGCAACTGCAGGCTGCGGGCTAGCGCCCGCGCCACGGTCGCCGGGCGCCATCTCGCCGCCGGCAGGTTCCCTGGGAGGGGGCTTGCCGGCGGCTTTTTGTTTTGCGGGAACGCTCGTATTGACCGCCATCCAGCCTCTGCATTATTCTTGTTCAACTTAAAGGAACATCGGTTCCGTTTTTTGGAACAAGCATGAGTATTCTCGATGGCGTCCAGCGCGTGCTGGGGCTGTACGCGGAAGGCGCGTCGGAGCTGAGCTTCACCGAAGTGGCGGCTCGCCTGTCCATGCCCAAGAGCAGCGCGTCGCGCCTGCTCAATCAGATGCAGCATTACGGCCTGCTCGACCAGGACGCCGCCACGCGCCGCTACCGCGCCGGGACCATGCTGGCCCAGGCCGTGCGCGCCGGCATGGCGGCCACGCCGCTGGACGACGCCTGCCGCGCCGTGTTGACCCGGCTGTCCGACGACAGCGGCTTGACCGCCTATCTCTCTACCCTGAACCAGCGCGAAACCGTGGTGCTGCAACGCCTGAACGGCTCGCACCCGGTGCAGGTGCTGTCGCCGCCCGGCTCGCGCCGCGCCGCTTCGGGTACCGCCATGGGCCGGGCGCTGTTGTCGCGTTTAAGTGAAACGGAGTTCCAGGCGCTGTACGGCGCCAACGCCGATCAGCCGCTGCCCACCGAAGGCCGCGACTGCCCCGCCACGGTCGGCGATCTGGCGCGCCTGGTGGCGCAGACCCGCGCGGACCATTGCGGCGTGGCCATCGACCAGGCCATGCCGGGCATAGGCGCGGTGGCCGCCGCCGTGCGCGACCCCGCCACCGGCGAACTGCGCGGCCTGTGCCTGTCCTTCGTTTCCTTCCAGGCCGATGCCGACCGCGTCGCGCGCTTGCGCGAGTCCGTGCTGCGGCAGGTCGGGGCGCTGGGGCGCGAACTGAACGATCCCTATTGGCTGGCCTGAACGCTTGCAGGCTCACAAATACAGATGCGTCCGCGCCGCCGGACACCCAGAAAATCCCTTACGGAAATCCTCCACATGAACCTACTGCTCCTCAGCAACTCCAGCAGCGATGCCGGCTATCTGGTCCACGCGCTGCCCGACATCCGCGAACTGATCGCATCGCTGCCGCAAGGCGCGCCGGCCGTCTTCGTGCCGTACGCCGGCGTCACGCGCGACTGGGACGACTACACCGCGCTGGTGGCGTCGGCGCTGGCGGATACCGGCCTGGACATCCAGGGGCTGCATCGCGCCGAGGATCCCGCGGCCGCGCTGGCAGGCGCCGCGGCCATCATCGTGGGCGGCGGCAACACCTTCAACCTGCTCGGCCAGCTGCGCCGCCTGGGCTTGCTTGACGTCGTGGCGCGCCGCGTGCGCGAGGGCGCGGCCTATCTGGGCTGGAGCGCCGGCTCCAACCTGAGCTGCCCCAGCATCTGCACCACCAACGACATGCCCATCACCGACCCGCAAGGCTTCGACGCCCTGGGCTTGCTGTCGTTCCAGATCAACCCGCACTACACCAACGCGCATCCGCCCGGACATCGCGGCGAAACCCGCGCCCAGCGCCTGGCCGAATTCTGCACGCTGAACCCGCAGATGCCGGTCCTTGGCCTGCCGGAAGGTTCGGCCCTGCGCGTGCGCGGCGGCCAGATCGACCTGATCGGCCCGCACGATGCGCCGCTGTTCATCGGCCGCGAAGAGCCCCGCGTGTTCCGCCCCGGCCCCGTGGAGATCCCGGCATGAAGCACGTCATCGATACCATCGAACTGCTGTCCTCCGCCCACATCACCGGCGAGGCCGTGGCCGAGCAGCTGCGCGCGGCCGGCAACTGCGAGGTCGAGGTGACCCGGCTGGAGCGCGACGGCGCCGCCACCGAATTCCTGTCCATCGTGATTCCCGGCCTTGATGACGCCGCGCCGCAACTCGGCATCGTCGGCCGCCTGGGCGGCATCGGCGCGCGTCCCGCGGTCACCGGCCTGGTGTCCGACAGCGACGGCGCGGTGGTCGCCATCGCTGCGGCTTTCAAGCTGATGGCCATGGCCCGCCAGGGCGACGTCCTGCCGGGCACGGTGCGCATCCGCACCCACATCTGCCCGCGCGCCGGCACGCGGCCGCACCATCCGGTGCCGATGATGCGTTCGCCGTTCCCCATGCGCGAAATGATGTCGCATGAAGTCGACCCGCGCATGGACGCGATCCTGTCGGTCGACACCACGCGCGGCAACCGCCTGGTCAACCACCGTGGCGTGGCGCTGACGCCGGTCGCGCGCCAGGGCTATCTGCTGCGCATTCCCGAAACCATGCTGGACGTCATGGGCTGGGTCAGCGGCGAACTGCCGGTGACCCTGCCGCTGACCACGCAGGACATCACGCCCTACGAAAACGGCCTGTGGCACGTGAACTCGCTGATGCAGCCCACGATCGTTACCGGCGCGCCGGTGGTGGGCGTGGCGCTGACCGCGCAGACCACGGTGCCGGGCTGCGCCACGGGCGTCACCAACGCCGTGGACGCCGACGTCGCCATGCGCTTCTGCATCGAGATCGCCAAGCTCTACGGACAAGGCGCGATGAGCTTCGTCGACGAGACGGAATGGGCCGCCTTGCAGAGCCGCTACGGCTCGATGGCGCATCTGCAGACCGTGGGCCGCGAAGACGGGAGCGCGGCATGAGCCCGCAGCCGCGCCGCGTGGCGTTCTTCACCATCGGCCAGTCGCCGCGCAGCGACGTGGTGCCCGAGATGGCGCCGCTCTTGGGCGCGCAGGTGCGCATCGACGAGTTCGGCGCGCTGGACGGCCTGGATGCCGCGGGATTGGCCGCGCTGGCGCCCAAGCCGGGCGAGTACCGCTTCGCCACGCGCATGCGCGACGGCTCGCAGATCGAACTGGACGCGGCCGCCGCCGAGGCGCGGCTGGCTGAGGTCATGCGCCAGGCCGACGCCGCCGGCTACGACGTGCTGGTGCCGCTGTGCACCGGCACTGCGATCGCGCCGATGCGCACGCTGGTGGTGGAGCCGCAGCAGGTGGTGGACCACCTGGTCGCCGGCCTGGCCGAGCATTGCCGCAAGGTGGGGCTGGTAGTGCCGCTGGAGGCGCAGGTCGACGCCTTCCACATGATCGTGCCGCTGTCCTGCGAGACCGTGGTCGTGCATGCCTCCCCCTACGAAGCCGACGCGGCGCAGGCCGCGCGCAACTTCGAGCGGGCTGGCCGCGAACTCGCGTCCTGCGACCTGATCGTCATGCATTGCATGGGCTACGCCGAGCGCATGCGCCAGGCGGTGGCGCAAGCCTCGGGCCGGCCGGTGCTGCTGTCCAACCGCATGGTGGCGCAGACGCTGGCGCAAATATTGGAATAACGCCGCGGGTACCGTCCCGCAGCCTGGCCGCGCATCGGAACGCGCGGCGCGGCCGGGGCGGACGAGCGGCGAGAGGAGACGAAGCGGGCTTCGTCAATTAATCGTTGGGAGTGTTTTTCATGTTCAGCCGTACTCTGCATCGCGCCGCTGGCGCACTGTTCGCCGTCACCACCCTGACGGCCGCGCCGGCCTACGCCGCCGACGCCTGGAAACCCGCCAAGCCGGTGCGCCTCTTGGTGGGCTTCGCGCCCGGCGGTTCCGCCGACACCCTGGCGCGCCTCCTGGCCGAGCCGCTGTCGCAGCGCCTGGGCCAGCCCGTCGTGGTCGAAAACCTGGCCGGCGCCGGCGGCAACATCATGGCCTACCGTCTGGCGCAGTCGCCGGCCGACGGCTACACCATCGGCATTGCCGCCGCCGGTTCCATGGCCATTACCCATGTCCTGAACCCCAAGGGCACCAACTACAAGCCGGCGGATTTCACGCCCATCACGCTGGCCGCGGTGCAGCCCAACGTGGTCATCGTCAACAAGGACGTGCCGGCCAACAACCTGGCCGAACTGAAGGAGTATTTCCAGAAGACGCCGACCGCCACCTACGGCACCGCCGGCGTGGGCATTTCCAACCACCTGATCGCCGAGACCATGCTGTACAAGCTGGGCGTGAAGGTGCCGCACGCCGCCTATCGCGGCGCCGCGCCCGTCATCACCGATCTGCTGGGCGGCCATATCGCCATGACGATGGACAACATCTCCACCGCCGCGCCGCTGGCCTCGCAAGGCAAGGTCAAGGCCATCGCCGTGGCTTCGATCAAGCGCGCGCCGCAGTTGCCCAACGTGCCGACGCTGGATGAGCAGGGCCTGAAGGGCTTCGACATGCCGACCTGGCAAGGCGTGTTCGCGCCCGCCGGCCTGCCCGCCGACGTGCTGGCCGCCTACTACGCGGCCATGCAGGACGTGCTGAAGCAGCCCGCGCTGGTCGAGAAGATGGCCGGCCTGGGTTCCGAGCCGGTCACGGGCATGACGCCTGAACAGTTCAGCCAGTTCCTGGAGAAGGACCGCCAGCAATGGGCCGACATCGTCAAGGCGGCCAACATCAGCCTGGAGCAGTAAGCCGGGTTACCCCCCAAAACCCTCCGGTAACACGGAGGGTTTTTTTATGTCCCAGGCTGCAGAGCTTGACTCTGAAGTTACTTCAGGCTTTTTCATGAGGCCTGGCAATACGCCGGAACGGCGATTCGGAGTCTCAAATGGGCATACTGAAGCATCTGCTGGGCGGACAGGGCAGCCGCCATGGTTACGGCAACCGCCATGGCTACGATGGCCATCGGGGGGGCTCCCACGGCAATCCGCCGCAAGGCGCTTCCTCGCACGCAGCAGGCGTGGCCTGCAATAATTGCGGCGCGGCGCAGCCTGCGGGCAGCCGGTATTGTTCGCAATGCGGCGCCTCGCTCGCGGCGGCTGCATGTCCCCAGTGCCGTGCCGCTCTTGCCCCGGGAGCGAGTTTCTGCGGACAGTGCGGCACAGCAGTCGCGCGCACGGTTCAGCCTTGATTTCCTTCCACGACCAGGACAGCCATGAGCGACAGCCATCAGCACGGTGACGTGCGCGCCTTGCCCGAATCCCGCCTCTGGATCGCCTTCGCCCTGACGGGCACGTTCATGCTGGTGGAGGTGGCCGGCGGGATGATCACAGGCAGCCTGGCATTGATTTCCGATGCCATGCACATGCTGACCGACGCGATGGCCCTGCTGTTGGCGCTGGTGGCGATACGCGCCGGCCGCAAGGCGGCGGACCTGATGCGTACCTACGGCTACGCCCGTTTCGAGATCCTGGCGGCGGCGGTCAATGCGCTGGTGCTGCTGGGCGTGGCGTTCTACATCCTGTACGAAGCCTACCAGCGCTTGTCCGCGCCGCAGGACATCCAATCGCTCGGGATGCTGGCCGTCGCCGTGGTTGGCCTGATCGTCAACCTGATTTCGATGCGCCTGCTGGCAAGCGCGAAGGATGAGAGCCTCAACGTGAAAGGCGCCTACCTGGAGGTATGGGCCGACATGCTGGGCTCGGTCGGCGTGATCGTCGGCGCCGTGCTCATCTGGTTCACCGGCTGGCGCTGGGTGGATTCCGCGCTGGCGGTGGGCATAGGCTTCATGGTGTTCCCGCGCACGTGGGTGCTGCTGCGCGAATGCGTGAACATCCTGCTCGAAGGCGTGCCGCCGGGCATGAGCCTGCAGGCGGTGCGCGCGGCCATCGCCGGCACGGCAGGGGTGGCCTCCATCCACGACATCCATCTGTGGGCGGTGACGCAGAGCAATCCGATGCTCACGGGCCATGTGGTACTGGTGCCCGGGGCGGACGGCGAACAGGTGCGCTGCGCCATCGAAGCTCGCTTGCAGGAGGATTTTGACCTGCACCATACGACGCTGCAGATGGAGCGCGAGGATCGTTCGGCCGAGGAGCACATCCACTGAGCGCGTGTGGGTTCGCAGCAAGTTCGCGAGCAAAGAAAAACCCCTGTCCGGAGACAGGGGTTCATCAGCAGTCAGGCCAGGCCCTTGGGCCTGGCTTTTTTAGTTGGGTAGCCGGGCTGCGATTTCGGCGATCAGGCGCCGCGCCGCGTCCAGTTTGTCGCCGGCGGGCAGGGGATGGGTGCCTTGCTCGTCGAACAACACCAGTTCGGTGGTGTCCGCATCCATGACCTTGTGCGCCAGGTTGCCCACCAGCAGCGGAATGCCTTTGCGCGTGCGCTTGGCTTCGGCATGTTCGGCCAGCTTTTCGGTTTCGGCGGCGAAGCCCACGCACCAGGGGCCATTGGGCAGCTTGGCGACTTCGGCCAGGATGTCCGGATTGGGTTCGAATTCCATCACGGGCGCGCCGCCGCCTTCGCTGGTCTTCTTCAGCTTCTGGTTGCTGACGTTCTTCACGCGCCAGTCCGCCACCGCGGCCACGGCGATGAAGATGTCGGCGTCGGCCGCGCTGGCCATCACGGCGTCGTGCATCTGGCGCGCGGTGGTGACCGACAGCGCGGTGACGCCGCGCGGGACTTGCAAGAAGGTGGCGCCGGTGATCAGCGTGACGCGGGCGCCGGCCTCGCGTGCGGCGCGCGCCAGCGCGTAGCCGGTCTTGCCGGAAGAGCGATTGCTCAGCACGCGCACCGGGTCCACGGGTTCAGACGTGGGGCCGGCGGTCAGCAGCACGTGGCGGCCGGCCAGCAGCTTGGGCTGGAAGAAGGCGATCAGGTCGGTCAGCAGCTCATGCGCTTCCAGCATGCGGCCGTCGCCGGTTTCGCCGCAAGCTTGCTCGCCGGCGGAAGGGCCCAGCACGCTGATGCCGTCGGCGCGCAGTTGTTCGACGTTGCGCTGCGTGGCCGGGTTGGCCCACATCTCGCGGTTCATGGCGGGCGCGACCAGCAAGGGACAGGCGCGCGCCAGGCATAGCGTGGACAGCAGGTCGTCGGCCATGCCGTGCGCCAGCTTGGCCATGAAGTCGGCGCTGGCGGGCGCGATCAGCACCGCGTCCGCGCCGCGTGTCAGGTCGATGTGCGCCATGTTGTTGGGCACGCGGGCGTCCCATGCGTCCACGAACACCGGGCGGCCCGACAGGGCCTGCATGGTGACCGGGGTGATGAAGTGCGTGGCCGCCTCGGTCATTACCACGTCGACGGTGGCGCCTTGTTCGGTCATGCGCCGCACCAGTTCAGCGATTTTGTAGCAGGCGATGCCGCCGGTCAGGCCGAGGACGATGCGTTTGCGGGCGAGGTCGAGCATGAGGGAGGCGGCGGGTTCAGCGCCGTGTAAACGAGGAACGGACAGTGATTTTATTCTGCATTGCGGCATTGCGCCGTTCGCGATGCGTTCAGGGGGCATCAAGCAGCACAAAAACCGTGAGAAAGAGGGGGGGGGCGGGGCATGGCGGCGCCCCGGCCGGGCCGTTTTCAGGCCTGGGTCTTGGCCTTGCGGCCTCGCAGGAGCTCGTCCAGCACCAGCAGGATGGCGCCGCAGCTGATGCCCACGTCCGCCAGGTTGAAGGCGGGAAAGTAGGAGTCGTTCCAGTAGAACAACAGGAAGTCCACCACGTGGCCATAGACCACGCGGTCGATGACGTTGCCGATGGCGCCGCCCAGGATCAGGGTCAGCGCCAGGCTGAAGCGCGGCTGGCCGTGGGTGCGGCGCAGGATGATGGTGATGACCACCGCCGCCACGCAGCCCAGGCCGGTGAACAGCCAGCGCTGCCAGCCTTCCTCGGAAGCCAGGAAGCTGAACGCGGCGCCCCGGTTGTACATCAGCGTGAAGTCGAAGACCGGCAACACGTTGACACGCTCGCCATACTGGAACGAGGTGTTGAAGTAGACCTTGGTCAGCTGGTCCAGCACGATGATGAGCAATGCCAGCGCCAGCCAGCCGCCCACGCGCGCCGGCGCGGCGCGGGCGGGGGCGGTGGCGCCCGTCACTCCGGGTTCGGAGGGGCGGGCCATGCTCAAGCCTTGTCGCGGGCTTCGCCCGAGCCGAACAGATTGGACACGCAGCGGCCGCAGATCTCGGGGTGATCAGCGTCCTGGCCCACGTCCAGGCGCCAGTGCCAGCAGCGTTCGCACTTCTTGTGCGCCGACGGCGTGACCTCGATGCGGGTTTCGCCTTCGCCCGTGTGCACGGTGGCGCGCGAGACGATCAGCACGAAGCGCAGGTCGTCGCCCAGGCTGGCCAGCAGTTCCTGGTCGGCGCCGTTGGCGTACAGATCGACTTCGGCCTGCAGCGAGGAACCGATGTCGCCGGCCGTGCGCACTTCTTCCAGCTTGCGCTGGACTTCGGCGCGGATGGCGCGCAGGCGGGTCCACTTGGCCGACAAGGCGTCCGCGTCCGCGAACGGCGGCAGGGCGTGGTAGACCTCGGTGAAGATGGTGGTGCGGGCGGCGTCGGCCTGGTTCTTCAGGGCCGAGTTGACCAGTTCCTTCCAGGCTTCCTCGGCCGTGAAGGACAGGATCGGGGCCATCAGCTTGAGCAGCGTCTGCGTGATGTCCAGCAGGGCCGTCTGGGCCGAGCGGCGCGCGCGGCTGTCCACGGCCGAGGTGTACAGGCGGTCCTTCAGGATGTCCAGGTAGAACGCGCCCAGGTCTTCCGAGCAGAACGTCTGCAGGCGCGAGACGGCCGGGTGGAAGTCGTAGCGTTCGTAGTTGGCCTGCACTTCAGCCTGCATCTGCGCCGTCATGGCCAGCGCATAGCGGTCGATCTCGAAGAGTTCGCCATAGGGCACGGCCTGCGTCACGGCGTCGAAGTCGGCCAGGTTGGCCAGCAGGAAGCGCAGCGTGTTGCGGATGCGGCGGTAGCCTTCGACCACGCGCTTGAGGATCTCGTCCGAGATGGACAGTTCGCCCGAGTAGTCGGTGGAGGCCACCCACAGGCGCAGGATTTCCGCGCCCAGCGAGTCGGATACCTTTTGCGGGGCAATCACGTTGCCCACCGACTTGCTCATCTTGCGGCCCTGGCCGTCCACCACGAAGCCGTGCGTGAGCAGCGCCTTGTAGGGCGGCTGGCCGTAAAGCATGCAGCCGGTCAGGAGCGACGAATGGAACCAGCCGCGGTGCTGGTCCGAGCCTTCCAGGTACAGGTCGGCGGGCCAGGCGAGTTCAGCGCCGTGCGAACCGGCGAAGTCGCCGTCCTTGCCGCCCAGCACGGTGGCGTGGGTGCTGCCCGAGTCGAACCACACGTCGAGCGTGTCGCGATTCTTTTCATACTGGTCGGCTTCGTCGCCCAGCAGTTCGCGCGGATCCAGCGTCTGCCAGGCTTCGATGCCGCCTTGCTCGACGCGTTGCGCCACCTGTTCCAGCAATTCGGAGGTGCGCGGATGCAGCGCGCCGGTTTCCTTGTGCACGAAGAAGGCCATCGGCGTGCCCCACTGGCGCTGGCGCGACAGGGTCCAGTCCGGCCGGTTGGCGATCATGGCGTGCAGGCGGGCGCGGCCCCAGGCCGGATAGAAGGCCGTGGCGTCGATGCCGGCCAGCGCCGATTCGCGCAGGGTCGGGCTACCGTCCTTGGGCGTCACGTCCATGCCGGCGAACCACTGGCTGGTGGCGCGGTAGATGATCGGGGTCTTGTGGCGCCAGCAGTGCATGTAGCTGTGCTTGTGCTTCTCCACGTGCATCAGCGCGCCGGCTTCCTGCAGCGCTTCGACGATCTTGGGGTTGGCGTCCCAGATGGACAGGCCGCCGAACAGCGCCAGGCTGTCCACGTACTTGCCGTCGCCCATGACCGGGCTGATGAAGTCGGTGTCCTTCATGCCGTGCTCCTTGCACGACACGAAGTCCTCGATGCCGTAGGCCGGCGCCGAGTGCACCACGCCGGTGCCGGAGTCGGCCGTCACGTAGTCGCCCAGATAGGCGGGCGACTTGCGGTCGTAGGCGGCATTGAACTGCGCCAGCGGATGGCGGAACTCGATGCCCGACAGCGCCGCGCCCGGAGCGGTGGCGATGACTTCGCCTTCCAGGTTCCAGGCCTTCAGGCAGGCCTCGACGCGCTCTTTGGCGATCAGCAGCAGGGGGCCGAACTTGGGCACGGGCGACACGCGCACCAGCGCGTATTCGATCTCGGGATGCAGGTTCAGCGCCTGGTTGGACGGAATGGTCCAGGGCGTGGTGGTCCAGATGACGATGGCGCCATCGTCGACCGATTCCAGGCCGAAGGCGCTGGCCAGCTTGGCGTGTTCGGCGAACGGGAAGGCCACGTCCACCGCCGGGTCGACGCGGTCGGCGTATTCGACCTCGGCTTCGGCCAGGGCCGAGCCGCAGTCGAAGCACCAGTTCACGGGCTTCAGGCCGCGGAACACGTAGCCCTTGTCCAGGATGCGGCCCAGTGCGCGGATTTCGTCGGCTTCATTGCTGAAGTTCATCGTCATGTAGGGACGATCCCACTCGCCCAGCACGCCCAGGCGCTTGAAGTCCTTGCGCTGGCGGTCGATTTGTTCGAGCGCGTAGGCGCGGGCCTTGGACTGCACTTCGGCCACGGGCAGGTGCTTGCCGTATTTCTTTTCGATCTGGATTTCGATCGGCATGCCGTGACAGTCCCAGCCCGGCACATAGTGCGCGTCATAGCCGGCCATGTTGCGGCTCTTGACGATGATGTCCTTCAGGATCTTGTTGACCGCGTGGCCGATGTGGATGTCGCCGTTGGCGTAGGGCGGGCCGTCGTGCAGCACGAAGCGCGGCCGGCCGCGGCTGGCGGCGCGGATTGCCTGGTAGACGTGGTTTTCCTCCCACTGCGAAATCCAGGCGGGCTCGCGCTTGGCGAGGTCGCCCCGCATGGGGAAGGAGGTATCGGGCAGGTTGAGGGTCTTTTTATAGTCCATGAACGGCAAAATAGGCGCGCGCGTTTCGCGCGTCTTCGGCGATGGCGGCAGTCAGGGAAGGGAGGTCAGGAAATTTTTCTTCGTCCCGCAGCTTTTGCAGGAATTCGACGCGTACGAGTTTACCGTAAGCGTCGATGGTCTCGTCGAGCAGGTGTGACTCCAGCAGCACGCGGCCGCGGTCTTCGACGGTGGGGCGCACGCCCAGGCTGGCGACCGCCGGCAGCGGACGGTCGGCCAGGCCATAGACTTGCACCACGTAGATGCCGGAGCGCGCGGCGCAGCGCTCCGCCACCCGCAGGTTCATGGTGGGGAAGCCTAGCGTGCGGCCCAGCTTCTGGCCGTGGATCACGTGGCCGCTGATGTGGTACGGGTGGCCCAGCAGGTGGCGGGCGCGTTCCA
Source organism: Achromobacter sp. SD115 (assembly GCF_017355315.1). NCBI lineage: Bacteria > Pseudomonadati > Pseudomonadota > Betaproteobacteria > Burkholderiales > Alcaligenaceae > Achromobacter > Achromobacter sp. SD115. The sequence continues at coordinate 444,283 of NZ_JADIJM010000001.1, read as the reverse complement.
GATCGCCCACCGCCAGCGCGGTGCGCACTTCGGAACTGGAGATCCGGTGGCCTTGCTGGTCGGTCACGTCCGCCAGCGTCTGCACTTCGAAGCCATGGCGCAGGCCGGCCTCGCGCAGCAGGTCGATGTCGCCGCTGCGCTTGTGGCCGAAGCGGAAATCCTCGCCCACCAGCAGCCATTTGGCGTGCAGGCCCTGGACCAGCAGTTGTTCGATGAAGGCGTTGGCCGACATTTCAGCCAGGCGGGCGTTGAAGCGTTCCACCACGACCTGGGAGATGCCGTAGCGCGCCAGCGCGGCCAGCTTGTCGCGCAAACCCGAAATGCGGGTGGGCGCCAGTTCCGGGCGTTGATTCAGGGTGGCGAAATACTCCCGCGGATGCGGCTCGAAGGTCATCACGGCGGGCGTCAGGTTGCGGTCGCGCGCGACCTGGCAGACGCGCGCCAGCATGGCCTGGTGTCCGCGGTGGACGCCGTCGAAGTTGCCGATCGTCAGCGCGCAAGGGGCGCGCCGGTCGGGCGGGGGCAGGGATCGGTAGATGCGCAGCGATGGTTTCACGAGCGAGAGTTTACAATTTTGGATTCCGGGTTTGTTCCTGTTTCCTCCTGATGCGCGTCCAGGCTGCTGCCGCACGCGGGATTTCGGAGGGCGGACGGGCCCGATTTCCCTTGGAATTCCTTATCTTGCCGGAAATATCTACCACCAAGCGCCGCATCGTCATCCTGATCTCGGGACGCGGCAGCAATATGCAGGCATTGGCCGAAGCCTGCCGCACTGAGGGCTGGCCAGCCGAAGTCGCCGCCGTCATCGCCAGCAAGCCCGACGCCGCGGGCCTGGAATGGGCGGCCCACGAGGGCATCCCCACCGGCGCGCTGTACCACAAGGACTACGCCAGCCGCGAAGCCTTCGACGCCGCGCTGGCCGCCGAAATTGACCGCTACGAACCCGATTACGTCATCCTGGCGGGCTTTATGCGCGTGCTGACCCCGGGCTTCGTCAACCACTATGCCGGCCGGCTGGTGAACATCCATCCCTCGCTGCTGCCGGCTTTCCCGGGACTGCACACGCACGCCCAGGCGCTGGCTACCGGCGTGCGCGTGCATGGCTGCACCGTGCATTTCGTCACGCCGGTGCTGGACCATGGCCCCATCATCGCCCAGGGCTGCGTGCCGGTCCTGGCGGGCGATACGCCTGAAGCGCTGGCCGAGCGCGTGCTGGCGGTGGAGCACCGCGCTTTTCCGGCGGCGGTGCGCTGGCTGGCTGAAGGCCGGGTTACCCTGACCAGTGACCAGCGGGTGAACGTGCAAGGCGATCCCGACCGCCTGTTCGCCTGGTCGCCGGCCGCCTGAGCGGCCCCGAATCGCATTTTTCGGGCGGAAGCCCTCCGCCCCATTGGAATACACCATGAGCAAACCCCAATCTCCGCGTTCCCGTCCGGCAGGCGCCGCCAGGTCGACCTCCGAAGGCCGCGACGGTCGGTCCTTTTTCTCGCGTCCCAAGGGCGACGCACGCACGCCGGTCGCGCGCGACAGCGCCCGTGACGAGCGCTCCGGCGGCAGCCGCGACGAGCGCACCAGTGGTCGTCCGGCGCCGCGTCCTTCCTATGACGCCCCGCGCGGCGAAAACCGTGGCGGCGAGCGCGCCTCCTACGGTTCGGAGCGCCGCGAAGGCCGTCCGGGCCCGCGTCCGTCCTACGACGCTCCGCGCGGTGAAAACCGTGGCGGCGAGCGCGCCTCCTACGGTTCGGAGCGCCGCGAAGGCCGTCCGGGCCCGCGTCCGTCCTACGACGCTCCGCGCGGCGAAAACCGTGGCGGCGAGCGTGTCTCCTACGGTTCGGAGCGCCGCGAAGGCCGTCCGGGCCCGCGTCCGTCCTACGACGCTCCGCGCGGTGAAAACCGTGGCGGCGAGCGCGCCTCCTACGGTTCGGAGCGCCGCGAAGGCCGTCCGGGTCCGCGCCCGTCCTACGACGCTCCGCGTGGCGAAAACCGTGGCGGCGAGCGGGCCTCCTACGGTTCGGAACGCCGTGAAGGCCGCCCGGGTCCGCGTCCTTCCTATGACGCCCCGCGTGGCGAAGGCCGTGGCGGCGAACGCGCCTCCTACGGTTCGGAGCGCCGCGAAGGCCGTCCGGGTCCGCGCCTATCCTATGACGCTCCGCGCGGCGAAGGCCGCGGCGGCGATCGCGCGTCTTATGACTCGGACCGTCGCGAAGGCCGCCCGGGCCCGCGTCCGTCCTATGACGCCCCGCGCGGTGAAGGCCGTGGCGGCGAACGCGCGTCCTATGGTTCGGACCGTCGCGAAGGCCGCTCGGACTCGCGTCCGTCCTACGGCGCGCCGCGAGGCGATGATCGCGGTGGCGAGCGGGGCCAGTATGGCGGCCCGCGCGGCGGCGGCAGCGACGGCGGCCAGGACCGCCCGCCCAAGCCTCAGTTCAACCGTCCGCGCCAGTCGCATGCGGCCATCCGTATCGACCAGGTCCAGCGCGTCCTGGGCGAAATCCTACAGTGGACCTATCCGGCCGACGCGGCCCTGTCGCACTGGCTGCGCCATCACCCCAATCTGGGCGCGCGCGACCGTTCCGAAGTCGCCGAAGCCGTCTATGACGTGCTGCGCCATCTGCGCCGCTACCGCCAATTCGGCGAAAGCGGTGTCGGTCCGGCCTCGCGCCGCCTGGCCATCCTGGGCCTGGCCGCGACGCTGGGCGCCGAGGCCCTGACCGAAGGCATGGACGCCGCTGAAGCCGAATGGTTGCAACGCGTGTCGCAGATCGATCTGGCGACGCTGCCGCGCGCCGTGCGCGGCAGCATTCCTGACTGGCTGGACGAGCGCCTGGGCGCCATGGACAGCCCCGAAACCCTGATCGAGGCGCTCAACCGCCAGGCCAGCCTGGACTTGCGCGTCAACCCGTTGAAGGTCGAGCGCGACGCCATGCTGACGGAATTGCAGCAGGGCGCCGGCCGCTACGAACCGGTTGCGATGCCGTATTCGCCCTGGGGCATCCGCATGGAAGGCCGCCCGGCCATCAACCGCTGGCCGCAGTTCGAGAACGGCAGCATCGAAGTCCAGGACGAGGGCAGCCAGCTGTTGGCCCTGCTGGTGGCGCCGCGACGCGGCGAAATGATCATCGATTTCTGCGCCGGCGCGGGCGGCAAGACGCTGCTGCTGGGCGCGTTGATGCGCTCCACCGGCCGCCTGTACGCCTTCGACGTGTCGGCGGCCCGCCTGGCGCGCGCCAAGCCGCGCTTTGCGCGCAGCGGCCTGTCCAACGTGGTGCCCGTGGTCATCGACAGCGAAAACGATGCCCGCGTCAAGCGCCTGGCCGGCAAGGCCCAGCGCGTGCTGGTCGACGCCCCGTGCAGCGGCATCGGCACCCTGCGCCGCAATCCGGACCTGAAATGGCGCCAGCACCCCGAGGCGCTGGCTGAGTTGGGCCAGCTTCAGGAACGCATCCTCAACAGCGCGGCGCGCTGTGTGGCGCCGGGCGGCCGCCTGGTGTACGCCACCTGCAGCCTGCTGGCCGAGGAAAACGAGGTGCAGGCCGAACGCTTCCTGGCCAGCCACCCCGATTTCGAACGCCTGGACGCCGCCGAGATCCTGGCCGCCCGCTGCGAAACCCTGAAGCTGGACGGACCCTACGTGCAGTTGCGTCCCGACGTGCACGGCACCGACGGCTTCTTTGCCGCGGTGTTCGAACGCAGGAAGAAGGGCGCGGCAGCCGGGGCTGAGAACGCCGAGGCGGCGAACGCCGATGATGCCCCCGCCGAAACGCCGGCAGAGGCATCGGCGGAAACGCCGGCCGGGGAAACCGCGGCCGGCCCGCAGGATCAGCCGGCCTGAACGGGAGCGCCGGGTCAGGGACCCGGCGTCACCACCACCGTGGCGCTGTAGCGCCGCGTGCCTAGCGTCTTGTTCTGGTACTTCACTTCCCAGGCCAGGGTGTCATTGCCGGGCTGGTCTGCCTGGTAGACCACCTGCGACACCGGTACCGCCTGGTAGGCGCAGCGGCCGGAATCGCTGGACTGGCCGCGCGTCTGCATGATGTTGGCCTTGCCCAGGCGCGGCATCATGGTCAGCGATACCCGCGGCGCGCGTAGCGCCAGGCAGTCCGCGCCACGGATCTCATAGTACGAGGCCAGCACGGCGACGTCGCCCGACTTCACCGTCTGCGCGGGAACGGAGGCGGGCAGGGCGGCTCCCAGCGCGGCCAGGGTACAAAATAAATGGGGACGTATTTTTTTCAGCAACATCAGTTGGGCAAAAGAGACAGTTTGATCGGCAAAGCACCCGCAGTGTGCGCCAGCCGCAAGTCTGCTTCAAGACCGGACGCCCAGCTGACAGGAACTTTAACGGCGAAATCCAGCCCAAACCTTGCGCCTTCGCGTATGCCCCCCACGTTCCCTGGGGAGGACGGCCCTAGCGCCGCGTGCCGCAAGGCTCGGCCTCGCCATCTACATTTCTGGCGGCGAGAGTGGTTTTTTGCCCTGAAAAACCAGGGCTTAGTCCTTGATTTCGCTCAAAAACTATTTTGAAACTACCTTGTCATAAGTCGGTCAAGGTAAGCTAAACTCCAGGCACTTCTCTAGCGAGGCTCCTAACAGCTTTATGGATTACATCCTTTCCTTCATTGCCGGCGGTCTGACCCAAGCTACCTGGTGGCAGGTCATCGTGTTCACTCTGGTTGTGACGCACATCACGATTGTGTCGGTCACGGTCTTCCTCCATCGCAGCCAAGCGCACCGTGGTCTGGATCTGCATCCGGCCGTCATGCACTTCTTCCGCTTCTGGCTCTGGATGACGACCGGCATGGTCACCAAGGAATGGGTGGCCATTCACCGCAAGCACCACGCCAAGTGCGAAAAGGAAGGCGATCCCCATTCGCCCATTCTGTTCGGCATCTGGAAGGTGCTGTTCCGCGGCGCGGAACTGTACCGCGAAGAATCCAACAACAAGGAAACCATGGCCAAGTTCGGCCACGGCACGCCTGACGACTGGCTCGAGCGCAACGTCTACAGCAAGCACAGCCTGTGGGGCGTGCTGACCATGCTCGCCATCGACGTCGCCCTGTTCGGCGCCATGGGCGTCACGGTGTGGGCCGTGCAGATGGCCTGGATTCCCTTCTGGGCCGCCGGCGTCGTCAACGGCATCGGCCACTACTGGGGCTACCGCAACTACAACAGCCCGGACACCAGCACCAACGTGTTCCCCTGGGGCATCGTGATCGGCGGCGAAGAGCTGCACAACAACCACCACGCCCATGGCACGTCGGCCAAGTTCTCGGCCAAGTGGTACGAATTCGATATCGGCTGGTGCTACATCAACATCCTGAAGTTCTTCGGGCTGGCCAAGATCAAGAAGGTTGCGCCCAAGCTCAAGCTGGACGACAGCAAGACCGGCATCGACCTGCGTACCCTGCAGGGCGTGATCACGCACCGCTACGAAGTCATGGCCCGCTATGCGGACGTGATCAAGAGCGCGGCCCGCGAAGAGCTGGCCAAGCTGAAGGATTCGCGCAACAAGGACAGCGCCGAGTGCGACTGGAGCAAGCTGCACAGCGTGCGCCGCGCCATCCATCGCAACGAGGACATCCTCCAGCCCGAACAGGTTGCCGCCGTGGACCAGGCCATCGCCAAGAACAAGTCGCTGGCCACGCTGGTGCAGATGCGCCGCGAACTCGGCCGCATCTGGGAAAGCTCCAGCGCCAGCAGCGAACAGCTTCTTCATGACCTGCAGGCCTGGTGCCAGCGCGCCCAGCAAAGCGGCATCGCCGGGCTCGAGCAATTCGCTCAACGTCTGCGCCGCTACGCGGCATGATGCTAGAGAAGCTCAACCCTGAACAACGCGCCGCAGTAACGTTAGAACCGCAGCACGCCCTGGTCCTGGCCGGGGCGGGCAGCGGCAAGACCCGGGTGCTCACCACCCGCATGGCCTGGCTGATTCAAACCGGCCAGGCCTCGCCTTTTGGGCTTCTGGCGGTCACGTTCACCAATAAGGCGGCGCGCGAGATGCTCGCGCGCATGTCGGCCATCCTGCCGATCGATACGCGCGGCCTGTGGATCGGTACCTTCCACGGCCTGTGCAACCGCATGCTGCGCGCGCATCACCGCGATGCCGGCTTGCCGCAGAGCTTCCAGATCCTGGACGTCACCGACCAGCTCGCGGCGATCAAGCGGCTGATGAAGGCCAACGGCGTCGACGATGAAAAGTATCCTCCCCGGGATGTGCAGCGCTTCATCAACGGTTCCAAGGAAGAGGGCCTGCGTCCGGCCGACGTCGAAGCCTACGACGCTCATCGCCGCCGCCTGATCGAGATCTACCAGCTCTACGAGGCCCAGTGCCTGCGCGAGGGTGTGGTGGACTTCGCCGAGTTGCTGCTGCGCGCCTACGAACTGCTGTCGCGCAACGCGCCCGTGCGCGAGCACTACCAGCGCCGCTTCCGCCACATCCTGGTCGACGAGTTCCAGGACACCAACACGCTGCAGTACAAGTGGTTGCGCCTGTTGGCCGGCGGCGGCGCCGCGATCTTCGCGGTGGGCGACGACGACCAGTCCATCTACGCGTTCCGCGGCGCCAACGTCGGCAACATGGCCGACTTCGAGCGCGATTACGCGCGCGGGACCGTTATCCGCCTGGAGCAGAACTACCGTTCCTTCGGCCACATCCTGGATTCGGCCAACGCGCTGATCGGCCACAACACCGGCCGGCTGGGCAAGAATCTCTGGACCGAGCAGGGCGAGGGCGAGCCGGTGCGCGTCATCGAGCAGCCGTCCGACGGCATGGAAGCGCAGTGGATCGTGGACGAGATCCGTTCCCTGATCCGCGAAGGCAGTCTGCGCCGCGAGATCGCGGTGCTCTACCGCAGCAACGCGCAGTCGCGCGTGCTGGAACACGCCATCTTTTCCGCCGGCATTCCCTACAAGGTGTATGGCGGCCTGCGCTTTTTCGAGCGCCAGGAAATCAAGCACGCGCTGGCCTACCTGCGCCTGATGGCCAACCCGCACGACGATACCTCCTGGATGCGGGTCGTCAACTTTCCCACGCGCGGCATCGGCGCGCGCACGCTGGAGCAATTGGGCGACGCCGCGCGCGCGCACGACACCAGCCTGTATGCGGCCGTGGCCCTGGTGCCCGGCAAGGGTGGTTCCAACCTGGCGCAGTTCGCGCAGCTGATCCATCGCCTGATCGAAGAGACGCGCGACCTGCCGCTACCGGAAATGGTCGAGCACATGCTCGAGGCCAGCGGCCTGAACGCGCACTACAAGGCCGAACGCGAAGGCGCGGAACGCCTGGAAAACTTGAACGAACTGATCACGGCCGCGGCCGTGTTCGCGTCCGAGGAAAACTACGACGGCATGCCCGCTGGCGTGGTACCCGAACAGGACACGGCCTCCACGCTCAACGCGGGCGTGGTGGACGCGCCCATTGTGGCGTCCGACGGCCTGACCCCGCTGGCGGCGTTCCTGTCGCATGCGGCGCTGGAAGCCGGCGACAATCAGGCCCAGCAGGGCCAGGACGCCGTGCAGCTCATGACCGTGCATGCGGCCAAGGGCCTGGAGTTCGACGCCGTGTTCATCACCGGCCTGGAAGAGGGCCTGTTCCCGCACGAGAACAGCGTCCTGGAAGCTTCCGGACTGGAGGAAGAACGCCGCCTCATGTACGTGGCCATCACGCGCGCGCGCCAGCGCCTGTACATCAGCCTGGCGCAAAGCCGGATGCTGCATGGCCAGACGCGCTATGCGATGCGTTCGCGCTTCCTGGACGAAATTCCCGAGCAGCACCTGAAGTGGCTGTCGCCCAAGGCCGGCCTGGCGCCGGTCGGCAGCACCGGGGCGGGCTGGGGTGGCGGCAATCGCGGCGACGCTTTCGGACGCAAGCCCACCAATACCATTGCGCCGCGTCAACCGCGTGGCGTCGCTACCGGTGTCACGGTGGGCGACAAGCAGTATCGTGTGGGTCAGGGCGTGCATCACGCGCGGTTCGGCGAGGGCACGATCGTGAGCCTGAGCGGAGCAGGGCAGGACGCCCAGGCTGAAATCCAGTTCCGCGACGTGGGCGCCAAGACCTTGGCGCTGGGCATCGCCAAACTCGACATTGTTCAGGGTTGACACACATGGCTGACAACGATACTTCCAAGGCCGAGTTGGCGTCGCTGCGCGCCGAGGTCGATGAAATCGACCAGCAGATCATGCTGCTGCTGGGTGTTCGGTTCCGCTGCACGGACATGATAGGCGAGCTCAAGCGCGACCTGGGCATGGACTTGGTCGATCCGCAGCGCGAGGAGCAGCAGGTCGAACGCATCCGCCGCCTGGCGCAGGAAGCGGGCGTGCCGCCCGCGCTTGCCGAAACCATACTGCGCGAAGTGATCGACACCGTGGTCGACCACCACACCCGCCTGCGCGAGCGTCCGTACTCGTAATGCCAGGCCGGCGGCGCCCGGGAGCCTGCATCTGCAAGCGCCCGGGCGCCGCCTTTCCCTTTCTCCCTACAAGACCCGCATGAACGCCAGCAAGGCGTCGATCTCGTCCGCGCTCAGATCCAGCGCCCGGATATGCTCTGACTTGCGCGGTGCATAAGGATCGGGCGGATCGGCGGGCGCCGGATCGCGGCCCATGCCGGCGTTGTACATCCGTAGCAGCCCCTTCAGGTCCGCGAACAAGCCGTTGTGCATCCACGGTCCGGCCCGCGACACATTGCGCAGGCTGGGCGTGCGGAACTGGCCCAGGTCGGCGGGATCGCGGGTCGCTTCGTAGCGGCCCAGATCCTGATTGCGGCGGCCATAGAACGACAGGCCGATGTTGTGGAACCGATGATCGGTCAGCATCGGGCCGCTGTGGCAATTCATGCATCGCGCCTGGGTGCGGAACAGATGCATGCCGATCAACTCGGTGTCATCCAGCGCCTCGGAACGGCCTTCCAGGAATTCGTCAAAGCGCGTCGGCTCCGGACGCAACGTGGCGACGTAGGCCGCCAACGCGCGCGCCAAGCGGTCCGCGTCCACCGGCCGTTGCGGTGCAGGGGCCGCGCCGAACGCCAGCAGGAACTGCGCCGGATATAGCTCGGTTTCAAGCAGGCGCGCCACGGCGCCGCCGGCGTCATGGTTCATTTCGCGAGGATCGTGGATGGGGCCCAGCACCTGCTCCTTCAGGCTGGCGGCGCGCCCGTCCCAGAACAGCCGCGGCGCAAATGGGGCCGCGTACAGCGGGGTTGAGCGTCGCCTGCCCATCAGCTTGTCTTCGCCCACGGCCAGCGCGAGCCCGTCCGTGAAGGCGCGCTGCGGCAGGTGACAGGAAGCACAGGACACCTGCCCCTTGCGTGACAGCGCGGTGTCGAAGAACAGCATTTGTCCCAGGGTCACGACGGCCGGACGCGCGACGTCGGCGGCCAACTCCTGCTGGCCGGCATTGGCGGCGGTCCAACTCAGGGGCGGGCTGGCGGCAGGGGGCACAGGGCCCCATTCGCGCCAGGCCACGCCGGGATCGATGGAAGGCGCGGGCCAGGACGCGGGCGACCCCGAGTAGTGGGGCCGCAGGCAAGCTGCGTTCCAGCCCGCCGGCCCGTGGCAGCCGGACGGGCCGGCAGCCGGCGTCTGGCTCGGGCTGCCGTCTCCGCGAGCCAAAGGCGCCGCCAGCGCCAGCGCGGCGCCCAGGATCAGAAGCGGTAACCGACTTGCAGCCATAGCTCCCGTCCCGTCTGAAAGGTACTGCGGTTGGTCTTGAGGTTCGGGTTGCTGGCCGTCACGGCGGGCCTGCGGTCCAGCACGTTCAGCACTTCGACCGTGAATTCCAGGCTGCGCGCGAAAGTGGGATTCCAGGCGAGCTTGGTGTCCCAGGTCCAATAGGAAGGAACCTCGCCTGATACGAATCGGTCCAGGTAGTCGGGCCGCGGGCCGACTCCCACATAGACGGTGGCGTCGCGCTTGCTACGCCAGTTCACCATGTTGCTCCAGGTCAGGCCGGCGCGCGGCCACGCGCCGATCAGGCCGAGCGTGGCGACTTGCGGCTGGTAGAAGGTGGACGGCGGCAGGTCGATGGCGCGCGTGCGCGAGCCGTTGTAGATCACGTATTCGTCGGGATCGCGCGCATCGCCGTTGTAGCCTTCGACCAGGTCCGCGTTGGTCTTGCGCTTCTGCCAGCTCCAGGACGCCTGCATGTTCCAGCGCGTTTCGCCCAGGCGCCAGGGTTCCAGCGTGCGCAGCGACAGGCTCACGCCATCGGTGGTGGACACGCCCTCGTTGGTGTAGCGGTAGCCGTCCTTGTCGTTGCCGGTCGAGGTCCACTGGTCGCGGCCGTTGCGGCGCACATAGCTCAGCACGCCTTCCATGCCCGCCATGCGATGGCGTAGCGAGACCGCCCATTCGTCGTCATAGGGCAAGCGCAGGCCCTTGTACTGGACGTAGTACTCCTTGCTGCCGTCCGCCACGGGCTGGCCGTTCTTGTCCAGCACCTGGCGTCGCAGGCGGCTACGTTCCTCTCTGAGCGCCGTCTCCAGCACGCCGGAGCCGTAGTACCGCGACCAGCCGGCGCTGAACAGCGTGTCGCCCGAACCGAACATGTCCCAGTCCAGCCGTGTGCGCGGCGACAGGTTGTTGTTGCCGAGGAAGGTCTCGCGGTCGTAGCGCAGGCCGGCGTCCAGGGCCAGCCGTTGCCATTCGACGCGGTCCGACAGGTACAGGCTGGCCATGTTGTAGTTCACGTCCACGGTGCCGGGCAGGTAGCGGACCTTGCTGAAATCCCGGTAGCTGCCGTCGCGGTTGTAGGCGCGCTGGTAGGAGTGGCTTTCCTGGAAGCGCTCAAAGTTCGCCTGTACTTGATTCAATTCGACGCCTGCGTACGGAATGTGCGTGAACACGCCCGTGCGGACCGGATCCAGGTCGACCCGGCCCTTCAGCGTCCAGGTGTCCTGGCGCGTCTGCTCCTTGCCGAAGCCGCCCGCCGTGTACAGCGGCAGCCGATAGGGGCGGAAGGTCACCAGCTCATCGCCTATGGATTCGCGGTTGCTGAGCGAGCGGTCCCAACCTGCCTGCAGCGCAAGTCGTCCGCCCTGGAAATAGTGGTCCACGTTTGCGGCTACGCCTCGCGCCGCATGGTTGTTGTCCCAGCGCGTGTGCCGGAACAGGTCGCTGGCCAGGGTTTCGCTGCGGTCGCTGTACTTCAGCGTCAGATCGGCGGTGGTGTCGGCGCTGGCGCGCACGCTGAACTTGCCCAGAAAGTTGTCGATGCGGTCGCTGTAGGCGTCCTGGCCCGGGGCCGGCTGTCCCTTGTCATCGACGCCCATGTTCCAGCGCGTGATGTCCGATTCGCGCCGCGACAGGGCCAGCACGGCGCCCGATTTTTCATTGAAGGCCAGGTCGCCCACGGCCGAATAGAAGCGCTTCTTCCATTCCGGCGAATAGCCCGGCTTGCCCTGCGCCCAACTGTTCTGCTCGCCTTCTGCCACTTCCTGCCGCGTCATCTTGGAGGTGTTCCAGCGGTAATCGAGGTTGAGCCGGTTTTCGCCGGAGAACCGGCGCAATCTCGCGTCCACGACGCCGCCCGTGAAGCGGCCGTACTCAACGGGCACGAAGCTGTCGTGCACGCGCACTTCCTCCAGCAGGCTCGTGTCGACGAAGTACGACTGCGGATTGCTGGGTACATTGCCGACCTGCAGGTTCAGGTTCTTGCTGGCGGGGTCCACGCGGTTGGTCGCGTCCATGCCGTCGAGCTGGAACAGGTTCTGGTAGGGGCTGGAGCCGTGGAAGGATATGTCCTCCACATTGAGCGAGCCGCGGTTCTGCGAGCCGGCGGCGCCTGGGTTGGTGCGTACCGCCGGATGCGTCGCCACCAGCGTGCTGAGGTCGCGGTTGGAACTGGGCGTCTCGGCGATGTCCTCGCGGGTATAGATGCGCTCGCCGACCTGTTCGCCGTAGACCCGCACGGCGTCCAGGCGCAGGGCGGAAAACTGGTTGGTCTTGTCCACGTAGACGATGTAGCGGCCCGGGCCATCCGCGCGCAGCGCCAGCCCGGAACCCGCCAGCAGGTGGTTCAGCGCGAGCAGCGGCGAATACTCACCCTGCAGCGGGGGCGAGGTCTTGCCCGCCACCGCCGCCGGCGGAAAGGAAATCTCCAGGCCGGCTTGCCGGCCCAGCGCCAGCAGCGCTTCGCCCAGCGGTTGCGCCGGCATGTCGTAGGCGGCGCGCGCGACGGGCTGGGCGGCGCTCGGCGTGACTGTAATCAAGGCGGCGATGAGCAGCGCCGCTGAAGCGCTGGACCGGCGGGCGCGCCGGTTGATGATGTGAAACTGCATGAATGCGTCCAGGCGGGTGTTGATATCAGCCGTAGGACGTGTCCAGGCGCGGGTTACCTCATCGGATTGCTCATGAATAATTTATATCGATTCTCATTTACCGATTGGCAACAGGCTTCAGCGCACGATCAGCAGGCCGGGAAGTTCGGTGATGCCAACCTTGGCCTGCGCCAGCAGCAGGGCCAGGGCGCGCTTGGGATCGCCGATGCTGGCGGTGCCTGACACGCGCAAACTCCGTGCTGCCTCGCCGAGCACCAGGATGTGCTTACCGCCATAACGGGCGAGCCGGGCCGCGGCCTCGGGCAAGGCGACGTCGTTGAATGCCAGCAGGCCCTGGCTCCAGTCCGGCGCCGGTTCTTGCGCAGCGGCGAGGCGCAGGATGCCTGTTGCCGACACGGCAGCTTCCTGGCCCGCGTCCAGTGCCAGGCTCTGCCCATCCTGGCAGGTCAGGCACTGGACCGCCACGCGATGTTCGTAGACCACCACGCGCGTGCCGTCGGCTTTGCGTGCGACGGAATAGCGGGTGCCCAGCGCGGCGGCGGAGGCGTCTGGCGTCACTACGGTGAAATCTGGGCCGCCGGGCGCGCGCGCTGCGGCCGTGAACAACGCCTGTCCGGCCAGGAGCCTGACCTCGCGCTTGCCCGGTGCGAAGTCGATGGCGATGGCCGAATCCGCATCCAGCATGGCGCTGGAGCCGTCGGGCAGGACCACGCGGCGCACTTCGGCGCCAGTCGTGTAATCAGCGCCGGGATGCGCCGTACGCAGCAATTGCCAGGCCGGCCAGGCTGCCAGCAGCGCCAGCGCCGCCGCCGCGCCGCGCTTGCGCGTGCGTCGCGGGGCCAGTTTGCCGCGCTCGATTTCGCCCATCCGCCGCCACAGGCGCGCCAGCCGCTCATAGGCGTCGGCGTGGCTGGCGTCGGCGCGGTACCAGGCTTCGAACTCTGCCTGAGCCTGCGCATCCATGCCCTGGCCGCTGTGGCGCACCACCCAGCGCGACGCTTCTTCCTGGGCGCTTCGGGGATTGGGGGGAGCCATGGTCAGGACGCCAGCGCCTGGTCGCAGGCCAGCAGGATGCGCATCATGTGCTTTTCCACGGCGCTGATCGAGATCGCGAAACGTTCGGCAATGGCGCGATAGCTCAGGCCCTCGTGCCGGTGCAGTACGAACACATCCAGGCTGCGGCGGGGTTGGGCCAGCAGGGCGGTTTCCAGCCGGCGCAGCATCTGCCGCGCGGCGGCGACATCCAGGGTGTCGGGTTCGTGCAGAGGAGGCCGCGAGGCCGCGTAGTCTGCGGTGGCCAGCAGTTCGCGGCTGCGGCGCCGGTGCCAGTCGGTGGCGATATTGGCGGCCACGCGGAACACGTAGGCGCGGTCGTTGTCGGGACGCGTCCTGTCCTTGAATTCCGCCAGCTTGATCCAGGTGTCCTGCGCGCAGTCCTGCGCGACGTCGCGCGAGCCGGTGCGCAAAGAGAGGAAACCCAGCACCTCTCGGTAGTGGCGGAGAAATACATCCGTGAGCGTAGACATGTCGCTGGCGCCGGGCGCCAGATAGAGTCAAATTCGCGGCAGAGTATAAATGATAACGATTTCTATTTCTAGATTAACCGGGAGCACAGAAGCCGCGGCGGGCAGGGCGCCCGCCGCAAGTCGTCAGGCCTCGGACTGTTCGATCCCTTCCAGCGAGCCCTGGATTTCCAGCCACTGCTCTTCCAGCTCGTCCATGCGCTTGCCGTGTTCGCCGTGTTCGGCCATGACCTTCTGGCGTTCGGCGCGGCGCGCGTCCGAGTACAGGTCCGGGTCGGCGATGACGGCGTCCAGCGCGTGCAGCTTGGCGCGCAGCTTCTCCATTTCGGTCTCGACCTTGGCGAGCTTGGATTCCAGCGGCTTGCGCAGGGCGGACAGGCGCTGGCGCTGTTCGGCCTCGGCGCGGCGCTGGGCCTTGCGGTCCACTACCGGTTCGTTGCCTTCCGCGTTCTCGCGCGCGGCCTCGGCGCGTTCGCCGGCGTTGCGGGCGGCGAGCCAGTCCCGGTAGTCCTCCAGGTCGCCGTCGAACTCGCATACCGCGCCATCGGCCACGATCCAGAAGCTGTCCACGGTGGTGCGCAGCAGGTGGCGGTCATGCGATACCAGCAGCATGCTGCCGCCGAAGTCCGCCAGCGCGGCGGCCAGGGCTTCGCGCGTTTCCACGTCCAGGTGGTTGCTGGGTTCGTCCAGCAGCAGCAGGTTGGGCTTTTGCCAGACGATCAGGGACAGCGCCAGGCGCGCTTTCTCGCCGCCGGACATGGGGCCGACCTTGCTGGTCACCGTATCGCCCGAAAAACCGAAGCCGCCCAGGTAGTTGCGCAGTTCCTGTTCGCGGGCGTCGGGGGCCAGGCGCGCCAGGTGGGCGATAGGCGTGCTGTCCACGTCCAGCATGTCCAGCTGGTGCTGATGGAAATAGCCGATCGCCAAGCCGCGCGACGCGCGTCGTTCGCCCGCCTGCACCGGCAGCTCTTCGGCCAGGGTCTTGATCAGCGTGCTCTTGCCGGCGCCGTTGGCGCCCAGCACGCCGACGCGGCTGCCGGCGCGTACCATCAGGGTCACGTCGCGCAGGATGGGCACGGCGTTGCCGTCGGCATCCGTATAGCCGGCCGACAGGTGTTCCAGGGTCAGGAGCGGATCCGGCACCTGGTCGGGCGAGGGGATGCGGATGTCGATGCCGGCTTCGGCGTGCAAGGGCGCCAGCACCTGCATGCGCGCCAGCGCCTTGACGCGGCTTTGCGCCTGCTTGGCTTTGGAGGCCTTGGCCTTGAAGCGGTCGATGAAGCCTTGCAGCCGGGCCGCTTCGCGGGTCTGGCGTTCGTAGGCGATATTGGTCTGGCGCAGACGTTCGGCGCGCTGCGTCAGGAAGTCGCCATAGCCACCGCGGTAGCGCACCAGCTTGGCGTGGTCGAAATGCAGGATGGACTTGGCCACCGCGTCCAGGAACTCGGTGTCGTGGGAGATCAGCATGACGGTGCCGGGATAGGCGGCCAGCCATTTCTCCAGCCACAGCATGGCGTCCAGATCCAGGTGGTTGGTGGGCTCGTCCAGCAACAGCAATTCGGACGGCGCCATCAGCGCGCGGGCCAGGGCCAGGCGCATGCGCCAACCGCCGGAAAAGCTCGCCACCGGCTGCATCCATTCGGCGGGTTTGAAGCCCAGGCCGGCCAGCAACTGCTCGGCGCGCGAGGCCGCGCTCCAGGCGCCGGCTTCCACCAGCGCCGCTTCCACTTCCGCGATCTGCGTGCCTTGTTCGTCCGTCAGTTCGGCGCGGCGCGCCTGCAGCTCGCGCAGATGGGTGTCGCCGTCGATGACGAATTCGCGCGCCGGGCGTTCGTCCGCTTCGAGTTCCTGCTTGACGCTGGCAATACGCCAGCCGGCCGGCATCGCCAGGTTGCCGGCGTCCAGGTCCAATGCGCCGGTCAGCAGCGCGAACAGCGAGGACTTGCCCGCGCCGTTCTTGCCGACGATGCCCACGCGTTCACCGGGATGCGCGACGAATTCGGCGCCGTCCAGCAGCACCTTGGTGCCGCGGCGCAGGGTCAATCCAGTAGCGCGTATCACAGGCTCAGTTGCTCGCGGGTAAGCAGCAGAAGCTGGTCGGAAGCTTCTTCGGTATCCAGCCACACGGGCGACAGTTGCGGGAACGCGGCTTCAAAGAAGTCGCGTTCGTGGCCGATCTCCAGCACCAGCACGCCTTCCGGGGTCAGGAATCGCGGCGCCGCTTCGAGGATGCGGCGCACCAGGTCCATGCCGTCGTCGCCGCCGGCCAGGGCCAGCTGCGGTTCATGGCGGTATTCCTGGGGCAGCGCGTCCATCGAGCCGCTGTTGACGTAAGGCGGATTGCAGATGATCACGTCGTACTGGCGTGGCGGCAGGTTGTCGAACAGATTGCTTGCGTGCAGGTCCAGGCGGTCGGTCAGGCCGTAGTCGTCGACGTTGCGACGCGCCACTTCCAGCGCGTCGGGCGACACGTCCACCGCGTCGACGTGGGCGTAGGGGAAGGCCAGTGCCGACAGGATCGCCAGGCAGCCGGATCCCGTGCACATGTCCAGCACGTTCTCGACCGCCAGCGCATCCTGCACCCAGGGCGCAAGACCCTGGTCCAGCAATTCCGCGATGGGCGAGCGCGGCACAATGACGCGCTGGTCCACGTAGAAGCGGTGGCCGCGCAGCCAGGCCTCGTTGGTGAGGTAGGCGGCGGGCAGGCGCTCGGTCACGCGACGGTCGATCAGTTCGAGCACGCGGTTGCGCTCTTCGCTGAGCACGCGGGCGTCCAGAAAGGGCTCCAGCGTATCCAGCGGCAAATGCAAGGCGTGCAGCGTCAGGTAGACCGCCTCGTCCCAGGCGTTGTCGCTGCCATGCCCCAGCGCCACCTGGGCGGCGTTCAGGCGTGATACGCCATAGCGGATCAGGTCGCGCAGGGTCAGCAGTTCTTGGCGGGCGGATTGGTACATAGGGGACTTCTTTCTAGGCGAGCAGGAGGTTTTCCAGCGTGCGCCGATAAATGTTTTTCAACGGATCGAGCGACGCCACTTCGACGCGTTCGTTGACCTTGTGGATCGTGGCATTGCAAGGACCGAATTCGATGACCTGCGGGCAGATCTTGGCGATGAAGCGGCCATCGGACGTGCCGCCCGTGGTGGAGAGTTCTGCCGTCACGCCGGTTTCGTCGCGGATGGCCGAGACCAGCGCATCCGTCAGCGAACCGCGCGGCGTGAGGAAGGGCTCGCCGCCCAGGTCCCAGTCCAGCGTGTACTCCAGGCCATGGCGGTCCAGCACTTCGTGTACTCGCGCCTGCAGGCTTTCCGGCGTGCTGGCGGTCGAGAAGCGGAAGTTGAACAGCGCCACCGCCTCGCCCGGCACCACGTTGGTGGCGCCAGTGCCCGAGTTCAGGTTGGACACCTGGAACGTAGTGGGCGGGAAATACTCGTTGCCCTGGTCCCATTCGATGTTGACGATGTCGGCCAGGGCCGGCGCCAACTGGTGCACGGGGTTGCGCGCCAGATGCGGGTAGGCCACGTGGCCCTGGATGCCCTTGACCGTGAGCTTGCCCGAGAGCGAGCCGCGGCGGCCGTTCTTGCAGGTGTCGCCCAGCACGTCGCCCGAAGTGGGCTCGCCGACGATGCAATAGTCCATCTGTTCACCGCGCGCCTTCAGCGCGTCGCAGACGATGGCGGTGCCGTCGATCGACGGGCCTTCCTCGTCGGAGGTGATCAGCAGGGCGATCGAGCCGCCATGCTGCGGGTGGGCCGCCACGAATTCCTCGGCCGCCACCACGAAGGCGGCGATCGAGCTCTTCATGTCGGCCGCCCCGCGGCCGTACAGGTAGCCATCGCGCTCGGTGGGAACGAAAGGATCGCTGTCCCACTTCTCGCGCGGACCCGGAGGCACCACGTCCGTGTGACCGGCGAACACGGCCAGCGGCGCCGCGCTGCCGCGCCGCGCCCACAGATTGGTGACCCCGCCCTGGGCGATGGTCTCGCAGGTGAAGCCGATGCGTTCCAGGCGCGCAGCGAGCGTCGCCTGGCAGTCTTCATCGGCCGGCGTGACCGAAGGGCGGGCAATCAGGTCCTTGACCAGATCCAGTACGGCTGAATTGCTCATTAGGCCCTCAGCAGATCATTGATGCTGGTCTTGGCGCGGGTCTGCGCGTCGACGCGCTTGACGATGACCGCGCAAGCCAGGCTGTGCGAGCCGTCGGCGGAAGGCAGCGAGCCCGGCACCACGACCGAACCCGAGGGCACGCGGCCATAGGTGATCTTGCCGGTGGCGCGGTCATAGATCTTGGTGCTTTGCGACAGGAACACGCCCATGGCCAGCACCGAGTTCTCTTCGACGATCACGCCTTCCACGACTTCCGAGCGGGCGCCGATGAAGCAGTTATCTTCGATGATGGTCGGGTTGGCTTGCAGCGGTTCCAGCACGCCGCCGATGCCCACGCCGCCGGACAGGTGCACGTTCTTGCCGATCTGGGCGCAGGAGCCGACGGTGGCCCAGGTGTCGACCATGGTGCCTTCGTCGACGTAGGCGCCGATGTTCACGTAGGAGGGCATCAGCACCACGTTGCGGGCCAGGTAGGCGCCGCGGCGGGCCACGGCCGGCGGCACCACGCGGTAGCCGCCTTGCTTGAAGGCGTTGTCGCCGTATTCCGAGAACTTGAGCGGCACCTTGTCGTAGAACTGCAGCGGAGCCTGGCCCATGATGGCGTTGTCGTTCAGGCGGAACGACAGCAGCACGGCCTTCTTGATCCACTGGTGCACGACCCAGTCGTCGTTGATTTTCTCGGCCACGCGCAAGCGGCCCAGATCCAGGCCGTCGATGGTGCGCTCGACCGCTTCGCGCACTTCGGCGCTGGCGTCGGTCGGCGACAGGTTGGCCCGGTCGTCCCAGGCTTTTTCGATGGTGGTCTGCAGGTCGAGAGTCATAGCGGCTCAGCTCTTAAAAGGTTGATCAAACGGAAGTATGCACAAAATGGGCGATGCGCTCGGCTGCCTGCACGCAGTCAGCCAAAGGCGCCACCAAAGCAATGCGGATGCGGCCCTGGCCGGGGTTCACGCCGTGCGCCTCGCGCGCCAGGAAGCTGCCCGGCAGCACGGTAACACCAGTACGGCCAAAAAGGTCGCGCACGAAGGCCGTATCCGAGCCGGGCGTGGCCGCCCACAGATAGAACGAGGCCTGCGGGCGGGACACGTCGAGCACGTTCTGCAGGATAGGCACGACGGCGTCGAATTTTTCGCGGTACAGGCGGCGGTTGTCCTTCACGTGCGCCTCGTCCGTCCAGGCCGCGATGCTGGCCGCGGACACGATCGGGCTCATGGCACTGCCATGATACGTGCGATACAGCAGGAAGCGGCCGATCAGTGCGGCATCGCCCGCCACGAAACCCGAACGCAGGCCCGGCACGTTGGAGCGCTTGGACAGGCTGGAGAACGCCACCAGGTTGCGGTAGGTATCGCGGCCCAGGCGGCGCGCCGCCTGTAGCCCGCCCAGCGGCGGATTGCCCTCGTCCAGGTAGATTTCGGAATAGCATTCGTCCGAGACGATCACGAAGCCGTGGCGGTCGGACAGTTCGAACAGCGTTTCCCATTCGTCCAGCGACATGACGTTGCCGGCCGGGTTCCCCGGCGAGCAGACGAACACCATGCGCGTCTTCTTCCAGATCTCGTCCGGCACCTGGTTCCAGTCGCTGGCGAAATTGCGCACCGGATCGGCGTTGACGAAGTAGGGCGTGGCGCCGGCCAGCAGGGCCGCGCCTTCATAGATCTGATAGAACGGGTTGGGGCAGATCACCACCGAACCGGCGGACGGATCGATGACGGTCTGCGTGAACGCGAACAGCGCCTCGCGCGAGCCCAGCGCAGGCAACACTTGCGTTTCCGGATCGGGGGCAGGGATGCTGTAGCGCCGCGCCAGCCACTCCGAGATCGCCCGGCGCAGGGCAGGGTCGCCCTTGGTGGACGGGTACACGGACAGGCCCGCAAGACTGTCGCGGATGGCCTGTGCGACGCGCTCGGGCGCGGCGTGTTTGGGCTCGCCGATCGACAGATTGATGGGCGTCAGACCGTCCGGCTGCTGGCTGGCCGAAGCCAGCAAAGCGCGCAGTTTTTCGAACGGATAGGGGTGTAGGGCATCGAGGCGCGGATTCATGACGCAAGATTTTAACAAGCAAGCTACAATAGCGGGCTTGGCTTAAAGCGAAGGTGGCGAAATTGGTAGACGCACCAGGTTTAGGTCCTGACGCCGTAACAGGTGTAGGGGTTCGAGTCCCCTCCTTCGCACCACGTATTGCCTGACACTGTTTTGGCGTTACGCCAACATTGTCATACAGCCCCCGAGGATTCGAGTGCCTCGGGGGTTTTCTTTTGCCAACAGCTTTGACAGTTCCCCATTAAATCGCCTACTTTGCTACGCCAAATCCACGCCAGGATTTACGCCAAAGGGGTAGAAAAGTGGGGACTTTCCGCAAGCGCGGGGACACATGGCGCGCCGAAATCAGCAAGGGTGGCGCCCGGGAAAGTAAGAGTTTCGCCACCAAACGAGAGGCCCAAGAGTGGGCGGCGGCTCGCGAAACGGAGCTTTCGACCGCCGCGGTCGGGGGCATCGTGGTCAAGACGCTGGCCCAGGTCCTGGAGCGCTTCCGCGACGAGGTGTCACCTAAGAACAAGGGCCACCGCTGGGAGCGGGTCCGAATCGACCGGTTCCTGAAGGACGAGCCGACCCTGTGCGCCAAGCCCATCCATACAGTGACCACAGGCGACCTGGCGGCCTGGCGCGATAAGCGGCTGGGGGAAGTCCAGCCCACGTCCGTCCGGCGCGACATCGCCCTATTGCGGGCCGCCTGGGGCTACGCCAGAAAGGAATGGCACAACCTCAAGGATGACGCCTGGCTGGCGCTGACCATGCCGTCGAAGGGCCGCCATCGGGAGCGGATTTATACCCAGGAAGAAATCGACCGGATTGTGCTGGCCCTAGGTTGGGAAGAGGGGCAGCCCGTTCAGGACAAGCGCCACCAGACGGCCGTGGCCTTCCTGCTATCCCTGGAAACCGCCATGCGCTCGGGAGAACTGCTCTCCCTGGAACGCGCCCAGGTGGATCTGAAAAAGCAGGTGGCCCAGTTGGACCAGACCAAGAACGGCGACCGGCGCGCGGTGCCGCTGTCAAAGAGGGCGGTGGCCCTGTTCAAGGCGCTGAAGGGCGTGGACAAGGAACGCATGTTCACCCTGACCGGTGCCCTGCGCGACGTCTATTTCCGGCACGCCAAGGCCCTGGCTGAGGTGGAGGGCGCCACATTCCATGACGCCCGGGCCACGGCGCTGACCCGGCTGGCCAAGAAACTGAGCATTCTGGAGCTGGCGCGGATGGTGGGGCACCGGGATCCGCGCAGCTTGATGATTTACTACCGAGAGAGTGCGTCCGACATCGCTCGGAAGCTGGACTAGGAGATTGGGATGTGGGACTCAGTAATCGGGAGTTTTTTGGGCGCGGCTATTGTTGTGGGCCTTGGAATCGCCTGGCGCAGTTACTTCAGCGAGAAGGGGAAGAACTTGGCGACCAAGCAGGATATTGGCGAGATAACCAATAAGATCGAGGCTGCAAAAAGTGCTCATGCCAAAGAATTGGAAGCGGTGAAGCACAGCCTATCGGCGCAAATGGCGCGGTACGGCTTTAGATACCAGCAAGAATTCGAGATTCTGAAAGCGCTGAGTGCACTTCTAGTTGATGTGCGCGACTCGACAATGGCGCTTCGTCCAGTTATGGATTTTCACGTACCCGGCGAGACTGACGCCGAACGGATGGAGCGTAGGCTAAAGGCTCTTCATGAACAAATGTACGACCTATACAAAAGCAAGGAAAAGCTCCTGCCGTTCTATCCTTCCGAAATTCGGGAGGCAGTCGATGCTGTCTTTAAGGCGGCACACCTTGAACGTGTGCAATATCAGTACGGTGATCGTCTAGCTCCAGGCATGGGGTACTACGAGCAAGCCCAAAAGAACCAGGAAGATATCGCAGCGAAGGTATCGGCTGCGCTCGAAGCGATTCGCGTAAGGGTCGTATCCTGGGAAAATCCGCCGACGGTTTAGGACTAGCAAGTGCCACGGCTCCTGCGTCCATCCGGCGCCTGTCGCTTCGACTCGATCCAGTCTTCTACCTCTTCGGCCTTCCAGCGGCGCACGCCACCGAATTGGAACGGCCGGGGAAAATCCTTGCGCTTGGTGAGCCGATCCCGGACATGGTCGGGATTCAGCTGCAGACGCTCAGCGATTTCGTTGTGGCTGATGAAGCGGTCTTCCATTTAGTTCTCCTTCTTCTGCGCGCCCGGTTGCGCGGACAGGGCGGCGCGGGATGATTCGGCTAAACGAACTATCTCCGCACATACCTTGTGCTCATTCATGTTCGGGCCGCTATAAACTTCGAGGCCTTCTCGCGCCATCGTTACGATTTCCTCGTTAGGGCGCATTGCTACACGAGTCACGCGCTCAGCTACAGCCGCGTCCTTCCATGTCGCGTGACCTTCGGGGCCTTTGATTTCTTCCAAGACTAAGCGGCGAAGCAAAGCCGCCGCGTCGGTGCAGTCATCAAAATCAGGATCAGCGGAAGTTAGCCGACCTATCAACCGATCCACCTCTGCATGCCCGGTATCGCCCAATATGTCTCGCGGATCGACCGCCCGCTCATCGGCTACAGGGGCGCTCGTCGGGCGGCTGACGTGTTTTCGCCAGATCGTTGCGGCGGCGAGCAAGTCGCTTTGGGCTTGCGATCCTGTCGGCTTTGCGAAAGCCATTCGGTCCAGGCGGTCTGCCAGCGTCTCATCTTGCGTCTTCCAATCATCGGCCACAGGGGCGCTTGCCAGGGCGGCGCGGGCTTGCCACGCGTTCCAGCTCTCCAGCTTCGCGCGGGTGCCGCCTACCTCCCACCATGCATTGAACGCCGCCCGCTCATCGGCTACAGGGGCGCTCGAACGCGCATCGTGCCACGCATCGCGCAGGCGGCCCATGTCGGAAATCTCCGGGAAGCGATCGGCCCACACTTGGAGCGCGGCCTCATCGGCTACAGGGGCGCGCAGCTTGGACAGCAGGGCGTAGGCTCGGTCAAATCCGGCCTCGAAGATGCGCCGGTTGTCGCTCGTGTCCATGATCCACGTGCGGGCCTTGAAGTACTCATCGGCCGCCGCGACACGCTCTCCTTCCTGAATTGCGGCTTCGCGCTGGGCGGGGGTGTTGATGGTCATGTCGTTTCCTTGGAAAACAGGTACGGCTGCGGCTTCGGGGGCAAGTAGGCGTGCATCGGGAACCAGAAATCCATGACGGTGACGGCAGTAGCGCCGCGCCCCGGCTTGTCCGAATGCACGTAGCGGGTATCGCCAACGATGGAATCGCGGCAAGGGACGGCGCGCTGGTAGAGCTGCTTCACGGGCGCTTGAACGACTACCCAATTCGGGATGTCTCGTTCCTCCCGCGCGATCCTGTCCTGCACGGCCGTGACGAATTCGCCCCAGGACCAGTGACCACGCGCCCAGTATTGGAGCTGGCAGGAATCGTCCATGGCGTAGGATTCTTCGAGAGCGAGTTCCATCACCCCTCCTGCTGCTGAGAGGCTGAAGCGGTGCGCCCATGCCGTTCGATGATCGTCCGCAGGTAGCGCGCCGCCATGTCGCCGGAGAGGGCCTGCGCGGTGTAGATGTCGGCCAGGATCGGCACATCCTTGGCTGCGCGCCGGCACGACTCAGCGTACCTCGCCATTTCCTGGGCGGCGGCCTCAACGTGGGCCACATCGATAAGCTGGATCGTCTTCATGCTGCGTCCCCTTTGCCCTGCTGGGCGGCTTCCGGATTCGGCGTATACGCCGGGTTGACCGGGAACAGGCGCAGGATCGCGTCGCGCACCTTTTGGGGCTTGTCCTCCCCCCATCCTGCCGGCGTCACGACGACATAGCCGCCAGTGATCGCGGCGCCCTTGATTGTCGGCAGCGCATCGCCAGCAGCGGGCGCAGGCGCTTTGATGTATAGATCTATCGAACCTGCCGATATACCCATGCGTGTTGTCTTCACGGCTTCCAGCGCTTTCAACGTTCGGTCATATATCCCGGTGTAGGCAACCTCACCTTTTTCAGTGAAGAACGCCGTCGCCACAGGGTGCAAGATGCAGGTTGGTGGCAAGCTGAAGGTTGCAAGCTCGTCCTTAGCATCGTCCTGTGCAACCGGCACCGCATGCGCCCCTTTGTAGATGCAGTGCGATCCCTGCCATACGCCTACGCTGACGCCGCGAGGGTCGGGGTCGAGGGATACGGTGATGGGCTCGTCCTGGGTGGTGGCGGGAGGGGTGGGAGCATCAATGCGGCCGCCGGTCGGGTCGCGGGGATCGACCGGATAGACGCCTTCCTCGGGATATTCCTCCAGACGAACGGTCAGGATGGGTTGCTCGTT
The DNA here is from genome assembly GCF_017355315.1 of Achromobacter sp. SD115. Taxonomy (NCBI): domain Bacteria; kingdom Pseudomonadati; phylum Pseudomonadota; class Betaproteobacteria; order Burkholderiales; family Alcaligenaceae; genus Achromobacter; species Achromobacter sp. SD115. Next base: position 420,063 of record NZ_JADIJM010000001.1, on the reverse strand, counting down.
CCACGCACCGTCATCATCTTGCACGGTCGCAGCCGGGGCCACAGCCAGCACCAGTTCGATGTCGCGGCTTTCTTCGTCGTCTCCGCCCATAGTTTCGGCTGCCAGGCTCAGTTCTGCGGCCAGAACCTTCATCTGAGCTACCGTTGTCTGCCACTGGTGCGGTGGCACCGCACGCGCCTCTCCCGTCGGCAAAGCGGCGAGCAGCTTGGTCCGAACCATGTCCTCGGTGATCTTGACCAGATTGGAGCCAGGCTCTTCCTGAAGGTGAGGGTAGTTCGCCCGCGCCAGCAGCTGATGGCGTTCTGCGTCGGTCAAGACGGACTGAATGACCGCCGGAGCAGCATCGGTTCGGATCGTCATTGCACAAGCTCCAGTCGCGCCGGCGCGGCCGGCATCGTTTTGCGGACCCAGGCGGCAGTGCCGGCCAGGCGCTCACCCGCATTCGCAGAGCCTTCAGCCTGGGCCATGAGGACTGCTGCGACGCTAGTCAGCTTCATCAGGTAATTGCCCATCTGCTCGCGATCGGTCATGCGGCAAGCAGTGAGGTATTCGCCAACAAATCGTCGTGCCAGCGCTTCGGCTTCGGCGGGGCCGGCTGGGCGGCGGTGATCGCTTTTCTCGGTCGGCATGTTGCTTTCCTCGGTGGAAGTGAGGTTGGCACGCTGGCCGAAGACGCCAGCAAGCATGGCCTCGTGCATCTGTTCGGTCTTGCAGGTGGCGCAGAGGGCGGGGCCGCCGCACTTGGCGCGGGCGCCATCCGCGCGTGGGACAACCCAGCCGTGGGATGAGTCGAATTTCATACGCGTTTCTCCAGTTCGGCTCGAATCTGTGTCTGCCGCAAAAGGTCAATTTGGTCGTCAGGGTCGGCCATGGACATGGCGCGGCGAAGGGCAGGCATTGCGGTGCCCAGGTTGCGCAGCGTGCGCTCCTGAATTGGCACCATGTACTTGAGTGCGATGTGCAGCTCGCGCAGCGGGTCCAGAGGCAGGCTTTCGCCATGCCGAACGCACCACATTTCGAAATGCCAGATCACGCCCTCGATCGCGCCGGCGGCTTCGTACCAGCAGCCGTCGCCAGCCTGGAACTGGGGGATGCCCTTCGCGTCCGCGTGGACAGTGCCGTCGCGGTTGATTTGGTCAATGATTGCCTCCACTGGCCGAAGTACCAGATCGGTCGCGACGATCATCGGTGCGCGGACAGCGCGCGGGGTGTAGCGCTTGTTCCGGGCCTTGCGAGCCCTGCGATGCGGGTTGCTCATGCGGTTCTCCCTTCGGTGTCCGTTCCCAGTACCCAGCGCAGCGCCTTGGCGTATTCGCCCTCGGCAGCCGTCAGCGCGGTGAGAATCTGGGTGCGAGTTTTGATGCGGGGTGCGTTGCCCATCAGGCGTGCTTGCCGCTGGGCGCGTTCGCGAGGCTTCGCACCGTGCCCGGCCGCGATGAGTTCCGTGACTTTGTCGCGCTGCTCTTGCGGCGTCAGCTTGGAGAGTGCCCTGGCGTGCGTGATGTTGATCTGGCCTGCCTCGATGGCGTTCTGGACAGCGGCGGGGCATTCAAGCAGCGCCAGGGTGCTGCGGACGGTCGCCACGTTGCAGCCGAAAAGCAGTGCGAGGTCGTCATCGCCGTGGCCACGCGCCTGAAGGTTCGCCATCTTCTTGGCGCGGCCGAGCGGGGTGTCCGCCTTTCGGATCTCGTTTTCGCTCACCATTGCGCCTGCCATCTTGATGGCAGAGCCGCGGCGGATTACGCCCGGCACCTGCAGGGGCTTCAGTCCTTGCTCTTCCAGGCGGCGGTTCGCTTCAATGGCGTGCTTGACGCGCTGGCGCCCTGCGACGACCAACGTTTTTCCAAGCTCGGGGTCCTTCCAGACGCTGATCGGCTGAATGATGCCCAGGTCCATTACATTCCTGACCATCGCCTCATCCAGCGGCAGGAATACCCGCTCATCGAAGAGCGGGTGATCTGCGTCCGTGATCAGCGTGAGGTCTTCCGGCTTGAAAAACAGGACGTTGCTCTTGCCGCTGGCGCCGTAGGCGTCGATGCTGTTCTTTGCCATAGTTCTTCTACTCCGTACGCCTTGCCCGACGGGCTCAGGCTGCAATCTCGTTGTGGGCGTGGGTGGCGAGGTGATACGCGAACAGGACGTCGTAGGCGAGCGCGGCAGTGGTATGCGAGCTGTTGTCGATCACGCGGTCGCTTTGGAGGCTGTTCACGTCCTGCTCAGATGCATGCGGCGCCAGGACGGCGTCAGCTGTGGGCCTGACGACGCGCCACACCTCACCACCGATCGAATGCACCAGTGCGGCTTCGTTGGCGAAGCGCACGTCGGTGATCGCAATCCGACGCCAGCCATCTCTATGCAGCGATTCAAGGGCCTCGTGAGCGCGCAAGATCCAGTAGTCCTTGCCCGACTGGTTGCGCCGGTACTCGGTGCCCCATAGGCGCATCGCCCAGCGCGGACTCAGCGCCCTGTCAAGCGTCAGTCCGAGCGGGAGAGACCGGATCAGCTCCACAAAAGCGCGGTCTGAACAACGATGCAGCGCCAGTTCGTGGGTTGGCCGCTCCTTGGCGCTGCGTTCGGTGAAAAGCCGCAGATCGACCCCGAACGCGGCAGCGAGTTCGGCGCGTAGCGCGTCTGCAAACGCCAACCGGGCGAAGCTATGGGCGCTGACCAGGATGTCGGCACAGGTGTCTTTGCCTGCGCCGGCGTGCCCGGCCAGGCCGACAACGAGATAGGGGCCGCTGCGGCTTTTCATCAGACGATGCCCCCGAAGATCGGCGTGATCGTGGTGCCGGCTGCGATCTTTGCCAGGATTTCTTCGACTGCATGGTCGACGACGCGATCGGGGCGCACCAGGTCGTACCAGAGGGTCAGGCCGCTGCTCGTGTTGCGATAGCGCAGCTTCGCCTCCAGGGGGTAGGAGTCACCGCGCCAGAATGGCGCGAGTCCCAACCGGAAGCGGTCGAATGCTTGCATGCGGGTGACGGTGGCCGCATCGTCCGTATCGACGTGCTCAATGTTCACGCCACCCGATTGAAGCCGCACGGCGGAACGAACGCGCTTTTCCGACGAAGCTTCGAAGGCAAGCGCCATCTGGAGCATTTCGCCGCCGGAGGGGAACCCTTCGCCGCCTTCGATATCCTTGCCCGCGAAGCAGTGGATGTTGTCCTCGATGAAGGTCGCGAACTCCATCTGGTTCATCTTCTCGCCGCTGGCGCCGACCCACGTTTTCCATTCGGGACTGGAATCAGGCGTGAGGACCGCCCGAAAATCGCACCAGCCGGCCGGGTTCAGCAGGTCGCCGTGCACGTGATCGTTCAGAACGGCCGTGACAACCAGCGGTGCGTCGGCGCTTTTCGCGTTGACTTTGACGTAAATCTGCGACTGCGGCTGGCGATGCTGATTCACGTACTGCAAAAAGCTGTCGAGCGTTTTCAAGTGCACGCCGCCCTTTTTGCGCGTGGGCATCAGTTGAAGCTTCTGCAGCGCGGTATCGTCCTGGATCTGGTATCCCTCCGGCACGGCGAAGAGTCGGCCGTTGGGGCTGTTCGCCAGCTCGAAAGGCTTCGGGGTGAGGCGGGCGACCGTCTCGGCTATGTTGATGTGCTCGTCCAGATTTGCGGTGTTTGCGGGCATGGTTATTGGTCTCCAATGGCGCGCAGGTTGGTGAGGTTGCTGGCCGTGTTCGGCAGCGTCTTGAGGTCGAGGGCCTGCTGGCGCGGATCACTGGGCGCCAGACGGCCTTCGGGGGTGGGATACATCAGAGTGGTGAGCGGGGCTTCCTCGGGCGCGACGCTCGTGATCTTGTCGAGGATCTCCAGTGCGCCGGAACGGCTCACTTTCTTCACCGTCAACTGGATCGTCAGCTTTCCGGCTTTTCCGGTCACGTCGACGGCCTGCACTACCTTCGCGAGCTGCTCTTGCAGCTCGGACAGCAGATAGCCGCCTCGCAGGTGTCGAAGGGTTTCTTCGATGGAGTTGGTGGACATGGCACTCCTTTAGGTGCGGTTGGGAAACTGGCTATTCGGCGTCGCCCGCGGCCCGCGCTCGCCAGTCATGTTTCGGGCGCAGGTGGACGACGCGGCTCGGTGGCGGCACTTCGGCAGAATTGAGGATCGAAATGCACAGCGCGCGGTTGCGCATCAGCACGTCAATGTCGCGAACCCGTCGACCCAGCTTCGCAACTGCGGCCAGCACCTGCTCGCGTGTGAATTCCCGGGCCATGTGTGGGCTCCTTAGCGTTGAACGATCAGCAGCGGGGCGTCCGGGATGTTCTGCACCAGCGCTTCGCCGTTGGGGTTGACGTACAGGCACGCGAATTGGCGCGTGAGCGGGTCTTGCCACAGTTGCCCGCGATAGCCGCAGCTGCGGGCGAGCATGCGGGTACGCTTTTCGTCATCGGCCTTGAACAGGCGGTGATCATTGCGGGCGATCACTTGGGCCCAGCCGAACAGGGCCGCGACTGCGACGAGCGTCGCAAGCGCGGCTGCGATGCATAGGGAAGCGCTTTTCATGGATGTCTCCTAGCCCCGGCACCCGGGGCGGGGTGGTTTAAGCGGGGATCGTGACGACGACGGTGTTGACCATCGTCCCGGACGCCTTGAACGAGGCATCCGGCAGCGGCGTGATGCCGCCACCGTGCTGCTCTACCAAAGCGCGAAAGTCGTTGGTCAGCCTGTTTTCACGGAAGGTGACACCGGCGCTCATCACGGCAACCAGCAGACCGCTTGGCTTTAGGAATTGGTGGGCATGCGTGACGTGCTTGATGTCGGCCTGCTTCAAGAACGGCGGATTCATCACCACGCGGTCGTAGCCCTGAATCACCGGAATCGACATGAAGTCCGCCTCGCGCACGCAGAGGCGTTCGTCGGCGCGCAAGATCTGAGCGTTGGCCGCCATCAGTTCTATGCAATCGACGTGCGCGCCTGCCTCTGCGCAAGCCTTTGCAATGGCGCCTTGCCCAGCGCTGGGCTCCAAAACGGTCATGCCGGGTTGAAGGTCAGCGAGGTCAAGCAAGACGCTGACAACTTCTGGGGGAGTCGGAAAGAAGTTGAACTCGTCCTTGGGCACTTCGACATGCCCGGTCAAAATGATCTGGTCCAGGCGGTCGGCAGCGTCGCCATCGAAGACGTGGGCGCGAGCTTTGCGGTTCCACTTGCCGCCGGCAGCCTCCAGCACCTTGTTGGTCTTCTCGTACAACTTCCGGTCCAACTGCCCGGTCAGAACCACAGCATTCCCGGTCGCCTGCGCGGCGCTGAGGACGCTCAGGACTGATTGCTCGACTTGCATTGCTGTTCTCCCTGTTGCTCACCGGGTGGTGAGTGCGTTGGCTTCGACAACTGGAGATTCAGGGGAGGGCGCAAGCAGGCTTTACGTGCCCAGCTCGGTGATGCTGCGGATGGCACGAGCGTCGGCGGTCCGACGAGGCCAAGGGCGGAGGCTATGCCGCGCCCTCTCCTGAATCCCAAGTTGTCAAAGAACGAGCCCCGGTGCTCGATTGCTTGAGTGGTGAGGCGTTGGAGTTATTAAACACCATGTTTATTCATTTGGTCAACGCCGTGTTTATAAAAGGCAAAGAAAAAGCCCGCTCAAGGCGGGCTGTGAATTGAGATTATGGAGATCAGCGACCGACGAACGTCTCAGACGGTTTTCGCTTCTCGATCTTTCCTACAAGTTCGGATGGAAGATCATCCTTGATGTTGAAGCCATTACAAAGAGCCTCATTCGGTCCCCATACTGCACCCATGGAAACCCGGCGGTTCGATTCTTCACATGTCATCCATTTATCTGATTTCCCGAGCAAGTAGTCCATTCGAGCCCAGAAGACGTCATAGATGGCGGTACCGGGTACATTCCCGCCCATGCCTGGCGTGCTGCCGGCAGACATGTCCCCACCCGTTGTGGGCATTGGGAGCACAGATCCGGCAGAAGTATTGAGTGCCGCCGACACGCGCACCGAGCTTTCCAATTCCTTGGCTCGAACAGTCCACGTATCCGTTCCCATGGTTGCAGCCAAGACTAGATAGATACTCCATGACCGAGTTGCGCTCATAGAATTGTCATCATGGAAGAATCGGAAATCGTCCCCGTCTGCCAAGCGCAACAGCTTCTCCGCCGCATTGAACACGTCGTCGGCAGATTTGCCTTCGTAAGTTCGTTGGGTGACTTCTAAGTATTCCGCTCGAGTTAACTGCGGTTGCTTCGTTGCACACCCAGCCAGCAGAGCAGAGGCTGATATTGCGGCGACGAGTAGGCGCTTCATCTTCGGTTCCCTAGGCATCCAATAGATTGCAGATTGTAAGCCTGTACCCTGCAGGCGTCGAAGTTGGAGCGTTCATTTCTGCATCAAGTACCCGAGTATGCCGGCGAGCAACAGGCAGATAATCGTCAGCCTTACGCTTATGGCGCGCAGCAATTCATTGGACTGCCGGCGTGACTCGGCCAGAGAGTCCTCGAGTCGTTGCGCCCGTTCGTCAGGCGTATATGAAATCTCATGGTCAAACATCAGGTTTACCCATGCTGGTGCAGGTCTTCGAAAAGGCAATGCGGGCTACTGCACGAATCTACGAGCGAATCCACTGCCCCGCCTCGTCATCCCGCAGCCTGGCGCCAGCCCAGACAACCTGTCCCAGCACCCGCACCGGCGTACCGTTCTCAAGCGGGATGTCCGGATACCCCGGGTTGAACGAGCGCGCGACCCATTGTTTCGTCAGTCGATCACGCGTCACCGTCTTCACGATCATCTTGCCGTCGTAGTTGATGGCGTAGACGCCGCCCGCAGCTAGATCGCGCACGGTCAGGTCTTCATTTGGAACCACCAGTAGGGCGGCCCCATCACGAATGATGGGTTCCATGCTGTCGCCCTTGGCGTAGACGACTCGAGCCTTCCCGGCATCCGCGCCCACCGCGCGCAGGAACGAACGACGGAAGTGCATCACACCGGTCTGTTCTTCAAGGTGGTTCTCAATGCCGTCGCCGGCGGCCAAGCGAACGTCAGCCATCTCCGGCACCTTTTCGAACTTGTCATTCGCTGCATATGGCTCGCCTGGGCCGACATTGGCCACCACTCCAGTCTGGGTGCTAATCCGGACCTTGGGATTGGTTTCTGCCTGGTGCGTTGTATTTCCGCCTTCCCACGGGGCAGGGGGGAGTCCTTGGATCCGCATGGGAAAGGCGTCGTCAGCATGGTCCATGTCGACCAAGCCGCCGGGTTTATACGTGCGCAGTGACAGCACGGCCGGCGGTGCCAGTGGCGCCGGATGCGAGACCTGAATGCCGATTTTCAGTTGAGCGATGGCCAGAGCAATCGCGCCGTCCAGCGCATTCAACTGCGCTGGAGGCAGTCCACGTACGTCTTCCTCAGTGATTGATCGAAAAGGCCAGGGCTGCGACTTTGCCGATTCGGACGTAGCCGGCGCCTTCGCGGTCGCGCCGGCTGTGAACATGGTGCCTTTGCCAGTCATTACCCAGGTCGCATTTACGCCCAACACGTTTTGGGCAGCCAACATGCCTTCCTTCGATGGCCCGCGGCGCTCCCAATTATTGACATTCTGCTGGGCGACGTTCAACAGCCGCGCCAGATTCGCCTGCTCTGGGCCGCTCATGAGCATTCCCGAAGCTCGGGCAGCCTCGTAGATCCTCGCCATCTGTTCGTGCATTTGCTTCATGGAGGCAATTGTTGCCGCGATAAACGTGTTGTTGATACACGCTGTGTTGACCTTTGAATTAAACATGGTGTTTAATCAAGGCCAAATGGAGAAGCGAATGGAAGAACTTCATCAGGACGCGGCGCGTATTGATGCCTTTGGCGGCCCTACTAAGGTTGCCGAACGTCTCGGTATCGCGGATCAGCCGGGGGCCGTTCAGCGCGTTAGTAATTGGAAGCGTCGTGGCATCCCGCCAAGCGTGCTGCTGGCGCATGAATGGCTTCGCGAGCCCGAGCTGGCCGACCAGCAGGAGGCCAGCCATGCGTGACAACCCGGCAGCCCAGGAGGGTGCGTTGAAAGCTGCCCGCGTCGTCGCCGAGGCGGGCGTTCTTGCGTGGTTGGTGCTTAACGGAATTACTCCGGCGAGCCCTTCACCTTCTGTTCGAAATTCTTCGAGAACTCTTCTATGAAGGCCCAGACCGTTTCGGCCAACAGTTTTCCTTCGTGGGCCGAAGGTTGCCGAGGTCCGAACAAGTTCGGTTGCGTTTCTAGCACCTTGAACAGCACTTCGCGTGCGCGAGTGTATTGCCTTACTTCCATGAGAACCCCTCCTGTGGGGAAAGTTGGTAGTGGTTGGTACCCACGCCCGGGCATCCCGGGCAACGCCGATCGTAGCCGCAGGATGGGGTTCTCGCCAGTTATGCGCCGTCATCGGTCAATGCACCGTCGCGCTCTCGCGCCCATCGGTGGCCCACGCCATGCGGTCCCGTTCGGCGCGCAGCTCATCAAAGATTTCAAGCACCGCTCGCTCGCTCGCGTTTTCAAGGCGGCGCGTCGCGATGTCCTGCGCTTGGATCAAGAGGCGTTCTGTTTCGGTAATGGCGTCCGTCATGGCTCGATTCCAGGGTTGAGGTGGAGTGTGCATGGTATGTGCGCCGCAACCTGGCATCTACGAGAATCGCGCCCCATTTTCGGGAGGTCGCTATGACCAAGCACTATGCAGACTCGCATTGGCGCGGGTCGATCTACAACGCGCTTCGCGCGGCCCCTGACGGGGTCAGCGGCTTTTGCGCCTGGGCTGCCGAATTCAGAGACCGAAAGATTTCGCCCAAGACCCTCTACAAGAAGCTAGACGGGTCGGATCCTGCTGAGCGTCTGGCAATTGAAGATGCGGAGCTCATCACCGAGTATTTGCGCCGCCACGTTGTGACGCGGGATCGCGCCACAGGCTGGATTGCCGCTCTGGCTTCGCAGTTCGAGCTGGCGGCCATCGAGCTTGACGCCCCGCCGCCTGGCGGGAGATGGCCCTGCGAGATCACGGCGATCATGGAGAAGGGGTTCACGCTTTCTGAGCAAGGCGGGATTCTGTCCGGCATGTTGGCCGGAGCGCTTAGAGACCGTCGCATCACGCGTCGGGAAGCTGGCCAGATCGAGGCTCAAGCGTATGCCGAGATTCGCATGCTGCTCCGGCTCGTCCGAAACGTGAGACGAGCGGGAGACGAGGGGCTGACCCTTGGAGCCCTCGGAGACGAGGAATGATCCAGCGGCGCACCAGGCGTGGACGGCCGGCTGGGTCATTGGGCCCAGTCTCGGCGCAAGTACTCGCGTTATTGACTACCGATCCCTTGACTGCGGGGCAGGTGGCCGAAGAGCTACAGCTTTCCGTGATGGTTGCGAAGTACACGTGCAGCCGCTTGGCCGCGGCCGGCGTCATACGCGTGGTGAGGCATGTGCGGATACCGGGCGCTCATAGACGGGTGTCGGTGTATGGCGCTTCAACCAGTCCCGAGCCGAATGTCGGCGCTCCGTCCTGGTTCGTCTTGCCGGTTGGAGCAACTGCATGACGCGCGACCTGTTCGGGCGCGCGTCCGTCCAAGCATCTTACCGCCGCACCCGGGAGGCGCCCGACGTCGGTCGAGCGCCGGTGCCGGATGCGTGGCAGCGCTCCTCGTGCCCCCAGACTTTTTTGTTCGGCCAGGGGAGAAGCTTCACGCGCGAGGAGTTGTTGCGGACAAGTGGATTCCACGAAGCCGCGAAGGCCTATCCCGACCACGAGATCCTGGTTGTGTTCGACACGACCACGTCCAAGCCATTCACCTACTTGATGCAGCTTCCCCGCAACCATCCTTCGCGCCTGAATGCGGATGGGATGCCTGATCCTGCCCGCCAGCCGTTTTGGCGTCATGGCGAAATCATTCACCTGCAAAGCGGGAGAGCGCCGCCCTGAGTTCTTACAGGGAGGGGGGAAGAGGCTGAATACGCGGTTACCCCTCCGACATGGCTCCAAACCGAATCCAGGGAGCAGCGTGGGTGCGAAAGGCTAGAGCGCGGAAGGGGTGTCTGTACGGACGCCAACAGTCTGGCCGATCACAGGGGCGTACATCCGCCTGTGGGCCCTGATGCATACGGTCGGCTCCAGTTCGGCAATGCAAACGGTTGAGCGCGGTGGGTAGGGGGAGCTCTGCCCATCGCACCGATCCCACCTATTCAGCAATGTCCTTCAACAGTCAGCAGGTGTCATAGGTAGAGGTGCAACATGAACGTACTAAAGCTCGTTCCTACAGAGAATTCCGCGCGATCGCCGCAGCAAACTCCAAGTTTCCCCGAGTTCTGGGCGAAATGGCCGCGAAGAGTGGCCAAGCGCGACGCCGAAAAGGCGTGGGCCAAGCTCAAGCCGGAGGAAAAGTCGGCCGCCTTGGAGGCTCTCCCCCGTCATGTCGAGTACTGGAATGCGGCGGCCCGCGAGCGTGAGCACATCCCCCATCCGGCGACGTGGTTGAACGGCGCGAGGTGGGATGACGAAATCGTGATGCCGCAGCCGAAGCCGTCGCAGGCATCTCAGGGCCAGCAAGCGGCGGCGCCAGGTTGGATGGCCAGTTGGTCAGGCATGGACAGCATGGCGCGCCAACTGCAAATCGACACCGCCCGTCTGGGAGAGACCCACCATGCGTACAAGGCGCGGATTTTGCAGGCGATTGACGATCGCGATCGGACGAGGAAGGTGGGCTGATGGATCGCATTCAATGGGTGCATAAGCGATTCGAGGCCTGGGCGATGTGGACCTTGAGCGGAGGCGGTGGCGGCATGCCCCGGACCTATGATCCGAACCGCGTTGACCAGACCGCAGACGTGCGCGCGGGATGGCGGAACTCTGATCCTGCGTTTGATGCGGGTGCGTTGGAGATCGACCGCGCGATCGCCCAGTTGCCGGCCGAACTCAAGACCGCGGTGAAAGCTGCCTACCGATGGGAGGGAGGTATGCAGGAGATCGCCGCCACATTGGGCTGCACGCGGGCCACCCTACACAACCGCCTGTGCAATGCCGATCGCCGCGTGAGCGCCTGGCTGGATGCGCGCCGCCAGAGGGGCGAGGAAATCAAGGAGCGAGGAATTTTTGCAACTTATACATGAGGGTGCATAATCCGGTACATTCCTGCGGAGCCCGCAACCTAAGAGCCCTGAGCGCCAGTCGCCAGGGCTCTTTTGTTTGTGCTCTCGGGGCTGTTGTTGCAACCGTAGTCGGGATCGGCTGGCGCCGACATCGCCACTACTCCTCGGCGTGGCCCGCGCCGTAATCCCGACAGGGCATTCACATATGGTTCAAGCCGCTCCCAAGCCGTGCAAGCACGCTGGTTGCTCCGCACTCGTCTACGACGGGTCCGGCTACTGCGACAGGCACCGGACGGCGGGCTGGAGCGAAAAGCGGGGTGGCTCGACAAAGCGCATCACCGGCAGGCGGCTCCAGCGCATGCGCGCCGAGCTATTCGCTCGAGAGCCGCTCTGCGTAAAGTGCCTGGAACATGGTCGGGTTCGCCTCGCCACACAACGCGACCACATCGTGCCGCTCTTCGAAGGAGGGGCGGACGGTCCTGACAACGAGCAGGGCCTGTGCGACGAGTGCCACGACGAAAAGAGTCTGGCAGAGCGGCAGAGGGCTCAGGGCCGATATCTTGGAAGGTTCAGATGAGCAATCGACTCACAATCGTTTTCCCTGACAGCATCGGTGGAAAGGCAACTCCGACGCGAGGCACGAAGGTCTTCACACCCGACGGAGTGCCGATCGGTGGCGTCCAGAGGATTGAACTGGTAGCTGAAGCGGGCGACCTCTGGCGCGCGAAGATCGAGTGCCTCGCGGTCATCGAAGGCAGCGTGGTGGCTGAAGTGTCCGGGCCGGCAGGCGATTCGGGAATGGAGAAGGAACCTCAGGCGGAGGTGGTAGCGCCCTCCGACGAGGCGGGGGGTGGGTAGAAAGTTCAAGGGGGTCGAAGCGGAAACCGGCCGCTCCGTCTTTTTTTTCACGCGCCGGATTTTTCTATAGGGGGGGGGTCAAAAAGGGGCCTCCTCAGGACCATGACGCATCAGCTCAAACCCGTTCCGAATGTCGGTGGCGGAGTTGGGATCGGTGCGTCCGCGCCACCTGCGTTGCCGGCTGAGATTCCGACCGCGCCGATGACGCTTACCGCAGCGGAGCGTAAGGTCTGGAACCACGTGACGCAGGCGCTGCTTGACGTCGGTCTGATCCATCGTACTGATGCGCTGGTCCTCGCCGTCATTTGCCGCACCTTCAGCCGATGGGTGGCTGCCGAAAAGCAACTGAGCGACTACGCAGCGGCACACGGCGGTGACTACATGGTGACGACGCCAAACGGTTATGTGCAGCCGCACCAGATATTCCACGTCGCGAGCAAGTTGAAAAAGGAGCTGCTCCAGTGGTTGCCTGAGGCCGCGCTCACGATCCCCTCGTTCCAGAAGGCGACCGCCGTTGCCGCCGGCGGCGGCCAGGGCTCGCTGTTTGAGGATGACCCCGTGGAGCAGCACCGGCAGCGCAAGATCGCGGCCGGCATGAGGGCGGTATGAGCGCGTCCAAAAGGCGCGAGCTGGTCAGGTCGTTTGACTGGGACGCGTACGGCCGGGGCGTGATGGCGGGCGACATCGTTGTGTGCCGCTGGATCAGGCTGGCGGTGGAGCGACACTACCGCGACCTGGAGACGGGCGCCGAGCGCGGCCTGTGGTTCTCCGAGGCCCTCGCGCAGCACGCCCTTGAGTCGTTCCTCTTCCTGCGGCATTCGAAGGGGGAATGGGCGGGCCAGCCTTTCGAGCTTGCACCGTGGCAGCAGTTCTGGGTAGCGCTCGCCTTCGGCTGGATGCGCACCGATGGAACGCGCCGGTTCCGCGAGGTCTGGGAGGAAGTCCCGCGCAAGAATGGTAAGTCGACCAAGCTGTCCGGGATCGGCCTCTACCTCTTCACGTTCGACGGGGAGGGCGGTGCCGAGGTGTACAGCGCGGCGACCAAGATGGATCAAGCCAAGATCACGCACGCCGAGGCTGTGCGGATGGTCCAGGCGTCGCCCACCCTACGGCGCAGCATTGGGGTGCGCCTCAATGAGCTGTATGACACCCGCCCCGGGCGCGCCGATGTTTTCCTGCCTCTGGGACGGGACGCCAAGAGCCTGGACGGCCTGAATCCCCACGGGGCGATCCTGGACGAGGTTCACGCGCACCCGACGCGGGAGATTTATGACGTGATCAAGTCGGGTATGGGTGCCCGACTGCAGCCCATGATCTGGCAGATCACCACGGCGGGCTTTGACCTGTCCTCGTTCGGATACTCGCAGCATGAGTATGCGGAGAAGGTGCTCGAAGGGGTGCTTGAGGATGACGAACTGCTGGCCGTCATCTACACCGTGGACGAGCCGGACAAGTGGGACGATCCGATTGAGTGGGCCAAGGCGAACCCAAATTTGGGCGTATCAGTCTATGAGCCGCAACTGCGGGCGGTGGTCGAGCGCGCCAAGCGTCAGCCGCAGGAGTTGCCGAACGTCCTCACCAAGCGCCTGAACATTTGGGTGCGAGGTGGTTCGCGCTGGATCGGTGCAGAGCCGTGGCGCCAGTGTGGCCGAGAAGGGCTGAGCCTGGACGAATTCGCAGGCGAAGACTGCTGGGCAGGGTTGGACCTGGCCGAGAAGAGTGACATCGCGGCCTTGACGATGGTGGTGAGGCGGCACGGGCAGTACTACGTTTTCCACCGGTTCTATCTCAACGAGGAGCAGGTCAACGCGCCCGAAAACCGGCACTTTTTTGGCTGGGCCGAAGCCGGGCATCTGGTTGTGACGCCGGGAAATGCGACGGACTTCGACTTTATCCGCAGCGATCTCAAGGAGTTCGCCCGAAAACTGAACCTCCGAGAGGTGGTCTACGACCCGAAGTTCGCCGCGTACTTCGCGGCAAAGCTGCAGGAGGAAGACGGGCTTCTGATGGTCGAGATGCCGCAGACGTCCGCCCGCTTCACGCTGCCGCTGGTGGCGATCGAAAACCTTGTTCTGACGGGCGATCTGATCCACGACGCGAATCCGGTCATGGCATGGATGGTGAGCAATGTGGTGATGCGGCTCTCGAAGTTCTCCGGGCTCAAGCATCCGACCAAGGAAAAGCCCGAAAACAAGATCGACGGGGTCATCTCCATGACCCAGGCAATGAGCCGAGCGCTGAATGAGGATGGCGCGCCGGATCTTTCTGAATTCCTCAACAATCCGGTGGTGGGATGAAGCCAAATACCAAGAAAATCGGGCGCGTTCGGGCCGCTGTCCTGAACTGGCTCGGGGGGCCATTCGACCTGACGGATACGGAGGCGTGGGCGCGGTTTGGATCGTCATCGAGCTCCGGCCAGGCAGTCACCGAACAGACCGTCTTAACGCTGTCCTCAGTGTGGGCATGTGCCCGGCTGATATCGGAGACCATCGCCACGCTGCCACTGGGCATGTATGAGAAGGCGGCCTCCGGACGTCGGCCGGCCGCGCAGCACCCGCTGGACTTCATCATCGGCGTCCAGCCGAACAGCGACACGGTTTCCTCCGTTCACTGGGAAGCCGTAGTGGCGGCCATGCTGCTTCGCGGCTCGGCCCGGTGTGAAAAGCTGATGGTCGGCGGCCGGCTCGTGGGCCTGCAGTTCCTATATCCAGGACGTCTGGTTATTTCCCGGGCCGCGAACGGGACCAAGCGATATCGGTACACGGACGACGAGGGGCGCCAGAGGGAGATCCCTGCAAGTCGCATCTGGACTGTCCCTGGATGGTCTTTGGACGGTGTGAACGGTGTCTCTGTGATGCGGTATGGCGCCAATGTTTTCGGCGCCGCTCTGGCGACGGACTCCGCAGCGTCTGGGACCTTCAGCCGCGGTCTGATGCCTACAACCTGGTTCAAGTATCCCAAAGTGCTAAAGCCGGAGCAGCGGAAGGATGCCCGCGAGTTCATCGAGAACCGGCTGTCGGGTGCTGTGAATGCTGGCCGTCCAGCGATTCTTGAAGCGGATATGGAAGTGGGCACGATCGGAATTAACCCGGCCGACGCGCAATTGCTTGAGTCTCGAGGGTTCTCGGTCGAGGACATATGTCGCTGGTTCCGAGTCCCGCCGTGGATGGTCGGACATACCGAGAAGTCGACCAGTTGGGGCAATGGCATCGAAAGCCAGATGATCGGATTTCTGACATTCACACTGGCGCCCTGGTTGCGCCGCATTGAGCAGTACATCGTCAAGGATTTGCTCTCGCCGGCGGACCGGGGTCGGTTCTACCCCAAGTTTGCCGTTGAAGGCTTGCTGCGCGCAGATAGTGGCGCCCGCTCGGCCTTCTACGCGGCAATGGTCAACAACGGCATCTTCACCCGCGACGAAGTGCGCGAGCTTGAGGACCGTGAGCCGCGTGGCGGCAATGCAGATGTCCTGACCGTGCAGTCCGCCATGGCACCTTTGGACTCCCTCGGCGCAGTGAACTCCGGCCAGGAAATGCGGGCAGCGTTTCGCGCCTGGCTGGATGACGGCGATTCCAGCACCACCATTTAAGGATTCCCACCATGAGTGTCAAAGCCCTTCCGCGCGCGCCGGAGAACCGCCCCTGCGCCGCAGTCACCAGCAATGTCGTCCCGCGTGCGTTTGAGCGGTGGGATACCAGCATCCGCGCCGCCGTCGAGGACGACGCTGATGAGCGGACCATCAGCGTGTACGACGTCATTGGTTACGACTGGTGGACCGGTGAAGGTGTTACGGCCAAGCGGGTTTCGGCGGCGTTGCGTAACTTGGGCTCTGGCCCCGTGACGGTTCATGTGAATAGCCCGGGCGGCGATGTTTTCGAAGGCTTTGCAATTTACAACCTGCTGCGCGAGCACAAGGGCGAAGTCACGGTGAAGGTGCTCGGTCTGGCGGCGTCCGCGGCGTCGGTCATTGCGATGGCCGGCGACACCATCCAGATCGCGCGCGCAGGGTTCTTCATGGTCCATAACTCGTGGGTGATGGCGGCGGGCAATCGCCACGACCTACGGGAAATCGCTGACTGGATGGAGCCCTTCGACGCGGCGATGGCCGATATCTATGTGTCGCGCACCGGCAAAGACCTCGCAGAGGTCCAGCGGCAGATGGATGGCGAGACCTGGATCGCCGGCAGCCGAGCGGTCGAGGAAGGCTATGCGGACGAGCTGCTCGCCTCCGACCAAGTCGGCAAGGGCGACGCGAAGGCGTCTGCTAGCGCGGTCCGGCGGATAGAAGCGGCGATTCGCGCCGCTGGCCTACCGCGCAGTGAGGCTCAACGCCTGATTCAAGAATTCAAGTCCAGCCTGAGCGATTCGGCTGGCAGCGGTGCGCGTGATGCCACCGAGCGCGGCCTGAGCGATTCGGCTGCATTCAGCTCCATTGCCGCTACGGCGGCATCCCTCACCAACATTCTCAAACCGAGGTGATCATGTCCCATCCCGAAAAGGATATCGAAAGCATCAACGCCAGTCTCAAAGAGATTGGCACCCAGCTCAAGGCCCAGGCCGAGTCAGCGGAAAAGGAAATCAAGGCGCATCAGAAGCTGTCGGCTGAAACGCGCGAGAACGTCGACAAGCTGCTGACGACGCAAGGCGAACTGCAGGCGCGGTTGGCGACGGCCGAACAGCTGCTGGCAAAGGTCCAGAACGGTGGCGGCCAGGCCGCTGAGCCGACTTCGATGGGCGAACAGGTGACCGCATCGGAAGACTACGCGGCGTATTGCAAGAATCCGCGCGGTTCGTTCCGCATGCCGGTGCAGGCCGCCATCACCAGCGGCCCCGGGTCTGCCGGCGACCTTGTGATTCCCGATCGCCTGCCCGGTATCCAGGGCCCGGCCCTGCGCCGTCTGACCATTCGCGACCTGCTGCTGTGGGGCCGCACCCAGTCCAACAGCATCGAATATGCGCGCGAACTGGTCTTCACGAACAATGCCGGTCCGGTCTCCGAAAACCCGACGAACCCGAAGCCGCAGTCCAACATCACGTTCGAACCCGACTCGGCGCCGGTCGTCACGATCGCTCACTGGATCCCGGCGTCCAAGCAGGTGCTGGCCGACGTCCCGCAGCTGCAAAGCTATATCGACGGTCGCCTGCGCTACGGCCTGAAGCTGAAGGAGGAAATCCAGCTCCTGAAGGGTAGTGGCACCGGCCTGAACATGCATGGGATTTATACCCAGGCCACGGCCTACGCCAACCCGGGGGTTACGGTTCAGGCGGAAACGCGTATCGACCGTCTGCGCTTGGCGCTTCTGCAGGTCGAGCTGTCCGAGTACTTCGCCGACGCCATCGTGCTCAGCCCGCTGGACTGGGCCGCGATCGAGTTGACCAAGACCACCACGAACGAGTACCTGTTCTCGAACCCGCGTGCGCAGACGCTGCCGGGCCTGTGGGGCCGCAACGTCGTACCGACCCAGGCCATGGATCAGGATGACTTCCTGGTGGGCGCATTCGGTGGCGGCCTGGCCGCGCAGGGTTGGGACCGTGAAGACGTCAGCGTCCAGATCTCTTTCGAAGACCGGGACAATTTCGTCAAGAACATGGCCACGATTCTGTGCGAAGAGCGCGCGGCACTGACGGTCTATCGTCCCTCGGCGTTCGTCAAGGGTGACTTCCAAGGTCTGACGAACTCGTAAGCGGCAAGGGGCGGCTGGCCGGTGTCTGCCGCCCGCACAGGAAACCTGCAATGAAGAAAGTGATTGCGCTGCAATCGTTTGATCACGACGTTGTCAGACGCAAGGGCGATAGCTTCTGGGTATCGGAGCAGATCGCCGCTGCGCTGCAACGCAAATCGCTCGTTCGAATTGAGGGTGAAGATCGGGACCCTTCGCCGGCCGCTGGCATACCGTCGTCTGCATCGCCAGCGGTCCGAGTCTCACGGCGGACGACTGTGAAGCGGTCCGCCTCTGGCGGTCACGTGGAGCAGGCAGATCTGTTGTCGTAACAAACACGTCGTTCCGGGCGGCGCCCTGGGCGGATGTGCTGTATGCGATGGATCGGGATTGGTGGATGGTGTACGGCGCCGAAGCGCAGCAGTTGTTCACGGGTGAGAAAGTCGCCCCGCACGGCGGAATTGCCGGCGTAACCCGGTGCCTGGAGCTTCGGGCAGAGCTGAACTCCGGGGCTGGAGCGGTTGCCCTTTCCGCGATGCGAGGAGCCGAGCGCGTGATCCTGCTGGGATATGACGCGCAACTGACGGGCGGCCATGCCCATTGGCACCCGGATCACGGAGATGGGCTTGGAAATGCAGGAAGCGTTGCGAAGTGGCCCGCCCAGTTCGCGGATCTCGCGCGCCGGCTTAGCGCTGTGCGCGTGGTGAACGCCAGCCGGGCGACTGCGCTGGAATGCTTCCCGCGGCAGGAGCTGAGTCAGGCTCTCGCGGAATGCGAGGTCAGCAAGCCGCCGCTGCTCGTCAACGGCATGCACGGCCTGGGTGACAACCTCCACCAGCGCGCCGTCGTGCGAGAGCTGCTCAGGGAATGGGATGTCTGGCTCGAAACGCCATGGCCTTGCCTGTATCACGACCTGGACGGCCTGAAGATGGTCGGCAAGGGATCGCGCCTGCGGACGCAAGCGAAGAATGCGCAGCGTGAGGCCTCGCGGTACAGCGTTACGCCCGTGCCTGCGGGAGCGAGATCCTTAGAGGTCAGGTATCCGCCGGAAGCGGTTCGCAAGCATGGGTCTGTGCTGGCGGCAATGGCTGCTCAGTGCGCCGTCGAACCGGGCGATTTCCGACTCCCGGTGAAACGCGAATGGATCGAACGCGCCGAGGCGCTGACGAGAAAGTGGGGGGCTGATCGCCCCATTTTGATCGTGCGGCCCCTGGTCGAGCGCAAAGAATGGGGTGGGTGCCGCAACCGGAACCCGGACTCCAGCGTTTACCGGGAGCTGTTCGAAGTCATCCGCGATCGCTTCTTCGTGGTGAGCCTGGCAGACCTGGAGCCAGGCAAGGAATGGTTGTCCGGCGATGCTTTGCCGGCGGATGTTTCGCTTCACGCCGGCGAATTGGACGTCGAGGTTATGGCGGGGCTGTTCTCCCTGGCAGCGGCGGTCTATACCGCGCCGGGGTTTGCCGTGATTTTGGCCCAGGCGGTGGGCGCTCCCGTGGTTTCGGTCTTCGGGGGCTATGAGTCGTCGGCCTCGTTTTCGGCGGGGGCTGCTTTCTCGCCATACCTCGGCCTGGACCCCATCCGGCCATGCCAATGTTTCAGCCACGTCCACAACTGCGATAAGCGGATGGACCTGGCAGCCGCGCATGAGCGCATGAGGGAGTTTCTGGATGAACACTGCAAGACTTCGGCCGTCCGAGAAAATCTCGCCGCGCCAGTATGACGTGGCGGGTTTGCCGCCGGAGTACTTCAACCCCGGCGAGCTGGCCGTGTTGCTGCATCTTTTCGAATCGGTCTCGCCGCGGGTTGTCATCGAATTCGGCGTCAACGCCGGACGGACGCCGGCTGCGGTGTTGCGCAACCTGCCGACGGTGAGCCGGTACGTCGGCGTCGACGTCCTGCCCGGGTACCGAACGCTGATGCCCGTGCAGCGCAACGAGGTACCGAAGCAGCCCGGGGGCCTGGTGAAGGAAAATCCCCGCTTCGAACTGGTCCTCCGCAAGCGAGGCAGCTTTGACCTGGCCGTCGCGGACTTGCCGAGCGCGGACGCAATTTTCATCGACGCGGATCACTCACGCGAAGGCGTGATGAACGACTACCGCCTTGCGCGCGCCCTTGTCCGACCGGGCGGCATCATTGTTTTCCACGACGACAACTGCCGGCGGGAAGTGCAAGTGACCGAAACCTTGAATGAGCTGTGCGCCGCCGGCGCGCAGATCGTCCACGTCCACGACACCTGGATCTCCTATGAGCGTCATTGATCTCGCGATCGCGAAGGCGCTCCTGGACGTCACGCACGACTTTGACGATGTGAAGTTGCAGGTGTTGCTGGACGGCGCGGAAGCCGAGGCGGCGGGTTACATGAACCGTCCCGACTTGCGCGGTCCTTGGTATGCCGAGGGCGATTCCAACAGTCCGCCCAGCTCGGAGCCGGCGGTTCCGGGCGATGTCGTCCTGGGAGTCATGCTCCTGATGCAGGCTGTATATCAGGCTCCGCCCGACGACGTGCCGAAGTTGCGCGCTGCCGCCGAAGTCAAGCTGAGCCCGCGCCGGCTCGGAATGGGGGTCTGAATGCTGGCCTATCGCTTGCGGCATCGTGTAGCCATCGAGGAGCTGAGCACGGTCAAGGGGCCCGATGGACGCGTTGAGACGTGGCAGGCGCTCGCGCTCGATTCGGACACGGTCTTTGACGCTGTCCCGGCCGAGGTGCTCACGGGACCCGGCCGCGAGGTGATCGCCTCTGGTGCGCCCCAGGAGTCCGGCGTCGCGCGGGTGGCGATTCGTTGGTTTCCGATATCGGACGAGCGTCTTGGGCGTTGCCGCATTGTCTGGAACGGCCGGGCATACCGTATTGAATCCGTCGAAACCGACCGTACGGCGCGCCAGGAATGGCGCTTCCGGGCGGTTGCAGACAAGGGAAGAGGGGTTTGAATCTTGAAGCAAAACCAGCTGAACCGCATCGAGGCTGCAATCACGGCCCTCCAGTCGCAGATGGACACGCTCACCAAGCAGTTCTTTGTGCTGGTAGAGGCGCTGGACGAAGACGGCGATGCCGAACCCATGACGGATCTGGACGGCAATCTCACCGAGGTGCCGCCATCGATAGGGAGCAGCCTCGATGAAGATGGAGATGCAGCTTAAGGGCCTAGACGACGTCCTCGCGACTTTGAAGGCGCTGCCGCCGGAGATCGTCTCCAAAAAGGGTGGGCCTGTGAAGAACGCTCTCCGGCGCGGTGCCCGCCAGTTGCGGGACGCCGCCGAGGCAAACCTGCGGGAAGTTATCGCGCGCGACGGCGGCCAATCCACGGGGCTGCTTGAAAAGAATCTGATCGCGTCGCGCGGCAAGCCTCTCTCGAGCGGGAAAGGCGAGCGCTACCTGGTGAGGGTGAAGCGCAAAGCGTATCCGGGCCGCAATCCGGAGCGAGACGGCAAGGTGCCCACCGTACGAAAGAGCGCACAGCTCCTGGAGTGGGGATCGAGCCAGCAGCAAGCCACGCCATGGTTACGCCCGGCAGTCTCCCAGCACGGGGCGGCGGTGATCGAGACGATCCGGACGGACTTGCTGAAGCGGATCGACAGCACGGTGAAACGTATTGCGAAGAATGGTGGAGGGCGCTGATGTTCGCTCCTGTTGAAGAGGTGTTGTCGACGCCTTCGGTTTTGGCCATTGTTGGACCGTCAGGAATATGGGGCAGCGGCATTGCCCCGGCCGATCAGCCGGCGCCCTATGTGGTCTGGCAGACCGTGGCCGACGATCCGTATGTGCAGCTCTCTGGCGCGCCGGAAGACGACCTAGATGAGGTCCAGATCGACGTTTACGCGGCGGTCGAGGCGCAGTCCAAAGAGCTGGCCCGCGCAGTGCGCGCCGCATTGGATGCAGCAGGCGTGGTGAACGCCGTGATGTTCGCGGCGCGAGAACAGAACACCAAGCTCTTCCGCATCAGTTTTCGCGCTGATTTCATCCACCGCCGGCAGTAGCCGGTAGAGAGAACCCGAAAGCCCGCACATGCGGGCTATTTTTTTGGAGCTATCCATGGGAATCAAAAGCCAAGGCACGCACCTTTTCCTGCGTATCCCGAATTCGAACGGCCAGACTGCGCTCAAGATGAAGTGCCCGACCGGCATCCAAGGTCTGGGTGGCCCGCGTGATCAGATCGACTTCACGTGCCTGGACGACATCGACGATCGTCAGTACGTGGCTGGCCTGGGCAATCCTGGCCAGGTGACTGTCCCGTTCAACTACGACCCCCAGCACGCCAGTCACCAGCTCCTGTTCGATCTGAAGGACGCCGGCACGACGGAACAGTGGCTCACGGGCCTGTCCGACGGCACCGCTGCTCCCACCTTTAATTCGAACGGTGACTTTCTGCCCATGACCACGCGGTCCGGCTTCGTGTTTGACGCGTACGTGGCGGACGTCAATATTGACGTGGCCACCAACGACATCGTCAAGGGAACCGTGATCTTGCAGCGCTCTGGCAAGGTCCGCCCGTTCTACAAGGCAGCGTGAACATGAGCGATCTGGATGAAGACCTGTTCGTGTCGCCCGAGGTCGTCCGCCGGGCGGTGAAGCTCGGCGACGGCAAGGAACGCGACTTTCACTTCCGGCGCTATTCGGGCGCCGTCTATTCCGCCCATCTCGCCGCCGCGGCGTCGCGCAACCCGGATGTTCGGGAAACCGCCATCCCGCATCTGGTTGCGGCGAGCTTGTGCGACGAAGACGGCGATCCTGTTCTGACGGTGGCGAGCGCCTGCCGTCTGAAGCCGGTTGTGCTGGCCGCCTTCTATGGGGTCGTCCGGGACCTGAACGAGCCGCGCTCGGAGGATGTCGAAAAAAAAACTTGACGGTCGGCCAGGACGAGTGGTTTTGGCACGTGCTCGCCCTCGCGCTGGGTGGGCGGACTGTGTTGGAGCTCAAGGCGTCCATGGAGCAGGTCGAGTTTGAGCGGTGGCGGCATTTCTATGTGTTGCATCCGTTCGATGACCTGCACCGGTTCCACCGACCGGCAGCGCTGGCGGCGGCAGCAATGAACGGCGATCTTAGGGCCGGGCTCGATTTTCTTACCCGACCGATCCAGACGGCAGAAGAAGACGCCGATGAGGCAACCCTGAAGGCGTTTGGCCTTGGCAAACTGAAGGAATCCTGACATGGCAACAGCCGGCAGCATCGTCGTCGACCTGCTGATGCGGACCGGGTCGTTCGAAACCGACACGGACCGGGCGACGAAAAAGGCGCAGAAGCAGTTCAAGGACATGGAGCGCCAGGCCAAGGAGACCGCAGACGCGATTTCCCGAAGCATTGGTGGGGTCCTGAGCGGCGCGCTTTTTGGCGTGGGCCTGGGCACCATCTTCTCCAAGTTCATCACAGAGACGCGCAATTCTCAGGACGAGCAGGCACAGCTGGCGGCCGTGCTGCGCTCCACGGGTGAGGCGGCGGGATGGACCCAGACGCAGCTGAACCAGATGGCCGGCTCCCTCGCCGGTGTGTTCAGCGAAGGTGACATCAATCGCGCGCAGACGCGTTTGCTTTCGTACACGGGGGTTGTCGGCGAAGAGTTCCCGCGCGCGCTCCAGGCGGCGATCGACATGGCCGCTCGGATGGGCGTCGAGGTCGAGCAGGCTGCCGAAACGGTTGGACGCGCCCTAGACGTTCCCAGCCAGGGCCTCAGTTCGCTGTCAAAGCAGGGATTCCGGTTTACGGAAGACCAGAAGAAACTGGTGGAGCAGCTCGAAAAGGCCGGTAAGGTCGCCGAGGCACAGGCGATTGTGCTGAGCGCCTTGGAGTCTTCCTACGGCGGGGCGGCGGATGCGGCGCGCGACACCTTGGGCGGTGCACTCAAGGCGCTGCAGAACCAGATCGACGACCTGATGACGGGCGACGACGGAAGTGTCAACGGCCTCACAGCGAGCATCAATGACCTGACGGATGTCCTCGGATCACCGGAAACCAAGCAGGCCTTTGCCACCTTTGTCGGTTGGCTCGCGGATGTATCGCGGTCCTTGGTGACCTTGATCGGTGACTTCGCGTCGGGTCTAAGCGCCGCTGGCAGCTTTACCGACGCGCTTGCGACCTATGGACTGATGAATCCGTTCAACAGCCATGCGGAGAACGCGGCGAAGTATCGCAAGGAGTTGGAGGAGCTGGACGCGTTTGAGAGGCGCGTGCTGGCCGGCCAAGAGCAGAACCAGGGCACTGACATTGCCGCGAAGCGGCGTCAGCTTCAGAACCGCATCGAGTTCTCGGACCGGAAAGCGAATGCGCAGGAAAGGGACGTGTTCGCTGCCTACCAGGGAACCGGCGAGACGGGTCGCGATATCCCGACGCTTCCGGCCCAGAGAGTCACTGGCGGTTCCGGCGGGTCTGGCAAAGGGTCGGGTGCCAAGGAGAAGGTGGACCAGGGCCAGCGCCTGATTGACCAAATGAATCAGCGCATTGCATTGATCGGAAAGGAAACCGAATACGAAAAGCTGCTTGAGCAGGTTCGCATCGGGTCGGTGAAATTCAAAACGCAGGCCCAGCAGGACGAGGCGCTTGCATCAGCGCAGACGCTGGACTTTATCAATGACCAAGCCAAGGCATATGAAGAGTCGCAAAAGCGCGCAGGCTCGCTTGCGAAATTGCTTGGTGACCTGTACCCCGATGCCGCGAAGAGCAACGAATACCTGGCGCGGCTCACGCTGCTGACCGAGGGTCTGCAAAACGGTGTGTTGACCGCTGGTGAGTATCAAGATGCGATCGGCAGGCTGGACGAAAAGTTCGGCGACACCGCGAGCGGGATGTCCGAATTTGCGGTGCAGGCGGCTCACAACATTCAAGACTCTATGGGCACCACGCTCGAAAGTGCACTCAGCGGCAACTTTGACAACATCGGCTCGGACTTCACCAAAATGATCACCAAGATGTTGGCGAACGCCGCGTCCGCAAACTTTGCCGAGGCTCTGTTTGGCGATTTCGGTAGATCGGGGCAGGTGGGCGGCTTGATTGGGAGCGCGATCAGTGGGTTGTTTGGTGGTGGCGGCGGATCTGGTCCGGTAGCCACGGCCTCGCAAGTAGGAGCAGCGGGAGATGGGTTGATGTTTTTCGATGACGGGGGCTACACAGGGCCGGGAGGTAGGCTTGAACCCGCCGGTGTAGTCCACAAGGGAGAGTACGTTTTCGACGCAGATTCGACCCGCCGTCTCGGGGTGGGATTTCTATCGCGACTACGCGGCTATGCCGACGGCGGCTATGTCGGCCCCGGGAGTGCTGTTCCCGCTGCGACTGGCGGAAATGCGCGCGTCGAGATCATCAACAACGGAACGCCTCAACGGATATCCGGCGTGCAGCGAAGCGTGGATATCCGTGGAGAGGTGATCAGCATTATGGTCGAGGACATGCGGAAGAACGGCCGTTCGGCGGATGCGGTTCGTGGTGTGGTGGGGGCCTGAGATGCCGGCGACATTTCCGAGCTACGCAAAGATCCTGCTTGAGGGGTTCAGCGAAGAGCCTGATTACGGCGTGCTACGTACCGACATGGACGGTGGCATCGCAAAGCAACGGCCACAGTGGACCACGCCTATCGTTACGCGGGCCGTGACGGTTCATGTTGAAACCTTGGCACGGAAGAATGCCTTCGACTTGTGGATGAAGTCGGATCTGAATGGCGGAACTGGTTGGTTTGGCTGGGTCGATCCGCTCGACTCTGTGACGAAGCAGGCCCGCTTCGTGTCCGGGAAGATCTCGTGGTCCAGTCCCGGGAGAGTGTGGCGGGCATCCGCTCAAATCGAGACGGTAGGCTGACATGGCGCGCAATTTTTCCTCCCAGGCAAAACGCAATATCAACGCGACCAGCGCCGATGAGCCGTTGATCGAATTGGTTGAGATAGTGCATAGAGACCTTGCAGTTCCGGCGCGTTTCGCGAATGACACGGCGGATATCGTGGTCGAGGGGCACTTGTTCAACGCCTGTCGTTTCGATTGGTCGATCCCTGACGACAAAGCAGGTCAGGTTTCAGGTGCTCGGCTTGAGGTCGACAACATTGGACGCGAACTGACGCAGTGGCTGGAGGTCAGCCAGGGAGGCGCTGGGGCGAAATGCCGGCTGATCATGGTTCTGCGTTCGAATCCCTCGAATCTGGAGTTTGACATGACGATGGACTTGACCGGCCTGTCGATCACCAATTACCGCGTGTCCGGGGACTTGGGATTCAAGAACACGCTCATGCAGTCGGCGGTCACGGTGCGGTATGACCCGACGACGACTCCAGGGGTTTTCTGATGCATTGGTCCGATAATTATCTGAACCTGCCCTATGTGCCGGAAACCGGCGACTGCGCAGCGCTTGCGGCACTGGTTGCGCGGGAGACACTAGGGATCAGTGCCGACATTCCAGGCTCACACGAAGAGACCCTGCGAGCGCAAGCAGCGCAGATTGCACGCGTGAAAGCCGACTTTGCCGAGCGAGTGGATGAGCCCGTCGAAGGCCATCCTGTGCTTTTGCTGTCGCGCGGTGACCTTTTTCACATCGGTGTCATGTGTCGGTTGGCCGGAGAGTGGTGGGTACTGCACGCTGACAAAACCTTTGGGGCTGTCATCCGTCAACGCCTGCGCTTCATGACGATGATCGATTACAAGATTGAAGGGTTCTACCGGTGGAAATCGTAGAAAAGAAGCCTGAGACGACGTCGGAGACTCCGTCGCTGCTGGTCGTTCGCAACCCCTTCGTTGCATCCACAGGCCGAGACGCGTTTTGCGCTCCTTTCTTGCCCGGTGAAACCCTGGGGCGGTACTGCGAGCGTCTGGGCGTCGCGTTGCCGTCGCGCGTGGTCAATGTCTGGCACAACGGGCGGCCGGTGCCCATTGGGATCTGGCAGAGGCTTATCCCGCGCAATGGCGATCAGGTTGTGATCCGAGCGCGAGGAGAGGGTGGTGGTGGCGGCAATAAGGTACTGCGCACCGTTGCAATGATTGCCGTCATTGCTGCGTCCATTGTTGCCCCGTACCTGGCCCCAGTAGCTTGGGGAGTGGGCGCCGGCACAATGGGTGGCGCTTTGTTGTCGGCTGCTGTGATGATCGGCGGATCGCTGTTGGTGAATACGTTGCTGCCGATGCCGACGCCGACAGCCGCCAAGCTGGGCAGTGGGCAAAAATACGAAAGCAGCCCCACCTATGCCATCCAAGGAGGACGCAATCGCGCACGCCCTTGGGAGCCGATGGCAATCGTTTTTGGGCAACACAAAGTAGTTGCAGACATTGGCGCGAAGCCATACTCCCAGTACGTCGGGGACACTCAGTTTCTGAATCAGATCTTCCACTTTGGTTTGCAGCTGAATTCTGTCTCTTTGAACGATTACAAGATTGGCGAGACGCCAGTCCTGAGTTTTCAAGGGGTCCAGATGCAGTCTTCTGATCCCAATAGCGGGGGCTTGACCATGTTCCCCGGCAACGTGGACACGTTGCAGGGGTTCACCCTGCAGGCTGGCGTGGTCAATACCCGCACGACCCCGAAAGATGTCACGCACATTTCCGTCGAGGTGGCGTCCCAGTTGTTCTACGTGAACGATTCTGGCTCCATGGAGTCGCGGACTGTTGAACTTCGGCTGCAGTACCGTCCGGTCGGTGGCGCGTGGGTAGATATTGGGCTGCTCAATGATGCGAGCTACGCGACCCACTATTGGGCGAAGATGCAGATCGTGTCCGGAACAGGCGGCGGCGAAGCCGGTGAGGCATACACGCGGGAGCAGCAGATCGGGTTCGGATCGACCAATTCCGCAGACCATACGGACGGTGAAACATTTGTCATCAAGCCTGGCTACAGCTTCGGCGGTGGCGACGCGGGCGTGACCGTTGTGCCTCCGGTGATGGGCGTTTGGCGTTGGAAGCCACACCCTTTCCAGGTCGGGCAGCCCTGGGCCGGAATCGCGCCTGATCCATTGCTCGGCTACAGCACGACCCCTGGTGTGCGCGTCACTGGGGGCAGGCAAGAGCCGACGCGGAAAACGATTTCTTGGGATGTACCTGTTGGCATGTACGAGGTGCGCGCCTGGAAGGTGACCGCGGACATACAGAGCAGCCGAGAATCGAACCAGACGGCGATCAGCCAGATACTGTGCTATCAGACCGACACGGCGGATTACTCGGGCCAGCTGCGTGTGGCCTTGCGCATCCAGGCTTCGGCACAGCTCAACGGAGCGGTTGACGAGTTCAGTGCCATTGCAACCGCGTGGTGCTCGATCTGGACCGGTTCCGACTGGCAGTGGGCCCCGACGAGCAACCCCGCGTGGTGGTTCCTGTGGTTCGCTCGCGGGAAGTTGGACACGGATGGGCATCGAATCTACGGCGGTGGCATGAGCGATGCCCAGATTGACATCGAGGCCATCAAGGCCTGGGGTTTGTGGTGCCACACCAATAGGCTCACGTTTGACTACGTGCTAGACCGCAAGATGAGCACGGCGTCTGTGCTTCAGATGATCGCGCGCGCCGGGCGTGCCTCGATGACCTACCAGACTGGGAAGCTTGGTGTCATATGGGACGCGGCGGACACCCCTGTCACTGCGATGTTCGGCCCGTTCAATGTCCGCGCCGGGTCCTTCAAGGTGGCATACATCAACGAAGGCACCGTTGACGAGATTGTTGCGAACTTCATTAATAAGGACTCGGGCTGGGTGATGGACGAGGTGCGCGCCAAGGTGCCTGGCGTGGTTGCCACGAACAATCCCTTGCAGCTCGACCTGGATGGCTGTGTGTACGCTGACATGGCCGGCCGGGAAGCGAATCTTCTGGCGGCAAGTCAGGTGTGGCGGCGGCGGCAGATTTCCTGGGAAACCGACATCGAGGGGATGGTGTGCACCCGCGGCGACGTGGTGTCGTTCTCACACGATTTGACGGTGTGGGGATACTCGGGGCGCATGATGCCCGGTAGTGGCGGCACCACGATAAAGCTGCAGAACAAGGTGCCCAGCGACGGCAACGGCATTGCGATGCTCCGCGATCCGGACGGCAACATGAAGACGGTTACCGTCGTGTCCGCTGTTGGTGATGTTGATGAGCTGACAATCATCTCGCCGCTGGATGGTTTCCCGATGCCGGGCGCGGCCGGCTTTGAAGAGTGCGCGCCGTTCGACTGGGCGTGGCAGTTCGATCCGATCGCGACGCCGGGACGTCGATTCAAGGTGTCCGGCGTCTCGCCGGCGGGCGACGGACTGCGATTTGAGGCCGTTGATGACGACCCGGAGTATTACGCCTGCGAGGACAACCCATATGCCTATACTCCGCCGAGAGACGGGGCGCTGCTGGTAGGGGTGGTGTTCTCGATCAGCGCGACGGAGGCCATCGTCAATGCCAGCAGCGATCAGATTCGCGTGACGCTTACTTGGGCGCTGTCGCGAGAAATGCCCGTTCTTGCGGTGGTTTTCGTGAACGGAGTTCAGCGCCTGGCGCAGGACATCGAGGGGCGCTCGACGGATCTGTTGGTTCGGACGGGCGACGTGATCACCGCCACGGTGACGCCGAACGGCCCAACAGGGACGGGGACGCCGCGCGAGACTACCTACGTCGTCCAAGGGCTGAATGCGCCACTTCCGCCCGTTGAGGGTTTGACAACGGTGTTCCGTGACGGGCTGACGGTGCTCAGCTGGCGCAAGGTATCCGACGTTCGTGATCCGGACTACGAGGTCAGGATTGGCGATTCCTGGTCGAATTCCCGGATCGTTGGCTCAACGCGCGCACAAGAGATGCTAGCGGTGGGCAATGGCAGCTACTGGGTAGCGGCCAGATTCAGGCTATCAAATGGCCAGGTCGTTTTCGGGCCAGCGGCCGGCATAACGGTTTCCGGCGCGGTGCTGGTCAGGAATGTCCTGCTGACGCAAGACGAAGCTCCTGACTGGACCGGCACGGTATCCGGCGGCGCGGTGGTGTACGAGAACCAACTGACGCTCGCGGCGCTGGGCGATGTGCTGGCGAGCCCGGACCTGTTCGCCGAGTCTGATTTGCTGTGGCTTGGCGGGGTGGCGTCAGATGGGATCTACACGAATGCGGTTTCGGACCAAGTCGACATCGGGTACGTGACGCCTGTCCGCCTTGATTTCAGCATCGATTATCTGGCCATCAGCCAAGATGATGACCTACTGACGATCCCGGACTGGCTGGCGGCGGAAGACCTGCTCAATGGCTCAGCCCGACAGGCCATCACTGTTCGCCCGCAGATTCGAAGTGCTCAGGTGGCAGGGCAGTGGTCGGAGTGGGTGGACTTCGTTCCAGGGCTGATCAATGCGCGCTACTTCGATGTTCGGCTGTACTTCGCCACTTCGAACGCACGTATCTTGCCGTTCGTCAGGCATTTCGTTTGGACGATAGACGTGCCTGATCTTTTGCAGCGAGCGGAGTCTGTCTCTGTCCCGGTCGCGGGTATGCGGGTCACGTATCCCAAGCCCTTTCATGCACGGCCAAACCTGCAGATCACCATTCTGGATAGTCAAAACGGTGATCGCGCGGTCGTGCAGGACGCGACGGCCGGCGCGACGGGCTTCGACGTCATGATTTTTAACGGCTCCACGGCGGTGGGGCGAAAGATTAACTGGATTGCACAGGGGTTTTGACATGCAAGATAACTCGCAGATTCCCACCACGCCGCCGTTGCCCGGCAACGTCGCGATTCCCGCGATCAATAGGGCCCTTCAGACGATAGCCACCGATTTTTCAGGACCCAACGATCCGGCAGCGTTGGCGTGGCCGTACAGCTGCTGGGCTGATACCGCAAACCAGGTCTTGAAGCGCCGCAATGATGCGAACACGGCCTGGGTGATCGAATCTGAGTTGTTCAAGCGGGCGTATCCGACGACGGGCGGCCTCATCAATGGTCAGGTCTCCGTCTACAAAGACAACCAGTCCGGCTTTTCGAATGCGGCCATCATCGCGGGTACCGCAAGCACCACGGTAGGCGATGCGGTCATTTCGCTTGCGGTAAGCGGGGCAGACGCGGCGCAAATTCTGCTATCGCGAGCCGACCCAACGGCAGTGAAGATCCTGGATGCCTCGGGATTGCCGAAGAATCTGGAGGCGAAGGCTGCCACGGCCCCGGCTCACGTCGTGACCAAGGCTCAGCTGGATGCTGGGCTGAACGGGAAGCAGGCAACCGGGAACTATGTGTCTGCGGCAAACGCAACACCTGTCACCGTGACCTGGGACGGATCGTTCTTTCAAGCTGCGGCAGATGGAGTGTATCGGGGCGCGTTGTGGCATTCCGGGAATTTCGATCCCAGTACGAAGGCGACGAAGGGCGCCCTTGTGCAGCACGATGGGGCGATCGTTGAGGCCGGCCCGACCTACTTTATCCAGTTGGTGGAGCCGAGCCAGGTGGACTTCCCGAACCCGTTTGTGATGATCGGGATGCGTCGGGTGAACAATTCCGCGATCGTCTACCTTCGCGGCATTTCTCTGAAGATGATCTAGGGGGAGCAATGATTTCTCACGAACAAATGATTTTCTGCATCCAGCGGATCTATCCGCAGATCTCCATGTATGACCATGGCCGGAAATATATCGTCTTGATGCCGATGCGCGGGGATGCGCAGATCGACGACGCGTATGTCGCCAAATGGAGCTTTGACGACATAGAGCAGCCGACCTTCGAGGAAATCATGGCGGTGTGGAACAACTCGGCGACGCAGGCGGCCTACGCTGAGCACGTCGCGAAGCTGGCCATCCCGACGTCGGTGTCGTGGCGCCAGGCGAATCTGGCCATGCTGGAAGTCGGCAAGCTGGCGGACGTGGAGGCGCTGATCCAAGGCATCGCGGATCCCGTCGAAAAGCGCAAGGCCGAGATCGAATTCAACTCCCCGGTGTACGAGCGCTCCAGCGCATTCCTGCGCGCCATGTGGGCGCAAGTCGGCGGCACGGATGCGCAGCTTGATGACCTTTTCCTCCTCGCCAGCCAGAAATAGCCGGCGATCGATTACCGGACTCGCATCGTGCCCCTTTGCTGGGGCTTTTTTACGTCTATAGGGGACGAGGGTGACTGTTGAAGCCCCGGGCTTGAGCCAGGACGCGAAGGCGATCCTGGTCGCACTCCACGAGATGCAGGCGGACGCGCGCCGAGAAACCGACGCGAAATTCGACGCCCTGCAAAAGGAGATGCTGGCAGTGTCGGCCAGCGTGAAAACCGGCTTCCCTGGCGGGGACTACGACGGCCATCGCCGTTACCACGAGTTGATCATCGAGCGCGAAGAGCAGCGCCAGCAGATCCGCCGCGAGGTCATTACGCACTTGATCAAAGGCAGCACCTGGGCCGCGCTGGGTGGGTTGGCGTGGATGCTCATCAAGAACCTGAAGGAATACCTGAAATGAACTTTGACCAGGCATTCGACCGCCTCATAGGGCACGAAGGCGGCTATGTGAACCATCCGGATGACCCGGGCGGTGAGACGAACTGGGGTATCACGCTGCGCACGGCCCGCGAGGCCGGATACAGCGGCGCCATGCGCGACTTGACCCGCGACCAGGCCAAGGGCATCTATCGGCGGGCGTACTGGGAGCGGGCCAAGGCGGATCAGTACGACGGCGCGATCGCGTTCCAACTGTTCGACGCCGCGGTCAATCACGGGATCGGCCAGGCCATACGCTTTCTCCAGCGCGCTGTCGATGTGGCGGACGACGGCGTTGTCGGCCCGGTGACGCTGGGAGTCGTGCGCGCCATGTCCGTACCGGACGTGCTGGCGCGGTTCAACGCTGAAAGGCTGGAGTTCTACACAAAGCTGACCACCTGGCCGACGTTCGGCAAGGGGTGGGCCCGCCGGGTGGCCGGCAATTTGCGGTACGCCGCTGAGGACGCATGATGAATTTCGACTGGAAGGGCGCGCTGGGCAACCTGGCGCCGATGCTGGCGACGGCCTTGGGTGGCCCGCTTGCCGGCGGCGCAGTTGCAGCGATTACGGAGGCGCTGGGACTGGGCGCCAATGCCTCCGACGCCGAGATTGCCAAGACGCTGTCCACCGCCAGTCCGGAGATCCTGAAGCAGCTCAAGCAGGCCGAACTGGACTTCTCCGCGCGCATGGCAGAACTGGGCTTCAAGAGCGAGGCCGACCTGGCCAAGATCGAGGCCGACGACCGCGCCAGCGCGCGCCAGCGGGAGGTCGAACGCCAGGACTGGACGCCGCGCATCCTGGCCTACCTGGTGACGGCCGGCTTTTTCGGCATGCTGTCGGTGATGGTCTTTGCCGAGATCCCGACCGCCAGCAAGGAACCGCTGTACATCCTGCTGGGCTCGCTGGGCACCGCCTGGACCAGCATCATTGCGTACTACTTCGGCAGCACGGCGGGCGGGCAGAAGAAATCCGAGTTGCTGGCCAAGACGAAGCCTTAGCGCTGTGCCATATCTGTGGTCGTCCCAGGCAACTTGCACGATGTCGCAGCCGCTATTTTGATAGCAAACTGAGGAGGGGCGTCAAAATCGCCATATGGTTTGCCGCCAGGCCGATGAACCGTTCGTACGCTTCCGCTAGAGTCGGCTTCCCGACATGCTGACGCATCTCTGCACTGGCGCGCAGCAAGCTGTCAATTTCCGCTTGCGATGCATTCAATTTGGAAATCGCATTTTCCAGTTGAGCAAAGACGTGCGCGTCTTGCGGAGCGGTCGCGGTGATGTTGTCGGCATGATGGTTGTCACCGACCATGACCGCAGCTCGATCGTACCCATCAAAATTGCTGTTTATTACTCTTCCATTGTTCCCGATAATTGTGACGCCGGTCTTCCCGATTCCCTTCAGCCAATCGACTGGTGCAGGCGCAGCGGGTTGCGCGGGCACATCTTTTTTTTCCTGATCGTCGCTCATTGGGGATCCTGGATCGTGTGACATGAGGCTGCTGGATTTTGGCGTGGTGTCTCTAATTGTGCCAACGAAAGTGCGCATTACCAGACAAACTCGCGATAAGCCCTGTCGGAAGGGGGGGAGTGTTGCTTCGGCGACACGCAGGCGATTTCTACCGCGGCGCCATCCCCTTGCGCAGCTTGCGCGGCGATTCCAGCAGCTCGGACGTCATCTGGTCGCGTTCCAGCACACAGGGCTCCTTGGCCAGGCCCGCCAGCAGGTCGTCGTAGATGTCGCCCGTCAGACCAGCGGGTCGCTTCAGCTCAAAGGACACCTGGTGCAGGCGCAGCATGGCCGCGCGCAGGCGCTTCACCTCCCATAGCAGGGTGAGCACGTCGGGATTCCAGGGCTGACGCTCCCGGATGGCCCGGAGGTCGGCGAAGGTGAGCGGGTCTTTGAACGGCATGGCGGAAAACACTGGTCAGGCATCCAGTATATTCCGTCGCTAATAGGGGTCAACAGACGCGATCCTCCGCTGGAATCTGACTAGTTGGTCAATAAATTCCAGCGTAGTCCGATGGAAAGAATTGCTCGCCAATCTGATCCATCAGTGTGATGCATACCTGTAGAAGCTCTGCGGTGCGCACCTGAGGATCTCCGTGCTTACCGCCGTGAAAGAGATTGTTGCGGACGGTCTTGAGTAGTTCGCAATCCCTAACTAGCTCCGGTCTCTCAGCCAGATCGAGTCTTGCGGCCCAATCTAATTCTCCGTGCTCGTTCACAATTTGTTGAAGCGGGGCCAGCGAGGTGAGGTCGGCTCCTGCGGGGCAGGGGCGATAGGTGTCGCGGTGTTTCTTGTAGAACTCCTTCCAATCCACCTGAGCCGAGTTGTACGAACCGGTCGTGAAATACCTGTTTTCTTTCAACGCAAATTCGAGACGGGAAAAGCGCAGCAGGAACTGCGCTGCGGGTTCGGCCAGGCTAGGATCTAGGGTGGGTCTCATGGTTACTGTTCTGGTTCGTAAAGGGCTATAGTTGGGCTGGCGTGGCCACCAGCCGGTCGGCCGGGTAGGGCACCAGGAAATCACGGGTGTCGGCGACCGGCGCGGTGAGCCAGTCCTGGTAGGCGCCTTCCGGCAGGATCACCACCATGCGCTTTTCCTTGCCGGCCTGGTGGTAGTTCTGGAAGAGCGGGTCCTGGTCGGCGTTGATGGTGAGCATGGTGTAGCTCTCCTGCCACTGGCCGGCGGCATCCCGGTAGCGGTCCCACAAGCCGGCGATGCCCAGCGGCGCGCCGTCAGCTCGCGTGAACCGGGTAGCCACCGCGGCGCCCGACCGCCAGTCGGGCTCGAATATCGCGTCGGCCGGGATGATGCAGTGCTGGCCGCGGCGCCAAGCGTTGCCGAACGTGAACGACTTGGCCGCCGTCTCGCTGCGAGCGTTGAAGGTGGACAGCTTGCCGGCCTTGTCCAGGCCATCCGCCTTGGTCATGGCGCTGATCAGGCCCCAGCGGCCCACGACCGCCTCGCGCTCGGGCACTGCCTCGTCGCCGGCGTCATGCTCGGGTGGCCGCCGCACGAACAGCCCCTGATACTTCGGCCACATGTCGTACTTGCCCATGGCCTTCGGCTTCTCAGGCATGCCGAATTTCTTCAGCAGGTGCTCGGCATCCTTCAGGGTCTGATAGTGGCTGCACATGGTCCCTCCCATCGGAAGGGCCAGTATAGGATCAGTCCAGGGCCGCGGCTTCGTCCGGGAAGCGCTCAAGGTAGTAGACCAGCGCGCGGACGATCAAAACGATCAGGCGCTGCTGAGCGATGGGTAAGGCGTCGAATTGCGCCAAGGTGAAGTATTCGTCGTAGGGCCAGGGTTCCATGCTGGCAATCTACCGGGCCGGCGCCGCGGCGTCGCGCGGATGGGGGAAATCTCGGACGGATTCCGCCAGCGCGCACGCCAAAGCTACGCCAGATCGCCAGGGAACCGCACCGATCCTAGATTTCGCTGTCCCCTCCTTCGCACCAACCCTATTTGGGTACTGATCTGGCATGTCGCCAACAGCGCCCTGAAAGCCCTCGGCATCCGTGCCGGGGGCTTTTCTTTTGCCGGCACGGGTTTCGCGCTTAGGGATAACCTCCCGTGCTGAAAGCACATTTTTGATATATCTTCGCGCTCTTCGGCAAAGGCTTGCCGATAGGCGCGGTAAAAGCTTCTCAGCAGGCGGCGCGGCAGACAGCCTTCCATACGGCGCCTCGGCCGCATCAAACACAGCACCCAAAACAGCAAGATAAGGAGAGCCTCCCATGGCGCTCAAGCATGCTGCATTTCTGGATGTCATCGATCTGCGCACCCCGCATCGCGAACACGGGGAGGCCGTCAGCGTCAGTCTGATAAAGACCGCGCACATGCAATTGCTGCAATTGGTGCTGCCAGCGGGCAAGGGCCTCCCGCAGCACGCCGTGGCGGGCGAAATCACCATCCAGTGCATCACCGGCGAGGTGAGCGTGACATCGCGCGATGGCATCCGCCAATTGCGCGAAGACCAGCTCATGGCGCTGGCTGCCCACGAGCCGCACGCATTGCTGGGTGTGCGCGATGCCACCGTGCTGGTGACGGTGCTGCACGCCGCCGCCTAGTACTCCTTCTTCCTGACCCAGACGTGTTCCCTGAGAGGTGAGCCGTGCATGAGCTGCTGGCCGACTGGTGCGAAATCCTGAACCGCTTGCTGCGCGACGTAGCCAACGCCCAAGCCACGACGCAGGCGCGCGACAGCGCGCTACGGCATGCCCACAGACACTCCTGCCTGGCGCCGATCTGCTTCCGGATGTCCGGCGCCACGATCAGCCACCTGGCCGAGACGTTGGATTGCGCCATCCGCGCTTCCTGCGCCCGCCAGGACAAATCCGCCTGGATGCTGGCGCTGGACGTGGCATACACCAAATTCCTGCTGTATCTGATCCGCGACGTGGACCGCTGGTCCAGCAGCGGGCTGGAAGAGCGCGCGGCCTAGGATGGGGACCGGTCGCCCGGTATATGTGCGCTCCATGAAATACTGGATAAATAAACAGTTATCTGGTTCAATCTGAACATGCCCTCGGCTGCCTCCCGTCCCCGCGCACGCACGGGCAGGGTGCCCATCCCCACGACCAGGAGAAACCATGAAATTCGGATACACCATCATCTATGTGCCCGACGTCGCCGCATCGCTGTCCTTTTTTGAACAGGCGTTCGGATTCGCCAGGCGCTTCCTGCATGAATCCCAGACCTACGGCGAACTGGAAACTGGCGAGACCACACTGTCGTTCGCCGCGCATGAACTCGGCGAGGCGAATTTCCATGGCGGCCACGTGGCAGCTTCCGCTTCGGCCGAGCCTTTGGGTATGGAAGTGGCTTTCGTGACGGACGACGTTGCCGCCGCGCACGCCCGCGCGCTAGCGGCCGGCGCGACGGAAATGAGCGCGCCCGCGCCCAGGCCCTGGGGGCAGGTCGTGTCGTATGTGCGTTGTCCGGACGGCACGCTGGTGGAGCTTTGCACGCCCGTGCACGGCTAGGCGCATACGTTGCCGCGGCGCAGGCCTTGCGTCGCAGGCGCCTTCGGTATCGCAGCCATCTTCCGGACCTGTTCGGCCTGGGTCTTTCCGTCTAGCCGGTTCGGGCGATCCCCGATCCCTCCCCGTGACGTTACCGTGGTTGCGGCAGGGGTGTCCGCGTCCGGCTACGCTCAAGAATTGTCAAGATTTACATTGCTTTAAAGTCGCCGTCCCCACCCCGCGATACCGTTGCATTTTCGTTTTTCGGGGAGTCGAAATGTATTCGCTTTCTAAGCGTTGCGGCGCGGAGTTCTTTGGCACGTTCTGGTTGGTATTGGGGGGCTGCGGCGCGGCGGTGCTAGCCGCTGGTTTCCCCGGGCTGGGCATCGGTTTCGCGGGCGTGGCGCTGGCCTTCGGCCTGACGGTGCTGACCATGGCCTTCGCGGTGGGCCATATCTCGGGCGGGCATTTCAACCCGGCTGTCACGGTCGGCCTGGTGGCGGGCGGACGTTTTCCCGCGAAGGAAATCCTGCCTTACGTTATTGCCCAGGTCCTGGGCGCGATCGTGGCGGCGGCCGTACTGGCCTGCATCGCGAGCGGCAAGCTGGGTTTCGATCTGAAGGGCAGCCATTTCGCGGCCAACGGCTACGACGCCTATTCGCCGGGCAAGTACTCAATGGTGTCCGCCCTGGTGACGGAAATCGTGCTGACCGCAGGCTTCATCTTCGTGATCCTGGGCGCCACCAGCAAGCGCGCGCCCGCCGGTTTCGCGGCGATCCCGATCGGACTGGCGCTGACGCTCATCCACCTGATCAGCATTCCGGTGACCAACACCTCGGTCAACCCGGCCCGTTCCACAGGTCCCGCGCTGTTCGTGGGCGGCTGGGCGTTGGAGCAGCTGTGGCTGTTCTGGGTCGCGCCGATCGTTGGCGCTATCGTCGGCGCCATCGCCTACCGGCTGGTCAGCGACCCGGCTCAAGAACGCGCCTAGCACAGGCGCTTGGCCGGGCCGCGCCGGGATTGCATCCCGGGCGCGGCCCGGCCGTTTCATGGCCGCGGCATCGCCGCGCAATGCGGTTGCGCAATGTCCGCGACCAGCATCGAAGCCCCCGCTCTCGCGGCCGGGCGATAATGGGGCCGAGTCCCGCTTGTTGTTCCCGGCATGTTGCCGGGCCGGGCTCAGAAGAAGCCCGATCAGTCCCATGAACGAATTTACGATTGCCATCAACCTTGCGCTGGCCATGCTGCTGGGCGCCGCCGTCGGCGTCGAGCGCCAATGGCGCCAGAATTACGCAGGCGTGGTGACGCATGCGCTGGTCTCGCTGGGCGCGGCCGCCTATACCGCCTTGCCCGCGCTGCTGGACGCCAGCAACGACATGCGCCTGGGCAGCCAGGTCGTGACCGGCATCGGCTTTCTGGGCGCGGGCTTGATCATGCGCGACGGCCTGACCATACGCGGCCTGAGCGCGGCGGCCACCATCTGGGCCACCGGCGCCGTGGGCGTGCTGGCTGGCTACGGTTTCCTGGCCGAAGCCAGTGCGGTGACGGCGCTGATCCTGGTTACCAATGTGCTGCTGCGGCGTGGCGCCAGGCTGGTGGACCGCTACGTGCCCGAAGCGGAAACCGAAGAGCGCTACTACAACATCGCCTTGACCTGCGCCTCCACGGACGAAGCTCTGGTGCGGGCGGAACTGCTGAACGCCCTGGGCAAGCACAGCCTGCGCCTGCGCGGCGTGGAAAGCCAGCAGCGCGACGGTGGCCGCTCCGAAGTGACCGCGGTGGTCTATTCCATGCGCCAGGAAGACGAACGGGTGGAACAGCTGGTGGGCAGCCTCAGCCTGCTGCCGCAGACCTACTCGGCCAGATGGACTTCGGACACCGGCAACGCCTGATGCCGGCGGTAATCAGGACGCCGTAAGTCCGATGTCAATACGCTTGCACACCTGCCTCCAGATGATGAGCGTATTCCGTGACCACACCGATTTCCTTCGCCGCGCCCACCGGCCCTGCGCACTATGACCGCATCACCATCGCGTTTCACTGGCTGACCGCGGTGCTGGTGGTGGGCCTGTTCGCGCTGGCCGAAATCTGGGGCTTCCTGCCGCGCGGTACGCCCACGCGGCGCTTGCTGCAGCACCTGCACATTTCGTTCGGCCTGCTGTTTGCCGCCGTGTTCGTGCTGCGCGCCGTCTGGCGGCTCACTGCGGGCGGACGCCTGCCGCCCGCGTCCACGGGCTGGCTGCGTACGGCTAGTACGGGCGTACATGGATTGCTGTACCTGTTGATGGCGGCGCAAATCGTGCTGGGCTTTCTGTTCCGCTGGGCGCAGGGCGAGCCGTTCGCGTTCTTCGGCCTGTTCGACGTACCCACGCTGATCGCCATCGATCACGAGCAGCGCCGCTTCATCGGCGGGCTGCACAACACCGTGGCGTGGTGCATCATCGCGCTGGCGCTGCTGCACGCGCTGGCCGGGCTCTTCCACCATTACGTCCTGCGCGATGGGGTGCTGCGCCGCATGCTGCCGGGCCGCTGAGGCGGCGCGACAGGGGCGCGAGGTGAAAGCCGGGGCGGGCAGGTTGTACATTACGCACTATCACTGCCTTACTTCCACAGGATGCACCCATCATGACCGCCCCAGAAGTGTCTATCTCCTCCTCGATCAGCTGCGCGAACGATCGCCCCTTCGTGCTGTTCGGCGGCATCAATGTGCTGGAATCCATGGATCTGGCGCTGCGCGCCTGCGAGGAATACCAGCGCGTCACCCGCAAGCTGGGCATCCCCTACGTATTCAAGGCCTCGTTCGACAAGGCCAATCGTTCCTCCATCCATTCCTATCGCGGTCCGGGATTGGAAGAGGGCATGAAGATTTTCGAAGCGGTCAAGAAGGAATTCGGCGTGCCCGTCATCACCGACGTGCATGAACCCTGGCAGGCCGCTCCCGTGGCCGAGGTCGTCGATATCCTGCAACTGCCGGCCTTTTTGGCCCGGCAGACGGACCTGGTGGTGGCGCTGGCCAAGACCCAGCGCATCATCAACATCAAGAAGCCGCAGTTTCTCAGTCCGGGCCAGATGCTGAACATCGTCGAGAAGTTCACCGAGGCCGGCAACGACAAGCTGATCCTGTGCGACCGCGGCACCAGCTTCGGCTATGACAATTTGGTTGTAGACATGCTAGGGTTTGGCGTGATGAAGAAAGTGTCCGGCAACCGGCCGCTCATTTTCGACGTCACGCATGCCTTGCAGCAGCGCTCGGCGCTGGACGCCGCATCTGGCGGCCGCCGCGAACAGGTGGCCGAACTGGCCCGCGCGGGCATGGCCGTGGGGTTGGCCGGCCTGTTCCTGGAAGCCCACCCCGATCCCAAGAACGCGAAGTGCGACGGTCCCAGCGCCTTGCCGCTGGACAAGCTGGAGCCCTTCCTGACCCAGCTGAAGATGCTGGACGACCTGGTGAAGTCCTTTGCCCCCATCGACATCGAACCTTGAGACTGGCGGTCATAACGGCTGCGCAAAGTTGTTATACGATCCGGGCCAAACATTGGGGAGGCCGGGATGTCTTTGTATGTGATCGTCGCCGTTCGAAAAGAGCCCGTCAGCGGGCATGTGGCCTATGTGCGCTGGGGCCAGGCCGAACGCGGCGTTCCGGGCTGGGTCACCGAACCGGTGACGGCGGCGGCATCCGAAGTCATCGAGGCCATCAAGGACGGAGCGGAAGTCGAAACCGCCATCAGCCAGGACGGCATGAGCGTGGCGCTGCGGCCGGTGCGCGTGCTGGTGGATGACGACGGACGCGAGCATCTCGCGTCCGTGCCGGTTCCCAGCTCGACCCTGTATACGCTCTTCGACCTGCCGGAATTCTGATCCCGCCAGGTCGGCTGGCGGCGCCTAGCGCCGGCCCTGCGCGAAATTGAGCAGGGCGTCTCCGGCCATCCGGTAGCGCACCCATTCGTCTTGCGGCAGCGCGCCGATCGACTTGTAGAAATCGATGGCAGGCGTGTTCCAGTCCAGCACGCTCCATTCCAGCCGGCCGCAACCATTGGCCACCGCTTCCTGCGCCAGATGGCGCAGCAGGTCGCGGCCCGCGCCGATGCCGCGCTGCTCCGGCGTGATGTACAGGTCTTCCAGATAGATGCCGTTTTTTCCCAGCCAGGTCGAATAGCTGTAGAAGTAGACGGCGTAGCCGATGGGCTTGCCATCCAGCAGGCACATCAGGGCCTTGGCCGGCGCGTCAGCGGCGAACAGGGTGCGCTCGACATCGTCGGCGTTGGCGATCACTTCATGGGCGGCGCGTTCGTACACGGCCAGCTCGGTGATGAACGCATGGATCTGGGCCGCATCCGAAGCGACGGCCGGACGAATTTCGATAGTCACGGGTACTTCCTACTACACTTTAAGGGGGGCCTTATCCTACCCGCGAATCCGGGTGCGCGCATGTCGTCCGGCTCATCAATTTCGGGAATACCCTTACTTGCGCGCCAGGCGCTCGGGGGCGATTCTTGAAAGCGTTCTGCCCTCGAGTCCAATGCGTACAACAGGGGACATCTCCCATGCCTGAGTCTGGCTCCGCCACCGCCAGCACGCCTGCAGCAAGCCGTAAAAGGCGTCGCCTGTCATGGATCTGGCTGGTGCCTCTCATTGCAGCCTTGGGCGGGCTGGCGCTGGTGGTGCGCGTCTGGATGGAGGCGGGCCCCACGGCCACCATCAGCTTCCAGACCGCCGAAGGGCTGGAGGCCGGCAAGACCCAGGTCCGCTATAAGGAAGTCAACGTCGGCGTGGTCGAGCGCGTGGCCTTGAATGCCGACCGCTCGGGCATCGTCGCGACCGTGCGCATCAACAAGGAAGCCGGCAGCCTGCTGCAGGAAGGGACCGTGTTCTGGGTGGTGCGGCCCAGGCTGACGCTAAGCGGCGTGTCGGGCCTGAGCACCTTGTTCTCCGGGGCGTATATCGGCGTGGACCCCTCCGACCGGTTCCGGCAGGAGGGAGAGAGCCGGGCCACCAAATACAGCTTCGTCGGACTGGAGACTCCGCCCGAAGTGCCGCAGGACCGCGCTGGCAAACGCTACACCCTCAAGGCCCGCGACCTGGGCTCGCTGGACATAGGCTCGCCCGTGTACTTCAGGCGCATCGCGGTGGGGCAGGTGGTGGCCTACCACCTGGACAGCAGCGGCGAAGGCGTCAATGTGCAGGTATTCATCGACGCGCCCAACGACGATTTCGTCAACAGCGCCACGCGCTTCTGGAACGCCAGCGGCGTGGACTTCAGCGTCGATGCGCGCGGCCTGCAGGTGCGGTCGCAATCCCTGCTGTCGGTAATCGTGGGGGGCGTCGCGTTCGACACCATCGAGCAGCACGCGCACGTGGTGGCCAAGGCCGATGCGCAGTTCACCATTTTCCCGTCGGAAGGCGCGGCCCGCGCGCAACCCGATGGCGCGCCGCTGCATATCCGCATGCGGTTTGACCAGTCGGTGCGGGGGCTGGCGGTGGGCGCGCCCATCGATGCTTATGGCGCCGCCATCGGCCAGGTGGACTCGATCCGTCTGGAGTTCGATCCGGCCATCCAGCAGTTCTATGCGCTGGTCGATGCCACCGTCTATCCCGAGCGCCTGGGCGCGCAGACGGTGGAGGAAATCAAGGAATACTCGGGCTC
This sequence comes from Achromobacter sp. SD115, assembly GCF_017355315.1. Taxonomy (NCBI): domain Bacteria; kingdom Pseudomonadati; phylum Pseudomonadota; class Betaproteobacteria; order Burkholderiales; family Alcaligenaceae; genus Achromobacter; species Achromobacter sp. SD115. The sequence goes on along the minus strand of NZ_JADIJM010000001.1, from coordinate 377,561 downwards.
GACCCTGGAGCATCCCAGCGGCAAGCTGCTGGCCGCCTTGATCAAACAGGGCCTGCGCGCGCAGCTGCGCATCGGCAACCTGCTGACCGGCCAGCTGTACGTCGCCCTGGCGGTGTTCCCGGACGCCAAGCCGGTGGCGTTCAAGATGGAAGAAGATCCCTTCATTCCGACCGTGTCGAACAACCTGGATCAGCTGCAGCAGCAAATCAACAGCATCCTGACCAAGCTGGACAGGGTGCCGTTAGAAGGCCTGGGGGCCGATCTGGGTCAGCTGTTGCGCGCCACGTCCAGTCTGATGAAGCGGCTGGATACCCGCCTGGCGCCTGAGGCGCAAGCCATGTTGCGGCAGGCCAGCAAGTCATTGGCCGCCGTGGGAGGTGTGTTGAGTCCCGACGCCGGCCTGCCAGTCAATGCCAACGCGGTCTTGCAGGAACTGTCGCGGACCGCGCGGTCCCTGCGGGAGCTGGCGGACTACCTGCAAGCGCATCCGGAGTCGCTGCTGCGCGGCCGCGCGCCGGACGCCCAATACCAGCGCCAGCCGGCGCGCTAGAGGCCGTCAGCGTCGCAGGCCCTGGCTATCCGTTTAGCCACTGCGCAATCTGGCGGGCGCTGGATTGCGCATCCGTGTCCGAGGTGTCCAGCACCAGGTCGCTGAAGGGACGGGCGGCATAGCCTTCGAGGTACATCTGCGCGACGCGCTGGCGCTCCCATGCGGTCAGTACGCGTCCGCCCCGGTCCGACTGCGCGGCCGCCAGCGTGGGCGCCAGCGTCACCACCCGCAGCAGGGCGCGACGTTGTTGGCACGCAGCCAGAATCCGTTCGTAGCTGTCCTGTTCCAAGGGGTAGGCGATGACCAGATAGCGGTCCTGCGTGGTGGCGATCAGATGGGCGATGCGGGCCAGCGCCAGCGCCCATTGCTCGGGGTATGGCAGATGGCTGGGGGCGTCGTGGTCGTCGCCATCGATGAAGCGCGCAGCCGGTAGCAGGGCGGCCAAGGCGGCGCCCACGGTGGATTTCCCGCTGTTGATCGGGCCGTTGATATGGATGACGGTAATGCCGGGATTCGAGATGGCGGGTCCTTTCTGTACTGGCGGGCGCGTAAGCGTACCAGTGTCCGCGCCGGCCAAGTCAGAACAGGCATTGCCGCAAGGCGAACTTGCGGCCGAAAGCGCGGACTTCGTCGCCGTCCACGGACGCCGCCAGGTCCCAGCGGTCGCCGCGGGTCACTAAAAATGAACGGCCGATAAGCGCATGCCGCAAGGCGAATTGCCAGAACGCTGCCTCGGAACCCACCGGCTCGAGATCGTGCGGTCCGATCAGCAAGCGGGTAGGGCGGGGCGTCGCGCCCAGTGTCCAGCGCAGGGCGATTCCCAGGAATGCAAAACGCGCCGAGAGCGACGAAGGCTGTACGGTCAGCACGCGGATTCTGTTGAACATGGCGAGGACCCCTTGCAGATGGAGCCCAGCGTAGCAAAAGCTGCCCGGGCCTTCCATACCTCCTTTGGCGGAACTGGCAGGCCCGGTGGAATCCTATTTCTGGATGGCCCCTGGCGCGTGGTTGCGGGTGATCCGGCCGAGCAGCAGCAGGGCTCCGGCCGGCGCCAGCGCGAACGCCGCGAACAGCCATTGCGCCGCATGCTGCGCGCCCGCCACGCCGCCTGGATCCGCCAGGCCCGCGCTGTTGGTGATGACGCCGGCCAGCGCCGCCGTCAATGCGGTCGCGTAAAGCTGCACGGTAGTGATGGACGAGGAGGTCAAGGTTTCTTCACCGGCAGGCGCAGCGGTGAAAATGCGCGTCAGCAGGTGCGGCCAGCTCAGGCCGATGCCGAAGCCTACGCCGGCCAGCGCCAGCACATAGAGCGCCAACCCAGGGTAGGACTGCAACTGCATCGGGCGCGGCGTCATGTAGGCCAGGGCGGCCAGCGCGGCCAGGATCACCGCAGGGCTCAGTCGCACCAGAAAATTGGCGGCCGGTCCGCTGCGGGTAGCGCTGGGCATGGCGGCCAGGGTCCAACCCGCGGCCATCGCCGCCGTCATGTAGCCGGCGGCCAGGGGGGTCATGCCATGGATCACTTGCAGGAAGTACGGCACGAAGATTTCAGTGGTGATGGCGGCCACCACCAGGCACATGACCGCATACAGCGCGCCCAAGGGCGTGGCGATGGAGTACGCGCCGGTAGGCAGCAGCCGCTTCACGGCGCGCTTGTCCACCGCCGCGATCAGCGCGGCGATGGCGAGTCCGGCGGCGATGCCGGCAAGGTTCCAGCGCAGATCCTTCGACAGGCTGGCCAACGTGATCGCCAGCACGCTGGCCACCAGCAGGCCCAGCGTGGTCAGGGGCAGGGGGCTCGGCCGGGCCGGCGGGACCGATTCCTTGCCGCCGACCTTGAGAGCCACGATCGCGGCCAGGCCCGCGGCGACGGGCAGCAAGGCCCAGAACGCCAGCCGCCAGTGCCCGGTCTGGGCGAAAACGCCGCCGATGGCGGGGCCGCACAGGGTGGCGACGCCCCACATGCCCGACACCAGGGCCATGGCGCGCGACCACAGCGGCGCTTCGAACACCAGGCGGATCAAGGCATAGCTGAGCGCGAAGAGGATGCCGCCGCCCAAGCCCTGGATGCTGCGTCCGACCAGCAGCATGGGCATGCTGGGCGCCAGCGCGCAGACCACGGATCCCGCGGTGAACACCGCGACGGCCAGCAGATAGGCCGCGCGCGGTCCCAGTGTTTCGATCAGCCGGGCGGACAGCGCCGACCCGACGATGGACGTCACGACGAACAGCGTCGTGTTCCAGGCGTAGTACTCCAGTCCGCCGATATCCTTGATGACGCTGGGCAGGATGGTGGTGACGATGTAGACGTTGATGGCGTGCAACGCCACGCCGCCCGCCAGCGCGATGGAACGCAGGGCATTGGTCCCGTGCAGCAGATCTGCCCAGGACGCGCTTGAAACATGGGTGGTGCCGGTGCTCACGCGCTCTTCCGCCTTCGAGAGAAATTATTTAAACAAGATTTATATTGGATAATACGCATGCCTGGGCGCAACCGCAAACGCTGCATCGCAGCGCCGCGGCCATTCCCGTGGCCGAGGTCAGGGCATGCGCAAGCCGCGCAGCAGCAGGTCCAGCGCCTGCAACGCCTGCGCCAGACGCGGACCATCCGCGGAATCCTGCGCGATCCAGAAGGCGCTTTCGACCAGGCTGCCATTGATCAGCCGCGCCATCGCCTGCGGCGCTGCCTGCTCGATCACGCCCTGGTCCATCATCGTCTGCAGCAGTGCGCCCAGCGAAGCAATGCACTGCTGCTGCGAGCCGTCCGCCGCCGCGCCCAGCACCGCCCGCGCGTCCTGCAGCACGATGCGCCGGATCTCGGGTTCGGCCGCCATCTCCAGATAGGCGCGGCAGCGTCCGCGCAAGGCGCTCCAGGCATCGGGCGCCCGCGCCGCGATGGTGGCCAGGCGCTGGTCCATTTCGCCGTCGATCTGTTCGACCACCGCCGCGAGCAAGCCTTTCTTGTCGCCGAAATGATGGTACAGCGCGCCCCGGGTCAGTCCCGCGGCGGCGGTGAAATCGTCCATCGACGTGGCCGCGTAGCCGGCCTCGCGGAAGGCTTGCCGGGCCGTGGCCAACAATTTGGCGCGGGTGGCTTCTATCATCTCGGCGCGGGAACGCGTCATGCTCCTCTCCAAAGGCATACGGTGCGTATGTAAATTGACATACGCATCGTATGTGAATACGATGCCGCTGTCCATGCCATTCAAGGGTTTCCGGTGTCGAATCCGTATCGCGAGTTGTTCCAGGCGCCCGGCGCCCTGGGGTTTGTCCTGGCTGGCGCCATCGCGCGCCTGCCTCTGCCCATGATCGGCATAGGCATCATCACGATGTTGTCCGAGGTGCGCGGCGCCTATGCGCTGGCGGGCGGCGTCGCGGCCACGTTCGCCTTGGCCACGGCCTTGCTGGCTCCGCGGATTTCCCGTCTGGTGGATCGTCATGGCCAGGGCAGGGTGCTGCCCGTGGCGGCGGGCCTGAGCGTCGCGGGACTGCTCGGCCTGGCGGCCTGCGTGCAATGGGGAGCGCCCGACTGGACTCTGTTCCTCTTTGCCGCGCTGACGGGCGCCTTGCCCAGCATGCCGGCGATGATACGCGCGCGCTGGACCGAGATCTTCAGGGACCAGCCGCAGTTGCGTACCGCCTATGCGCTGGAGTCCGTGGCCGACGAGCTGAGTTTCATTGTCGGTCCGCCGCTGGCCGTCGGGCTGAGCGTCCTGTTCTTTCCCCAGGCCGGCCCCTTGTTCGCCGCCTTGCTGCTGGCGGTGGGCGTCACGGCCTTCGTCCTGCAGCGCGCCACGGCGCCCGCGGTGCGCTTCAGGCAGGAGGGGCGCCAGGCGTCGGTGCTGCGTATGCCTCCCATGCTATCCCTGCTTGCGATGATGGCCGCCATGGGTGTCATCGTGGGCACCATCGATGTATTGAGCGTCGCCTTCGCCCGCCAACAGGGCTTTCCGGCCGGCGCCAGCCTGGTGCTGTCCTCCTATGCCCTGGGCTCCTGCGTCGCCGGCCTGGTGTTCGGCGTGCTGAAGTTCCGGATGCCGCTCGCCCGCCTGCTGGTGGTCGCGGCGGCGGTCACGGCGTTCACCACGATTCCGCTGCTGTTGGTGAACGACCTGCTCACCCTGGCGCTGGGCGTGCTGCTGGCCGGTCTGTCCTTCGCGCCGACCATGATCATCGCGATGGCGTTGGTGGAAGGCAGCGTGCCTGGCCATCGCCTGACGGAGGGCCTGACCTGGCTAGTGACCGGCCTGGGCGCAGGCGTCGCGGCGGGCGCGGCGCTGGCAGGCTGGGTGGTCGACCATCATGGCGTGGGCGCGGGGTTCTGGACGGCGGTAGGCGCGGGGACGATCGTGCTGTTGGCCGCCCTGCCGGCCGGGCGCGGCCGCGTGGCAGGACGTGCCGGCGCCTGAGGCGGCGGATCGATAGAATGGCAGCTTCGGCGCCTGATCAGGCGCGCCGCCCGGAGATGCTCATGTCCAGAACCGTCGTCAATCCCGATACCGTGCCCAACACCGTGCAATACGGTTTCAGCCAGGCCGTCATCGTCACGGGGCGGCGCCGCATGCTGCTGTCCGGCCAGGTTGGCGTCGATGCCAATGAACGCACCGCGGGGCCGGGCCTGCAGGAGCAGACCGAGGCCGCGCTGGACAATGTCGAGCGCGTGCTCGCCGCGGCGGGCGGCACGCTGGCGCAGGTCATCATGCTGCGCATCTACATCTGCGAAACGGCCAGGGAAGATCAGGAAGTCATCGCCCAGGCGCTGCGCGACCGCTTCAAGAAGGATCCCCCGCCGTCGTCCTGGGTCATCGTCAGCGGCCTGTCGTTGCCGGAATGGCTGATCGAGATCGAGGCGGAGGCCATGCTGGACTAGCCGCGCCAGGGCGCCGCGGCAAAGGCGGCGCGCAGATGAGCCAGGAAACCCGCCGTCCGCGCGGGCAACTCCTGGCGCGATTTGACCAGGGCCACCACGTCGGCCGACGGCAGGCTCCAGCCGGGCAGCAGGGACACCAGCGCGCGCGTCTGCAAATGCGCCGCCACGTCCCATTCCGACCGCACCATGATGCCGTGCCCGGCCAGCGCCCATTCCACGGCGGTTTCGCCCGCGTTGCTCGATAGCACCGGCGCAACGCGCACCCCCACGGCCGGCCCGCGCCCATGCTTGAAGCGCCACAAGGTCACATCTTCATCGTTCTCGCGCAGCGCGATGCAGTCGTGCCCGCGCAAATCCTCGGGCTTGGCGGGAGCGCCGTGGCGCGCCAGGTAGGCGGGCGACGCACACAGGATCCGGCGGTTGGGCGCCAGCGGGTAGGCGACCAAGGTCGAATCGCGCAGCTCGCCGATATGGATCATCACATCCCAGTCGTCGGAAGCCAGCCGCGGGGGCCCGTCGGACAGCGTCAGGCTGGCGGTGACGTCCGCGCTCTGGCTGCGGAATTCCGCAACTAGCCCGGCGATATAGCGCTGGCCGAATCCCAGCGGGGCGACCACGCGCAGATGGCCCGCCACCACGCCCCGGCGGCCCGCCAGTTCGTCGGCCAGGTCGCCCAACTCGCCGCAGATCTGTTCCGCCCGCAAGGCCAGCAGCCGGCCTTCGTCGGTCAGCGCGGTGCCTCGTCCCGAGCGGTTGACCAGCCTGACGCCCAGCCGCTTCTCAAGCGTGTGCAGCCTCTGGGTGACGGCGGGCGGGGTCACGTCCAGCGCGCGCGCCGCTTCGGCCAGCGAGCGGGTCGCTGCCAGGCTGAGGAAGAAGCGCAGGTCTTCAGTCGTAATCATGCAGGCATGGATTAATGGATGATTAAGTCCAGATTAAACACGCGGAACTGCCGCCGCGCCATACTTCAGCCATTCCGATCCGCCATGCCGAGAGCGCCATGAACCAGAACGCCACGCCTTCCTCCCTCGATACCCTCGACACGCCATGCCTGCTGCTGGATGAAACGCGCATGACGCGCAACATCGAGCGCCTGAACGCGCTGATGGCCGGGCACGGCGTGCAACTGCGCCCGCACCTGAAGACGCCCAAATCCATCGACGTCGCGCGCCGGCTCATGTCTTCGCCGCAGGGACCCGCGGCAGTGTCCACGCTGCAGGAAGCCGAGCAGTTCGCGGCCGCCGGCGTCACCGACCTGCTTTACGCCGTGGGCGTGTCGCCCGCCAAGCTGGACCGCGTGCTGGCGTTGCGGCGGCGCGGCGTGGATCTCACGGTGGTGGTGGACAGCCTGGAGGCGGCGCGCGCCGTCGCCCAGCGGGGGCGGGAAGCGGGCGACGCCATCCCCGCGCTGATCGAGATCGACTGCGACGGCCACCGCGCTGGTGTGCAGCCGGGCAACACGGCGCAGCTGCTGGCGATCGCGCGGGTCTTGCACGAGGACGGCGCGTGCCTGAGGGGCGTCATGACGCACGCCGGCGAGTCCTACGGCTGCGACAGCGTCCAGGCCATTGCCGATATGGCCGAGCAGGAGCGCCTGGCAGCCGTCACCTGCGCCGGGGCGATCCGCCAGGCCGGCCTGCCATGTCCGGTAGTCAGCGTGGGGTCCACGCCCACCGCGCATTTCGCCCGCAAGCTCGATGGCGTGACGGAAGTCCGCGCCGGCGTGTACGTATTCTTCGATCTGGTGATGGCCGGGCTGGGCGTGTGCTCGGTGGATGACATTGCCACCACCGTTTTGACGACCGTGATCGGCCATCAGCCCGACAAGGGCTGGATCCTGGTCGACGCCGGATGGATGGCCATGTCGCGCGACCGGGGCACCGCCAGGCAGCGGGTGGACCAGTTGTACGGCCTGGTGTGCGATGCGGACGGCACGGTCTATCCCGACCTGCTGCTGGCCGAGACCAACCAGGAGCAGGGCATCATCAAAGTGCGTCCGGGCAGCGGCGCGGCCCTGCCCGAGCTGCCCTTGGGCGCGAAGCTGCGCATCGTGCCCAACCACGCCTGCGCCACCTGCGCCCAGCACGAAGCCTACGAGGTCGTGCGCCCGGGTTCGCCCGAAGTGGTGGCGCATTGGGAACGTTTTCGCGGCTGGTAGCCGTCATTCCAGAGGAGGCATGCATGGAACTCATCCATACGCATCAGGCCACGCCGCCCGCCGGCCACTATTCGCAGGCGGTCCGAGCCAACGGCTTCATCTTCGTCTCGGGGCAGTTGGGATTCCTGCCGCCTGCGGCCCCGGGAGCACGGCCCGTGCTGGCCAGCGGCGCGGCTGCCCAGACCCGGGAGGCGCTGCGCAGCGTCCGCGCCATCCTGGAAGCGGCCGGCGCTTCGCTGGCCGCCGTCGCCAGCGTGACGGTGTACATCCCGGACGTGGCGCTGTGGGACGAGGTCAACGGAGTGTACGAACTGTGTTTCGGCGATCACCGGCCCGCGCGGGCCATCGTGCCCACCCGCGAGCTGCACTACGGCGCCCTGGTCGAGATCAGCGTGGTCGCCGTGGCCTAGAGGTCGGGGCCGCTCCTGCGGCGCCGCGCCGCGCGGACGCGTCCGAGGCGGCGCCTATAATGCCTGCGCCTCAATACCTTCGGGGGAGACCGTCCGCATGCAGTACGAATACCTGTTCTGGTCCATGGCCGCGATGGTGGCGGCGGCGTTGGCTGGCGGCTCGCTTTGCGGCCGCCTGGGCTCCGTCAAGCATGTGCTGCTGGGGGTTGCCGCACTGGCGGCGGCGGTGGGCGTGGCGGTGTTCCTGTTGTCCCGCCACGGCGGCTTCAGCGACCTGTCGGCGATGCTGTCGATCGCCGCTTTCATGTTCAGCCTGGTGATCGGCGCCGCCGCGTCGCTGCTGACGCGGCGCATCCTGCTGCGCCGCTGAGCCTGGCGCCTTATTCTTCCGCGTCGAAATCCTCGTCGTCTTCGTCGTCCTCATCCTGCTCCAGGGCGTCGTAGCCCTTCCAGGTGATGCGCCAGCGCGTCGCGCCAGCCGTGGCTGCGGTCTCGCTGATCTGCTTGACCAGGCCCGCGTCTTCCAGCAGGTCCAGGTGGTGTGCGATCAGCTGCAGGCCCTGCTCTTCGGGGTGCGGCGCCAAGGCCACGTTCTTGATGTCGTGCGTGCTCAGGTTGGGGCCCGGGGCATCGCGCAGGGCGCCCAGGATAGTGACGACCAGATCGAAATCGCGTTGCATGATGTCCACCATTCATTGGGGGTAAAAGATAGGGCGACGATAGCAGAGATCCATTGCGGCCACGCGACAGGCAGCGCGGCCGGGTTACAGTCCAGGGTTCTCGACAACCGATACATGCAGATCCCATGAAGAAACCCGCAGAACGCGATTGCCTCGCGCTGATTCCCGGCTATACGGGCCAAGCCGCCAAGCTTTTTCTTACCCGCAGCGAGGATGGCCACATCGACGGCGTGACCGTGTTCGACCTGCTTGGCCACATCAAGCTGCAGGGCGATGCCGACGCTGCGGCGGCCTGGGTCGGCGACTGGCTCGCCCAGGAGGCCGACAACCGCAAGGCCCGCCGCACGCAGCTGCTGGCGCAGATGTTCATCTGCAAACTCGCCGGCGAGGAGAAGGACGCCTTCCTGGCGGCGCAGAAGCCGCTGCTCCGCGCGCTGGCCGACGCCGGGGTGCGCGCCCGCTCCGTCGCCGCCACCTCGGGGGCCGCGCGGCAGTCACTTGGTCCTACTGTCAAGAAGTATTAGCCCAAGGCTGTTATAGTCGCGCCTGGGCGTGCAAGTGCACCTGCAAGGTGCGTGCCCAGGCGGGTAGCGCCCGCAAATCAAGGAAGATGGATCATGGAAATAGTAAGTCGGCAGGTTGCCGACATAGCGGGCGGCGTCGAGCTGCACACCACGCTGGATGGCGAGAGCATCAGCGTCTACGTCGTAGATGGCGTGACGGATCTCAATGCGATCGCAGACATCGTGCCGCGTGAAAAGGTCGAAGCTGGGGCTGACATACACGCCTCTAGTGTCGACAATGTTGATAATGCGCAAGAACAGATCGACCAAGTCCTGGAGAATATGAATCCCGGCGACGTGGCGGTTTTCCTTTGCTCGGGCCCCGATGCTTTTGGCGCGGCGCTCGATCTGCTGGGTTTACCTATCGACGAGTAAGCCTGGCGGCAAACCAAAGTGCTAGCCCGAACGGCGTATGAAGAAATCCTCGTACGCGGGCAGGCGGCATTTATATAAGCCTTGATTGTTTGTTTATGATGCGTGGGTGTAAACACCTATGCAGGACTTCTTATTGCCTATGAAAATGTGTGAAATCCGCGTGCAGTTTCTCTTTGTTGCATTATTGGCACGCATTTTTTAGGATTATGTTGACTTGTGAGGGGAACCTAACGATAGTGTCGGCACACGATCACAAGCGTTGCGATTTTCGTTCAGTGCCGTGCCTTTTCCGGCTCAGCGTTATTGTTCTACTGTCCCCTCCTTGATTGATTCGTGACCTCCGGGCATTTGCCCATTATCTCTAGGAAATACAGTATGGAAACCGGCGTCGTCAAGTGGTTCAACTCGGAAAAGGGCTATGGCTTCATCACCCCGGAAGCGGGTGGTAAGGATCTGTTCGCTCACTTCTCCGAAATTCAGGGCTCGGGCTTCAAGTCTCTGGAAGAGAACCAGCGCGTCAGCTTTGTGACGGCCAATGGCCCCAAGGGCCCGCAAGCCACGAAGATCCAGGTCCTGTAAGGGTCTGAGTTTTCGGTAGAAGCCCCTTCGTGGGGCTTTTTTGTTTTCTGCGGCAGCCTTTCCTAAACATGGAAAGTATCTGTTCGCCAGTAATCTCAGGGTAATCCCTAGATTACGATAATTGCTCATGTCGAAGTCGCACCCGATTCATTCATCTGGTGTATTGGCGCTAATACCGGCACGCGTCTCTGTTATTGTCGGCCTTGCCCAGACTTCAGGATCCGCGTTCTCATGACTTCATCTTTCCCCACGCAGATTGCACCGCAAGCCCAGGACGTGGTCGCGTTTTGGCTCGATGCCGGTCCGCAGCAATGGTTCAGCAAGAATGCGGAGTTCGATGCGGCCTTCCGTGCCCGTTTCGAAGCCGCCCACATGGCAGCCGCGGCGCGCCAGCTGGATGCGTGGCTGGACGACGCCACGGGCGCGCTGGCGCTGATGATTCTGCTGGACCAGTTCCCCCGCAATGCCTACCGCGGCACCGCGCATATGTTTGCCACGGACCCGCTGGCCCAGTATTTCGCCGACCGCGCCATTGCCGCGGGCCATGATCTGACGGTGGACCCGCAGTTGCGCCCGTTCTTCTATCTGCCATTCGAGCATGCCGAAAACCTCGCGGCGCAGAATCGCGGCGTGGCCCTGATGGAGCCGCTGGATGCCGATACCCTGCGTTGGGCGGTCCTGCATCGCGACATCATCAAGCGCTTTGGCCGCTTTCCCCATCGCAACGCCGCGCTCGGCCGGCAGACCTCGCAGGCGGAGCAGGAATTCCTCGATTCCGGCGGCTTCGCCGGATAGCGGTGTCGCGGCTGCGGGCAAGGGCTGCTTGAACGGCGGCGCGGCATCAGGTATCCGCTTGTGTCCACGCGTGGCAAGTTGAAAATTCCAGGCGGATGGCGGCAGTGCAAACCCTTGCCCGGCCTTGCTTTCCGCTGCTTTTGGCGCGTCGTCAAACTTGTGGATGTTTGACGTTTTTCAGGGTTCGCCAATACACTGGGTTTAGCGAGATTTTCAAGCGACGCGGTCTGCGTTTCACTTGTCGCCGTCAGTGGTACTGCGGTTGCTTCCTCTCCCATCCTTGATGATCTGGCGCCCCGCGAGCAATCGCTTTTTCTAGGTTCAAGGACATTCCATGGCAACCGGCATCGTTAAGTGGTTCAACGCCGAAAAGGGTTATGGCTTCATCATGCCCGACGACGGTAGCAAGGATCTTTTCGCTCACTACTCGGAGATCCGCAGCGAAGGCTATAAGTCGCTGCAGGAGAACCAGCGCGTCACCTTCGAGGTCGGTACCGGCCCCAAGGGTCCCAGCGCAAAGAACATCAAGGTAGCGGCCTGACCTTCGCAGGGCAGCGCCCCGGGCCGGCCCGGCGCTCCGCCCAAAAAAAAAGCCCCCGCACGCAATGTGCGGGGGCTTTTTTTGTTCCTGTGACTCCGGGGCGTCCCGCAAGGTGGGCGCGACACGCGGGAGATTGATTTGGCGTCAGTGCTTGGCGTGGTTGGCAGGCGGGGTGGCCAGCTTGTCGACCAGCGCGATTCCCAGCGCCGACAGGATGAACAGCGCGTGGATGACGGTCTGCCACATCACGCCGGCCTCGGAGAAGCGCGCGTTGGGCGTGCCCAGCGTCCCGGCTTCAATAAAGGTGCGCAGCAGGTGGATCGAGGAGATGCCGATGATGGCCATCGCCAGTTTGACCTTGAGCACGCTGGCGTTCACGTGGCTGAGCCATTCCGGTTGGTCCGGGTGGCCCTGCAGACGCAGGCGGGACACGAAGGTTTCGTAGCCGCCCACGATCACCATGACCAGCAGGTTCGAAATCATCACCACGTCGATCAGGCCCAGCACCAGCAGCATGATCTCCATTTCGCCGAAACTGCTGGCGTGCGTCACCAGGTGCCACAGCTCTTTCAGGAACAGCATGACGTAGACGCCTTGCGCGACGATCAGGCCCAGGTACAGGGGCAGTTGCAGCCAGCGCGAGCTGAAGATGAGGCTGGGCAGCAAGCCCAGGCGGGGAGGGGTGTTGGAGTTCATTTGTGGGTGCGAGCCGAATGGTATGTGCGAAAAAGGCGGGCGCAATTCTATCAATGCCGCGTTGCCGCAGATATCAGTTTTTTTAAGAGTGATCCGGTCCGGCGCAAGCGCCAGCTAGCATGACTGCGCGGATCTTGTTGGGGTTTTATGTAAGGAAAGCTGGCATTTGCGAAACTGTGTGGCGAAACGCTTTGTGTGCATTGGTCGTATATAGAATTGCGGCCTCGTTCGCATAGAGCCAGTAAAGAGGAGTTTGTTCCCATGAAGATCCGCTACACCGTTGCCGCCTTGAGCGTTGCGCTCGCCCCTTTCTCCGCCTCCCAGGCTTTGGACATCGGCGGCCTGGTCGGCGCCGGCAGCAAGGTTGTTCAGGCTGCCACGCTGAGCGATGCCGAAATCAAGACCCTGTCGGACAAGGCTTGCGCGCAAAGCGATTCGCAGGAAAAGATTGCCGCTCCCGGCAGCAAGTACGACGCCCGCCTGCAGAAGATCGCCAAGCAACTGGGCGGCACGGTCAACGGCCAGAAGGCCAGCTACAAGGTCTACGTCACCAAGGATGTCAACGCCTGGGCCATGGCCAACGGCTGCATCCGCGTCTACAGCGGCCTGATGGACATGATGACCGACGATGAAGTGCTGGGCGTGGTGGGCCACGAAATCGGCCACGTCGCGCTGGGCCACAGCAAGAAGGCAATGCAGACCGCCTACACGGTTTCCGCCGCGCGCGACGCCGCCAATGCGGCAGGCGGCGCTACCGTGGCCGCGCTGAGCTCGTCGCAACTGGGCGACCTGACCGAGAAGTTCATCAACGCGCAATTCTCGCAATCGCAGGAAAGCGCTGCCGATGATTATTCCTTCGACCAGTTGCAGGCCAAGGGTCTCAATACCCGCGGCCTGGTGACGGCCTTCCAGAAGCTGGCCGAACTGGACGGCGGCAAGAGCGATATGATGAGCTCCCACCCGTCCTCGGCCAAGCGTGCGCAGCACATCGAAGAGCGCATCGCCAAGGCCAAGTAAAGCGTCCGTACAGGCGTTTCTCCTCCCATCCCGGGTGGAAAACGGGGCGCGAGTATCCGGACTTATCCGGGTGCTCGCGCCCCTTTGCGTCAGGGGTCCGGAAGTTTCCGGTAAAATGCCGCGTTTATCCGCCCGTCATCTCTTTATCTCTCGGAAAATAGGTCTTTTAATGCAGCCTGTGGTTGAAACCCTCTCCGGCCTGGAGCGCCGTGTTGATCTGGCCGTCTCGGTGGCCGACGTCGAAAAGGAAGTCCAGGCGCAATTGAAGCGCGTGGCGCGGACCGCCAAGGTCCCCGGCTTCCGTCCTGGCAAGGCTCCGCTTGCCATGCTCGAGCGCAGCCATGGCCCCGGCATCCGCTACGACGTGATCAATGGCCAAGTTGGCCGTGCCTTTGAACAAGCCGTCGACGGCGCCAAGCTGCGCGTCGCTGGCGCCCCGAACCTCGAACCCAAGACCGACGGCGTTGCCGACGACACGCTGGCGTTTACCGCCACGTTCGAGGTCTATCCCGAAGTCGCCGTGCCCGACCTGTCGACCCTGGCCGTGACCCGCTACGAAACGGCCGTCACCGACGCCGAAGTGCAGCAAACGCTGGATGTCCTGCGCAAGCAGCGCGCCACGTTCGAAGCCCGTGAAGGCCGCGCCTCGCAAGACGGCGACCGCGTCACGCTGGACTTTGCCGGCACCATCGACGGCGTGCCGTTCGAAGGCGGCAAGGCCGAAGATTTCCCGTTCGTGCTCGGCCAAGGCCGCATGCTGCCGGAATTCGAGGAAGCCGCCCGCGGCCTGAAGGCTGGCGAAAGCAAGGTCTTCCCGCTCAAGTTCCCCGATGACTACCAAGGCAAGGAAGTCGCCGGCAAGACCGCCGAATTCACCATCACCGTCAAGGAAGTGGCTGAAGGCGTGCTGCCTGAACTGAACAGCGAATTCGCCAAGTCCCTCGGCCAGGCCGAAGGCGACGTCGAAAAGCTGAAGGCCGACATCCGCAGCAACATCGAGCGCGAAGTCAAGGTCCGCTCGGCTGGCCGTACCAAGTCCAGCGTCATGGACGCCCTGGTCGAAGCCGGCAAGTTCGATGTGCCGAAGGCCCTGGTCGACAACGACGTGCAAGGCCGCGTCGCCGCTGCCCGCGAAGAGCTCAAGCAGCGCGGCATCCCGAACGCCGAGTCCGTGCCGATCCCGGCTGAAGCCTTCGCCACCGAATCCGAGCGCCGTGTGCGCCTGGGCCTGCTGGTGTCGGAACTGGTCAAGCAAGCCCAGCTGCAAGCCAAGCCCGAGCAAGTTCGCGCGCGTATCGAAGAGTTCGCCGAGAACTACGAACAACCCGCCCAGGTTGTCAGCTATTACCTGGCTGACCGCCAGCGTCGTGCTGAAATCGAGGCTATCGTGCTGGAAGACAATGTCGTCGCGCACGTGCTGGAAAAGGCCAAGGTCACCGAAGAGAAGGTGCCTTTCGATCAGTTGATGGGGATGGCGTAACACTATGCAGAGATTCACCGATTTCTATGCGGCAATGAATGGCGGGTCTTCGGTGACCCCCACCGGCCTGGGCTACATTCCCATGGTGATCGAGCAGTCGGGGCGCGGCGAGCGCGCCTACGACATCTATTCGCGTCTGCTCCGCGAGCGGCTCATTTTCCTGGTGGGCCCGGTCAACGACGCAACGGCCAACCTGGTCGTGGCGCAGTTGCTGTTCCTGGAATCGGAGAATCCTGACAAGGACATTTCCCTGTACATCAACTCGCCCGGCGGGTCGGTGTATGCGGGAATGGCCATCTTTGACACCATGCAGTTCGTCAAGCCGGACGTGTCCACCCTGTGCACCGGCCTGGCTGCCAGCATGGGCGCGTTCCTGCTGGCCGCAGGCAAGAAGGGCAAGCGTTTCACCCTGCCCAACTCGCGCATCATGATTCACCAGCCCTCGGGCGGCGCCCAAGGGCAGGCTTCGGACATCCAGATCCAGGCTCGCGAGATCCTGGACCTGCGCGAACGCCTGAACCGCATCCTGGCTGAAAACACCGGCCAGACCATGGAACGCATCGGCATAGACACGGAGCGTGACAACTTCATGTCGGCCGAAGATGCGGTATCGTATGGACTGGTGGACAAGGTGATGACCTCCCGTTCGGAAGGCTGACTTCCAGGTTTGATCTGACCCGCTGCCATCATGTTTGAGTAAGCGCATGCGCTAGGCTATGTTCCAGCCTGGCGCATCTTTACCTGAGATACGAAAGAAATATGCCTGAAAAAAAGGGATCGGCAGACGCAAAAGTGCTGCATTGCTCGTTTTGCAATAAAAGCCAGCATGAAGTCCGCAAGCTGATCGCGGGTCCGTCGGTATTCATCTGCGATGAATGCATAGACTTGTGCAACGACATCATCCGCGAGGAGGCGCAAGCCACCGCGCGCGCGGCGATTCGTTCCGAACTGCCCACTCCGGCTGAAATCAAGACCTTCCTCGACCAGTACGTCATCGGGCAGAACTCGCCCAAGCGCATGCTGGCCGTGGCCGTCTACAACCATTACAAGCGCATCCGCCACGGCGAGATCAAGGGCGACGAAGTCGAGCTCTCCAAGAGCAACATCATGCTGATCGGCCCCACCGGGTCGGGCAAGACGCTCCTGGCCCAGACGCTGGCGCGCATGCTGAACGTGCCCTTCGTCATGGCTGACGCCACCACGCTGACCGAAGCCGGTTACGTGGGTGAAGACGTCGAGAACATCATTCAGAAGTTGCTGCAGAACTGCAACTACGAAGTGGAGAAGGCGCAGCGCGCCATCATCTACATCGACGAAATCGACAAGATTTCCCGCAAGTCCGACAACCCGTCCATCACCCGCGACGTGTCGGGCGAGGGCGTGCAGCAGGCCTTGCTGAAGCTGATCGAAGGCACGGTTGCTTCGGTGCCCCCGCAGGGTGGCCGCAAGCACCCCAACCAGGATTTCGTCCAGGTCGACACGACCAACATCCTGTTCATCGTGGGCGGCGCCTTCGACGGACTGGAAAAGGTCATCCGCGACCGTACCGAAAAATCGGGCATCGGCTTTTCGGCCTCGGTGCGCGCCAAGTCGGAACGCGGTGTGGGCGAGCTGTTCTCCGAAGTCGAACCGGAAGACCTGATCAAGTTCGGCTTGATTCCCGAGCTGGTCGGCCGTCTGCCTGTGGTCGCCACCCTGGACGAGCTGGACGAAGCGGCCCTGGTGCAGATCCTGACCGAGCCCAAGAACGCCTTGCTCAAGCAATTCCAGAAGCTGTTCGCCATGGAAGGCGCCGAGCTCGACGTGCGGCCCGCCGCTCTCAAGGCAATCGCCCGCAAGGCGCTGCGCCGCAAGACAGGCGCGCGCGGCCTGCGTTCCATCATCGAGCAGGCCCTGCTCGACACCATGTATGACCTGCCTTCCCAGGGCAACGTCAAGCGTGTGGTGCTGGACGAGGGCGCCATCGAAGGCGAGGGCAAGCCATTGCTCATCTACGCCGACGAGGACGCGGCTGCCGACAAGCCAGAACGCGGAGAAGTCCGCGATGCCGCAGCCTGATATTTCAAGAAAGCCCGTTCCTGTAACGGGTTTTTTTGCCTAAGGCGCATTCCCGGGTGCAAACACGCTTTTCCCGCAGGCGCGAGGCTTGCATACTGAGAGTGCCGCCCCGGGGTTTTTTCCAGCCTTTGGGTTATCCGGGCGCCGAGATCTTGAATTTTCGGCTATTGTTCCCATAACAGACGTAACCGACGTGAATGGTCCGGGTATACCCGGGTCTCCCGTCCCCGATACGCCGAGTCATACCGAGGAACCTCCTATGTCTGCCAGCCAGACCCTGCCTTCCGACCCGATCGACCTGCCTTTGCTCCCACTGCGCGATGTCGTGGTGTTTCCGCACATGGTCATCCCGCTGTTCGTCGGCCGTCCGCGCTCTATCCGCGCGCTCGAGGTTGCGATGGAAGCGGGCAAGAGCATCATGCTGGTGGCCCAGAAATCCGCCGGCAAGGATGATCCCACCCCCGAAGACGTCTACGAGATCGGCTGCGTAGCCGGCATCCTGCAGATGCTCAAGCTGCCCGACGGCACCGTCAAGGTGCTGGTCGAAGGCACGCAGCGCGCCCGCATCAACAGCATCGAAGACGCTGATTCGCACTTCACCTGCCAGGTGAGCCCGATCGAACCGGATGCCATGCAAGGCTCCGAGACCGAGGCTCTGCGCCGCGCCATCGTGGCTCAGTTCGAGCAATACGTAAAACTGAACAAGAAGATCCCCCCGGAGATCCTGACCTCGCTGGCTGGTATCGATGATGCCGGACGCCTGGCCGACACGATCGCCGCGCATCTTCCCCTGAAGCTCGAGCAGAAGCAGAAGATGCTCGAGATTGTCGGCACCTCCGAACGCCTCGAAGGCCTGCTCACGCAACTCGAAACCGAAATCGACATTCTCCAGGTCGAAAAGCGGATTCGCGGGCGCGTGAAGAAGCAGATGGAAAAGAGCCAGCGCGACTACTACCTGAATGAACAGGTCAAGGCCATTCAGAAGGAGTTGGGCGAAGGCGAAGAGGGCGCGGACATTGAAGAGCTCGAAAAGAAGATCATCGCTGCCCACATGCCCAAAGAGGCGCGCAAGAAGGCCGATGCCGAGCTCAAGAAGCTCAAGCTCATGTCGCCCATGTCGGCCGAAGCCACCGTGGTGCGCAATTACATCGATACGCTCATCAACCTCCCCTGGAGGAAGAAGAGCAAGATCAACAATTCCATCAGCAACGCGGAAACGGTGCTGGACAACGACCACTATGGTCTGGAAAAGGTCAAGGAACGGATCCTGGAATACCTTGCCGTGCAACAGCGCGTGGACAAGGTGAAGGCGCCCATCCTGTGCCTGGTCGGCCCTCCTGGCGTGGGCAAGACCTCGCTCGGCCAATCCATCGCCAAGGCCACGAACCGCAAGTTCGTGCGCATGGCGCTGGGCGGTGTGCGCGACGAAGCCGAAATCCGCGGCCATCGCCGTACGTACATCGGCTCCATGCCTGGCAAGATCGTCCAGAACATGTCCAAGGTCGGCGTGCGCAATCCCCTGTTCCTGCTCGATGAAATCGACAAGCTGGGCATGGATTTTCGTGGCGACCCCTCGTCGGCGCTGCTCGAGGTGCTGGATCCGGAACAGAACCATACGTTCCAGGACCACTACATCGAAGTCGACTTCGACCTGTCCGACGTGATGTTCGTGGCCACCAGCAACACGCTGAACATTCCGCCGGCCCTGCTGGACCGCATGGAAGTGATCCGCCTTTCCGGCTACACCGAGGAAGAGAAGATCCACATCGCCCGCGACCATCTGCTGCCCAAGCTGCTGAAGAACAACGGCGTGAAGGATAGCGAATTGTCGGTCGACGACAGCGCGCTGCGCGACATCGTGCGCTACTACACCCGGGAAGCCGGCGTGCGTGCGCTCGAGCGCGAAGTGGGCAAGATCTGCCGCAAGGTCATCAAGCAATTGCTGACCCAGAACGATCGCGCCAAGGCCGAAGGCAAGACCGTCGAGGTCAAGCCGGTCAATGTCACGGGCGAGAACCTGAGCGATTTCCTGGGCGTGCGCCGCTACACCTTCGGCATGGCCGAAAAGGAAAACCAGATCGGTCAGGTTACCGGCCTGGCCTGGACCGAAGTCGGCGGCGACCTGCTGACGATCGAAGTCGCGGACATGCCGGGCAAGGGCGTCATCCAACGCACCGGTTCGCTGGGCGACGTGATGAAGGAGTCGGTCGAAGCGGCCCGTACGGCGGTGCGTTCCCGCGCCCGCCGCCTGGGTTTCGCCGACAGCGTCTTTGAAAAGCACGACATGCACGTGCACGTGCCGGAAGGCGCGACGCCCAAGGACGGTCCGTCCGCCGGCATCGCGATTACGACGGCCATGGTGTCGGCCTTGTCGCGCATCCCGGTGCGCGCCAATGTCGCCATGACGGGCGAAATCACGTTGCGCGGTGAAGTCCTGCCCATCGGCGGCCTGAAGGAAAAGCTGCTTGCGGCTCACCGTGGCGGCATCAAGACGGTCTTGATTCCGGAAGAAAACGTCAAGGATTTGGCGGAGATCCCGGACAACGTCAAGAACCACCTTGAGATCGTGCCGGTGCGCTGGATCGACAAGGTGCTGGAAATGGCTCTGGAGCGCCTGCCGGAGCCCCTGGCCGAGGAAGAGGCCGTCAAGGAACCCCTGGTGGCCAAGCCTGCCGAACCCGGCTCGACCGATCCGGTACTCAAGCACTGATGAACGCCTGGAGGACGCCGCCTGCAGGTGGCGTTTCTCCAAAATAGGGCCTTCAACAAAAAACCCCGCCAAGAAAATCGGCGGGGTTTTTTTTATGCAGTGCGCGGACGCGGAGCGCCAGGGTCTAGTGCAAGGCGTGTGTGCGGATCAGGCCTACGGCAATGCCTTCCAACGCAAAATCCTGGCCGGCTTCGACCACGATGGGTTCGAAGTCTGGGTTTTCGGGCAGGAGTTCGATGTGGCCGTTCTGGCGCTGCAGGCGCTTGACCGTGACGTCGTCGCCCAGGCGGGCCACCACGATCTGGCCGTTGCGGGCCTCCGAGGCTTTTTTTACTGCGAGCAGATCGCCTTCCAGGATGCCGGCGTCGCGCATGCTCATGCCGCGGACCTTGAGCAGGTAGTCGGGCGCCTGGGCGAACAGGTTGGGGTCCACGCCCACTTCGCGTTCGACATGTTCGGCGGCCAGGATGGGGCTGCCTGCGGCGACGCGGCCGACCAGGGGCAACAGCAATTGCGCTAAACCCGGCATCGGCAGCGAGCTCTGCGTGGAGGCAGGGGAGGCGTCTTTCAGGCGGATGCCGCGGGAGGCGCCCGCCGTCAGTTCGATGGCGCCCTTGCGCGCCAACGCCTTGAGGTGATCTTCCGCTGCATTGGGGGAACGGAAACCCAGGGCCAGGGCGATTTCGGCGCGTGTCGGCGGGAAGCCGGTACGTGCGACGGTCTGCCTGATGAGGTCCAGGATTTGTTGTTGGCGATCAGTGAGTTTGCTGGCCATGGCGATGATCCGGTGCTAGCGGACTGTACATATATACAGCGCCATTCTGGGGGACGCAGCGCAAAAAAGCAAGCCGGCCCGAGCCAAAAGAAAAGGCCGGCCCAAGCCAAAAGAAACTGCCGGCTCGAGCCAAAAGAAAAACGGGACCCGAAGGTCCCGTTCCTGGCGGCAGGCCCGGACGGGCCTGCGCACGGCAAGCGGCCTTAAAGCACTGCTGCGATGCCCTTGGCGACCTTGTCGATGTTGCCGCTGTTCAGCGCGGCGACGCAGATGCGGCCGCTGGACACGGCGTAGACGCCATGCTCTTCGCGCAGGCGGTCCACTTGCGCGGCGGTCAGGCCCGAGTACGAGAACATGCCGCGCTGCTGCAGCACGAAGCTGAAGTCCTGCTTGCCGCCGTGTTCCTTGATCTTGTCGACCAGCTGCTTGCGCATTTCGCGGATACGGTCGCGCATGCCGGCCAGTTCCTCTTCCCACATGGCGAAGAGCTCAGGCGTGTTCAGGACCGTCGACACCACCGTGCCGCCGTGCGTGGGCGGGTTGGAGTAGTTGGTGCGGATCACGCGCTTGAGCTGGCTCAGCACGCGTGTGGCTTCGTCCTTGCTGCCGGCCACGACCGTCAGCGCGCCCACGCGTTCGCCGTACAGCGAGAACGACTTCGAGAACGACGAGCTGATGAACATGGTCAGGTCCAGATCGGCGAACATGCGCACGACCGAGGCGTCTTCGGTCAGGCCATCGCCGAAGCCCTGGTAGGCGATGTCCAGGAACGGGACCAGCTTGTTTTCCTTGACGACGGCGGCGATCTGCTGCCACTGGTCGGCGGTGGGATCGACGCCGGTGGGGTTGTGGCAGCAGGCATGCAGCACGACGACGGTCTTGGCCGGCGCGGCCTTCAGGTCGGCCAGCATGGCGTCGAAGTTCAGGCCGCGGGTGGCGGCGTCGTAGTACGAATAGGTGCCGACCTCGAAACCGGCGCGCTCGAACAGGGCGCGGTGGTTCTCCCAGCTGGGATCGCTGATCAGGACCTTGGAGGTCGGCAGCAGCTGACGCAGGAAGTCGGCGCCAATCTTCAGCGCGCCGGTTCCGCCCAGGGCTTGGGTGGTCAGCACGCGGCCGGCGGCGGCCAGTGCCGAGTCCTTGCCCAGCAGCAGGGCTTGCGCGCCGGTGTTGTAGCCGGCGATGCCCTCGATCGGCAGGTAGCCGCGGGCGGCGGCGGCCTCGATGCGGGCGGCTTCGGCCTTGCGCACCGCGCCCAGCAGGGGAATGCGACCCTGATCGTCGTAGTACACGCCCACGCCCAGATTCACCTTACCGGGACGCGTATCAGCGTTGTATTGTTCGTTCAGGCCAAGAATGGGGTCGCGCGGCGCGAGTTCGACGGAATCGAAAAGGGTGCTCATGGGAGTCTGATGAGGTGGGTGGACGCAGTACGGGCTGCTGTGGATAATGAGGGGTTTACCCTGGAAGAGTCTAGCATGCCTAAGAGCGCAATAGACCCGATTACGGCGGGGGCTGTGGCCAACCCAGCAGTGACCCCGGCAGTGACCCCGGCGGCCGATCCCGCGGCGGCATTGACCGTGGCGGATCCGTCCGCGCCAGGCCCCGGATTCATCGACTTCCCGGGCAGTCCGTTTCATCTGTACCAACCCTATCCGCCGGCGGGGGATCAGCCCACCGCCATTGAAGGGCTGACGCAGGGGGTAGAGGACGGCCTGATGTTCCAGACGCTTTTGGGCGTGACGGGCTCGGGCAAGACCTACACCATGGCCAACGTGATCGCCCGCATGGGGCGCCCGGCGCTGGTGCTGGCTCCCAATAAGACGCTGGCCGCCCAGTTGTACGCCGAGATGCGGGAGTTCTTCCCGAAGAACGCCGTCGAGTACTTTGTTTCGTATTACGACTACTACCAGCCTGAAGCCTACGTCCCGACGCGCGACCTGTTCATCGAGAAGGATTCGTCCATCAATGAACATATCGAGCAGATGCGGCTGTCGGCGACCAAGAGCCTGCTGGAGCGCCGCGACACCATCATCGTGGGCACGGTGTCGTGCATCTACGGTATCGGCAACCCGGGCGACTACCATGCCATGGTGCTGATCCTGCGCGCTGGGGATCAGATCGCCCGCCGCGAGATCCTGGCGCGCCTGGTCGCCATGCAGTACACGCGCAACGACGCCGAGTTCACCCGTGGCGTCTTCCGGGTGCGCGGCGAGACGATCGACATCTTCCCGGCGGAAAGCCCGGAACTGGCGCTGCGCCTGACGCTGTTCGACGACGAAATCGAAAGCCTGGAACTGTTCGATCCGCTGACTGGGCGCATCCGCCAGAAGCTGCCGCGTTTCACCGTCTATCCCGGTTCGCACTACGTCACGCCGCGCGATACCGTGCTGCGCGCCATCGAAACCATCAAGGAAGAGCTGCGCGAACGCGTCAAACGCTTCGTCGACGACGGCCATCTGGTCGAGGCCCAGCGGCTGGAGCAGCGCACCCGTTTCGACCTGGAAATGCTGCAGGAACTGGGGTTCTGCAAGGGCATCGAAAACTACTCCCGCCACCTGTCGGGCGCGGCGCCGGGCGAACCTCCGCCTACCTTGATCGACTACCTGCCGTCCGATGCCCTCATGTTCATCGACGAAAGCCACGTCACCATCGGGCAGCTGGGCGGCATGTACCGCGGCGACCGTGCGCGCAAGGAGACGCTGGTGCAGTACGGCTTCCGGCTGCCCTCGGCGCTGGACAACCGGCCCTTGAAGCTCGAGGAGTTCGAGGCCCGCATGCGCCAATGCGTATTCGTATCGGCCACACCGGCTGCCTACGAGAAGGAACATACCGACAACGTCGTGGAGCAAGTCGTCCGGCCTACCGGCTTGGTGGACCCGCTGGTCGAGGTTCTGCCGGCCCGCACGCAGGTGGACGATCTGCTCGGGCAGATCAAGGCGCGCGTCTCGCAAGCTGAGCGCGTGCTGGTTACCACCCTGACCAAACGCATGGCCGAGGACCTGACGGACTTCCTCGGCGAACACGGGGTGAGGGTGCGCTACCTGCACTCGGATATCGACACCGTGGAGCGTGTGGAAATCATCCGCGACCTGCGCCTGGGCACCTTCGACGTGCTGGTAGGGATCAACCTGCTGCGCGAAGGATTGGACATTCCCGAGGTCTCGCTGGTCGCGATCCTGGACGCCGACAAGGAAGGCTTCCTGCGCTCGGAGCGCAGCCTGATTCAGACGATCGGACGGGCGGCGCGCAACCTGAACGGCCACGCCATTCTCTATGCCGACCGCATCACGGATTCGATGCAGCGCGCCATGGAGGAAACCAGCCGCCGGCGCGCCAAGCAGCAGAAATTCAACGCCGATCATGGCATCACCGCCAGGGGCGTGCAGAAGGCCGTGCGCGAACTGATCGATGGTGTGGTCGCGCCGACGCAGCACGATGCGCTCGAGGCGGCGGTGCCGGCCGAATTCCTGAAGGACGAAAAGGCCTTGGCGCGCGAGATCAAGCGCCTGGAGAAACTGATGATGGACCATGCGCGGAACCTGGAGTTCGAGCAGGCTGCGGCCGCTCGCGATGCCTTGACCGCGCTGAAGCAGCGGGTGCTGCTGGATGGGGCGGTGTAGGGCGCGCTAATGTATCTTGTTGTTTCTATTGCCTGACTGATTGCTGAATTGATCAAAAATCTGTTGCGTTGCAATCAAGCTGTCGCAAACAGACGGATTCCCCGGGTCCGGTGTTCAAGCGCTGGATCCGGATTAAATCATAAGTATCTGATTTTTATGAATTAATAATGGGTTTGCATTGGCCCAACCCGAATCTCGCAGGCGCAAAAAAAGCTTGCCTTATCTCGGGTTTTCCCGCACACTTACTTCCATGATGACCAAGGTACTTTTCGTTTGCATGGGCAATATCTGTCGCTCGCCGAGCGCAGAGGGCGTGTTTCGCCATTTGGTGAACGACGCGGGTTTGGGCGATGTGGTTCGCATCGACTCCGCGGGCACGCACGCGTTTCACATCGGCGAGGCGCCTGATGCCCGGGCGCAGGCCGCAGCGCGCAAGCGCGGCTACGAGATCACGCACTGCGAAGCGCGTCAGGTCACCGCGGAAGATTTCCGCGATTTCGACCTGATCCTCGCCATGGACTGGGACAATCTGTCCGCCATGCAGCAGCAGTGCCCCAAGGCCTACCAGCACAAGCTGATGCTGCTGATGCGCTTTGCCAACGAGTTCGAAGAGGCCACCGTGCCCGATCCGTACTATGGCGGCGCCGATGGTTTCGGCAAGGTGTTGGACTACCTGGAAGACGCCTGTCAGGGTGTGCTTGAACTGGTGCGCAAGCGCGCTACCCAGTACCAGGCGGCGTGATCCGCTTTTGCCGCAGGGCCGCCCGCCAGGCGGTTCTCGGAGGTGCTTGGCAGTGAAAGAACCGCGCAGATGCGCGGTTTTTTCTAGCCGGGAGCCATACCAAATTAGTCGGGAATAGGCTATACTTGAGCCAATTACTCGGGTATTGACCGCTGGATTCGCCTGCGGCCATTGCCGAATCACAGGGAACCTACCATGCGGCTAACTACCAAGGGGCGTTTCGCCGTGACTGCCATGATCGATCTGGCTATGCGGCAGCATAGCGGCCCGGTCACTCTAGCGGCCATCAGCCAGCGTCAGAATATTTCGCTGTCCTACCTGGAACAGCTGTTCGGGAAACTGCGTCGCCACGAACTCGTGGACAGCGTGCGCGGTCCCGGCGGCGGCTATTCGCTCGCACGCCTGGCCCGCAACGTTACCGTTGCCGACATCATCTTTGCCGTCGACGAACCCCTGGACGCTACCAGCTGCGGCGGCAAGCGGGACTGTACGAGCGGCAACGACGGCAAGCCGGGCAAGTGCATGACGCACGAACTCTGGGCTACGTTGAATCGCAAGATGGTGGATTACCTGGATTCGGTGTCCCTGCAAGATCTGGTTGATCAGCAGCGCGTGCGCCAATTGCAGGAAGCCAACAATCAAGCGCAGGCTTGCGCGGTGCGTGTGAACCGGGTGGGGGGCGCCGCAAGCGCCGCCAACGCCCCGGCCGCGACCGTCGCTGCCAACGCCACCGTATAAGCAGTATCAGGAGTTGTAGAAATGACCACCCGCCCGATCTATCTTGATTATTCGGCCACGACGCCCGTCGACCCCCGCGTCGTGGACAAGATGGTGCCCTGGCTGTACGAGAACTTCGGCAACCCGGCTTCGCGCAGCCATGCGTTTGGCTGGGAATCCGAAGAAGCCGTCGAACGCGCCCGCGAAGAAGTCGCCAAGCTGGTCAACGCTGACCCGCGCGAAATCGTCTGGACCTCCGGCGCGACCGAGTCCAACAACCTGGCGATCAAGGGCGCCGCGAACTTTTACTCCGAACGCGGCAAGCACATCGTCACCGTCAAGACCGAGCACAAGGCCGTGCTGGACACCTGTCGCGAACTCGAGCGCCAGGGCTTCGAGGTGACCTACCTGGACGTCAAGGACAACGGCCTGATCGACCTGGACACCTTCAAGGCCGCGCTGCGCCCCGATACCGTGCTGGTGTCGGTGATGATGGTGAACAACGAAATCGGCGTGATCCAGGACGTGGAAACCCTGGGTGAAATCTGCCGCGAGAAGGGCATCATCTTCCACGTGGACGCCGCGCAGGCGACTGGCAAGGTGGCCATCGACCTGCAAAAGCTCAAGGTCGACCTGATGTCGTTCTCCGCCCACAAGACCTACGGTCCCAAGGGCATCGGCGCGCTGTACGTGCGCCGCAAGCCGCGCATCCGCATCGAAGCGCAAATGCACGGCGGCGGCCATGAGCGCGGTTTCCGCTCGGGCACGCTGGCCACGCACCAGATCGTCGGCATGGGCGAGGCCTTCCGCCTGGCCCGCGAGGAAATGGGCACCGAGAACGAACGTATCCGCATGCTGCGCGACCGCCTGTGGGCAGGCCTGTCGCAGATCGAAGAGGTCTACCTCAATGGCGACATGGACCAGCGCGTTCCGCACAACCTGAATGTCAGCTTCAACTATGTCGAAGGCGAATCCCTGATCATGGCGATCAAGGAATTGGCCGTCTCCAGCGGCTCGGCCTGCACCTCGGCCAGCCTGGAACCGTCCTACGTGTTGCGGGCCCTGGGCCGCAACGACGAGTTGGCGCACAGTTCGATCCGTTTCACGCTGGGCCGTTTCACGACCGAAAAGGAAGTGGACTACGCCATCGAACTGCTCAAGAGCCGCGTCGGCAAGCTGCGCGATATGTCGCCGCTGTGGGAAATGGCCAAGGAAGGCATCGACTTGAACACCGTGCAGTGGGCTGCGCACTAAGCCCCCGCGCCTAGAAATTCGTGGAGAATTAACATGTCTTACAGCACCAAAGTTCTGGATCACTACGAAAACCCGCGCAACGTCGGCTCGTTCGACAAGTCGGACGAATCGGTGGGCACCGGCATGGTCGGCGCACCCGCCTGTGGCGACGTGATGAAGCTGCAGATCAAGGTGAATGAAGCCGGCGTGATCGAAGACGCGCGCTTCAAGACCTACGGCTGCGGTTCGGCCATCGCCTCCAGCTCGCTCGTGACCGAATGGGTCAAGGGCAAGACCCTGGACGAAGCGATGAACATCCGCAACACGCAGATCGCCGAAGAACTGGCCCTGCCGCCCGTGAAGGTCCACTGTTCCATCCTGGCCGAAGACGCGATCAAGGCCGCGGTGCAGAACTACAAAGAAAAGCACACGGCCCCGGCCGAAGCTGTGGCGGGCTGAACATGTCCGTTACCCTGACCCAACAGGCTGCCACCCATATCGGCCGCTACTTGCAGAAGCGCGGAAAGGGTATCGGCTTGCGGCTCGGCGTTAGGACCACGGGCTGCTCCGGCATGGCCTACAAGCTCGAATACGTGGACGACGTGGCGCCGGAAGACGTGGTGTTCGAAAGCTTCGGCGTGAAGGTCTTCATCGACCCGAAAAGCCTGTCCTACCTGGACGGCACCGAACTCGATTACGCCCGCGAAGGCCTGAACGAGGGCTTCAAGTTCCGCAACCCCAACGAGAAGGCGACCTGCGGCTGCGGCGAGTCGTTCACGGTGTAGGTCTTGGCTGTAGACGATCACTTCAGCCTGTTCGGCTTGCCGGCGCGCTTCGACCTGGACGCCCAGGCGCTTGAGTCCGCGTGGCGCGCTGTCGCTGCGCAGGTGCACCCCGACCGCTATGCCACTGCCAGCCCCGCGGAACGCCGCGTAGCCATGCAATGGGCGGCGCGCGCCAACGAGGCCTACCGCCTGTTGCGCGATCCCTTGCTGCGGGCGCGCTACCTGTGCGAGCAGGCGGGCGTGGACCTGCAGACCGAGAGCAACACGGCCATGGACCCCGAGTTCCTGATGCAGCAGATGACCTGGCGCGAGATGCTGGACGACGCGCGCGACGATGCCGACGGCCTGGCGGCCTTGCAAGCGGAGTTGCAGCAGGCGCGCGCCACCATGCGCGCCACGTTGACCCGCTTGCTGGACCAGGACCGCGACTACGCGGCGGCCGGGCTCAAGGTGCGGGAATGGATGTTCGTGGAGAAGCTGGCGGAAGAACTGGCGCACGCCCAGCCCGCCGCATAGCCCAGGGCGCGCCGGAGCGTCCGCGAGGCGGGCGCCGGCATCGCGCCGCCTACTGACCATAAAAGCAGAATCATGGCCTTATTGCAGATATCCGAGCCTGGCGAATCGCCCGCGCCGCACCAGCGCAAGCTGGCGGTCGGGATTGATCTGGGCACTACCAATTCCCTGGTCGCGGCCGTGCGCAGCAGCGTCGCTGAAGTGCTGACGGATGCGCAGGGCCACGCCTTGCTGCCTTCCGCCGTGCGTTATTTCGCGGGCGGCAAGGTCACCACGGGCCGCGAGCCGCTGGCGCAGCAGGCCGAGGATCCGTTGAACACCGTTGTTTCGGTCAAGCGGTTCATGGGCCGTTCGCTGGAAGAGGCGCGCGCCAGCCGCGCGCCCTACGAATTCGTGGACGCGCCCGGCATGGTGCGCATCCGCACCGTCCAGGGCGACCTGAGCCCGGTCGAAGTATCGGCGCAGATCCTTGCCGTCCTGCGCCAGCGCGCCGAAGACGTGTTGGGCGACGATCTGGTCGGCGCCGTCATCACGGTGCCCGCTTATTTCGATGACGCGCAACGCCAGGCCACGCGCGACGCCGCCCGTCTGGCCGGTCTGAACGTACTGCGCCTGCTGAATGAACCCACGGCGGCGGCCATCGCCTACGGCCTGGATAATGCCGCCGAAGGCGTGTATGCCGTGTACGACCTGGGCGGCGGCACATTCGATATTTCCATCCTGCGCCTGACCCAGGGCGTGTTCGAAGTCATTGCCACGGGCGGCGATACCGCGCTGGGCGGCGACGACTTCGATGCCTTGATCGTCGATCATGTGGTGGCGGGGCTTGCTCCCGGCGAGTTTGCGCCGGCGGATCGCCGCCGCCTGCTGATGTCGGCGCGCGCCGCGCGCGAAGCCTTGTCGGATGCGGATGCCGCCAGCCTGAAGCTGGCATTGTCCGACGGCAGGACCGTGGACACGAGCCTGACGCGGGCGGCATTCGAAGAATTGGCCCAGCCTCTCATCGTCCGTACGCTGGACTGCGCGCGCCGCGCCTTGCGCGACGCTGCGCTGACGCCGGCCGACGTGCGCGGTGTGGTGATGGTCGGCGGCGCCACGCGCATGCCGGTCGTGCGCGCGGCCGTGGGCAAGCTGTTCGGCTCGCAGCCTTTGACGGATCTGGATCCCGATCAGGTGGTGGCGCTGGGCGCTGCCTTGCAGGCCAATCTGCTGGCGGGCAATCGCGCGCCCGGCGAGGATTGGCTGCTGCTGGACGTGATTCCGCTGTCGCTGGGCCTCGAAACCATGGGCGGGTTGGTGGAGCGCATCATCCCGCGCAACAGCACCATCCCCGTGGCGCGCGCGCAGGAGTTCACGACCTTCAAGGATGGCCAGACGGCCATGAGCATCCACGTGGTGCAGGGCGAACGCGACCTGGTCGCCGATTCGCGCTCGCTGGCCCGTTTCGAACTGCGCGGCATTCCGCCCATGGTGGCAGGCGCCGCGCGCATCCGCGTGACCTTCCAGGTGGATGCGGACGGCTTGCTGAGCGTGACGGCGCGCGAGCAGAGCAAAGGCGTCGAGGCCATGGTGTCCGTCAAGCCGTCCTACGGCCTCACGGATGACGAGATCGCGCAGATGCTGGCCGACAGCGTGGCGCAAGCCGATACCGATGCCCGCGCCCGCATGCTGCGCGAGCAACAAGTGGACGCGCGCCAACTGGTCGAGTCGGTGCAGGCCGCGCTGGCCGCCGACGGCGACCTGCTGGATGCCGAGGAACGCAAGCGCGTGGACGAATGCCTGCAGGCCGCCATGGCAGCCCAGGACGCCCAGGACGTGGACACGGTGAAGGACGCAGTCCAGGCCTTGTCGGCCGCGACCGATGATTTCGCTGCGCGCCGGATGGATCGCAGCATCCGCGCCGCGCTGGCGGGCCGCAAACTTGATGAGATTGCCTGATAACACGCTATGCCGAAACTGACTGTATTGCCTCATCCCGACTACTGCCCGGAAGGCGCCGTAATCGAAGACGCGCCCAAGGGCGTGTCGATCTGCCGCGTGCTGCTGGACAACCATATCGACATCGAACACGCCTGCGAACTGTCGTGCGCGTGTACCACCTGTCACGTGGTGGTCAAGCAGGGCTATTCTTCACTGGAAGACGCGACCGATGATGAAGAGGATCTGCTGGACAAGGCCTGGGGCCTGACCCCGACCTCGCGCCTGTCGTGCCAGGCGCTGGTGACGGACGCCGACCTGACGGTCGAGATTCCCAAGTACACCATCAACCACGCCAAAGAGGGCCATTGATGAAGTGGACCGACACCTACGAAATCGCCGAGGCGCTGCTCGACGCGCATCCTGACGAAGATCCCAAGACGCTGCGTTTCGTGCAACTGCGCGAGTGGGTCCTGGCCTTGCCCGGCTTCAACGATGATCCCGCCCATTGCGGCGAGAAGATCCTGGAGGCCATACAGATGGCCTGGATCGACGAAGCAGATTGATGGTTTAGTCACAAACGCTCCCTGCGGGGAGCGTTTCTGGTTTTGGGCGGGAAACAGGCTTGAGCGAGCCCAGGCCGTGGCCGCCACGGTATCATCAAGGGTCTCCTTGTCGTCCCTACCTGCCTGAGTCTACCGATGCCCGCTGCCCAATTGCGCTTTGGCCTGGCCGCCAACCGGCTGCACCACGAAACTCCCGATGCCGCGCTGTTCACCTGGCTGCGCGCGTGTTCGTCCACGATACGCGAGCTGGGTGTGCAGTTGCATACCGTCGGCCGCACCCATGACGCGATCGTGCGCGAGGGCATGCTGCAGGGCTACGGCGGGCTGATCCGCTATCCCTACGGCCGCGAGGGCGGGCTGATGAAGCTGGTGGCCCGGGTGACCGAAGGCCGTGACGGACAGGCGCCGTTCGACGGCGCAATCTACCTGATCGATCCCGTCGACCCGTCTTCGATTTTCCCGGAGGCGCTGGCGCTCAAGCGCCAGTGCATCACGCACGGCCGTCCGTTCATTTCGACGCTGGCCGGCGCCATCGAATGGATGGAAGTCGAACGCATCCATGCCGGGCTGGCGCCTGATGTCTCGGCCTCGCGTCACTTCAACTTCGCTGGCCAGACCGTCGCGCTGATCGCCCACGATGCGCTCAAGGATGAGATGGTGGCCTTCGCCAGCGAGCATTTCGACGTGTTGTCGCAATTCGCGCGGCGAGTGGCGACCGGCACCACCGGCGGCCGCCTGAACGACCTGGCCTGGTCGCGCGGCTGGCCCAAGGACACGCCCTGGGTGCACCGCTACCTGAGCGGACCGCTGGGCGGCGACGCGCAGATCGCGGAGCTGGTGCTGGAGCACCAATGCCAGCGCGTGATCTTCTTCGAAGACCCGCACGTGGCCCGCCAGCACGAGGCCGACATCCAGCTGCTGGAACGCGCCGTGCGCGTGGTGACGGAGTCGGCCACCTGCGCCACCTCGCCGACGGTGGCGCGGCGTTGGGCGCAGGCGGTCGAAAAGCGCGTTATCTGACTTTCATTTTCCCTTGAACTGCGGCGTCCGCTTCTCGCGGAACGCCCGCACGCCCTCGGCGAAGTCCTGGCGCGCTGCCGTGTCCAGGAACCGTGCCGTTTCCTCGGCCAGCTGGGTTTCCAGCGTGGCGTGTTCGGCCGAACGCAACAGGTCCTTGGCGCCGGCGATGCCGTGCGGCGCGTGGCGGGCGATGTCCTGCGCATAGGCTTGCGCCGCTTGCGCAAGTTCGCCGGATGCGGCGGTGCGTGTGACGATGCCCCAGGTCAGCGCGTCGCTGGCAGAGAAGGCGTCGTGGCGCAGCAGCAGGTCCAGCGCGCGCCGGGCGCCCAGCACCCGCGTGAGGCCGTGCGTCATGCCGGCGTCCGGCGTGGCCCCCAGCTTGAGATAGGCCGTCATGAAGCGGGCCTCGGCATCGGCGATGGCCAGGTCGCAGGCCAGCACCAGCGACAGGCCCGCGCCCGCGGCGATGCCGTGCACCTGGGCGATCCAGACCTTGTCCATGCGGGTGATGCGCGCGATGAAATCGTTCAGCGGCGTGAACAGGTCCAGCAGCGTGGCGCGCACCTGGGCCGGGTCGCCCATGAACATGCTGATGTCGCCGCCGGCGCAGAAGGCCTTGCCGGTGGCGCGCAGCAGGACCGCGCGGATTTCGTCGCGCGTTTCCAGCCATTGCGCGGCGCCTTGCAGATCCTGCGCTAGCGCCACGTCGATGGCATTCAGGGCATCGGGGCGGTTCAGCGTCACGGTCGCGATTGCGCCGTCGGTTTCCAGAAACAGCGTCTGGAAGACGGGAAGTCCTTGGGTCATGGCGAGTCTCCGTTATCGGGTAAGTACCAACTGTCGATCCAAAAACCGCGATGCTATGGTCTGAACCGAGCGCTTGCTTGGTTTTCTTTTAAGCACGCTTAGCGTAACGCATAGAACGATTTTCCGGCGCTGTACTGGCGTAGGTAAAGACAGGTTCGTTGCATCTCCTGCCTCGCGGGTTCGCCAGACCGACGTCGATAAAAACTTCGCATGTAAAAGCGAGGAGACAAATGGTGGATCAGTCCGACAGCACTGCCTTGCTGGAGGTGGATGGGGTCACGCTGGCGTTCGGCGGGGTCAAGGCGCTTACCGGCGTGGGCTTTCGCGTGGCGCCTGGGTCCATCACCACGGTCATCGGCCCCAATGGCGCGGGCAAGACCTCGCTGTTCAATACCATTTCCGGTTTCTACCGTCCGGCGTCCGGGCAGATCCGCTTTCAGGGTCGCGACATCACGCGCATGGCCGCGCCGGAACGCGCGCGGTTGGGTCTGGCGCGCAGCTTCCAGAACATTGCGCTGTTCCGCGGCATGACCGTGCTGGACAACATCAAGCTGGGCCGCCACGCCCACCTGCGCACCAATGTGCTGGACGCCCTGTTCTATCTGGGGCGGGCGCGCCGCGAAGAGATGGCGCTGCGCGCCGACATCGAAGAACGCATCATCGATTTCCTGGAGATCGACCACATCCGCCACGCGCCGGTGGCCGCGCTGTCCTATGGCCTGCAAAAACGCGTGGAGCTGGCGCGGGCGCTGGCCATGAATCCCAAGGTGCTGATGCTGGACGAACCGGTGGCGGGCATGAACCGCGAAGAGACCGACGACATGGCGCGCTTCATCCTGGATGCGCGCTCCGAATGGGGCGTGACGGTGTTGATGGTGGAGCACGACATGGGCATGGTCATGGACCTGTCGGACCATGTGGTGGTGCTGAACTTCGGCCAGGTGATTGCCGACGGCACGCCCGCCCAGGTGCAGGCGGATCCGCAGGTCATCCAGGCCTATCTGGGCGCGGGCGACGTCGGCGACCTGCGCCGCCGCCTGCGGGAGGCAGCCTGATGGACATGCTGTTCTTCCTGGAGGTCACTCTGGCCGGGTTGGGCAGCGGCGGGCTTTATGCGCTGGCGGCGCTGGCCTTCGTCATTGTCTACAAGGCGACCCGGGTGGTGAACATCGCCATCGGCGAATTCCTGATGCTGGGCGCCTACGTGTTCTACGCCTTCGCCACCGGCATGGAGTGGCCGATCTGGCTGGCCATCGTGGGCGCGGTAGTGGTGTCGGGTGCGCTGGGCGCCGTGGTCGAGCGCCTGACCATCCGCCCCATGCTGGGCGAGGCGCCGATCTCGGTGTTCATGATCACCGTGGGCCTGGCCTCCATCCTGGTGGGCGCGGTGGAACTGATCTGGACGGCCGACCAGCGCCGCCTGCCGGAATTCATGCCGCGGTCGCCGGTGATGATAGGCGAGGCATTCGTGGCGCCCAAGGTGTTCTACGGCTTCTGGGTGGCGGTGGTGCTGGCGCTGCTGGTGCTGGTGGTGTTCCGCTACTGGCGCGGCGGGGTGGCGCTGCGCGCCACGGCCTCGGACCAGGGCGCGGCGTATGCCATGGGCATCAACGTGCCGCGCGTGTTCTCGCTGGCCTGGGTGGCGGCGGGGGCGCTGGCCGCGGTGTCGGGCGTGATCGTCGGCGCGATTGGCGGTATTTCTTCGTCGATGGGCGTGTTCGGCCTGTCGGTGCTGGTGGTGGTGATCGTGGGCGGGCTGGACAGCGTGGCCGGCGCCCTGGTGGGCGGCGTGTTCATCGGCCTGTTGGAAGCCTGGGCCGGCGCCTACATGGGCGGCGAATACAAATTGCTGGCCACCTTCATCGTGCTGGTGGTGGTGCTGATGGTCAGGCCGTACGGCCTGTTCGGCACCCGTGAAATCGAGAGGCTCTGACCGATGCGCATCGCGACTGCCAAGCAGACTTATCTTGCGGACGAAGCGCTGTTCGATACCCGTACGCAGAAGGCGTGGCTGGTCTTGCTGGCCGCGTCCCTGGTCATGTTCCCCTTCGTGGCCGACGCCTACTGGCTGTACCTGGCCTGCCTGGTGGCCATCAATGTCGCCAGCGCCACGGGGCTGAACATCCTCACGGGTTATACCGGTCTGGTCAGCCTGGGGCAGGCGGCCTTCATGGGCCTGGGGGCGTACACGGTCGCGGTGCTGGAGCAGCGGCTGGGCACGCCGGTGTTGCTCAACCTGGTGGCCGGCGGGCTGGTGGCGATGCTGGGCGGCCTGCTGGTCGGCATTCCGTCCCTGCGGGTGAAGGGACTGTACCTGGCCATCGCCACGATCGCCGCCTCGTTCATCGCGCATTTCATCTTTGCCAACTGGCAGTTCACGGGAGGCACGACGGGAATGCAGGTACCGCCAGCACGGGTGCTGGGTGTGGACCTGGATACCTCGTTCAAGATCTACTGGCTGATCGTGCCGGTGACGGCGCTGATGGTGCTGGGCGCGGCCAACCTGTTCCGCACGCGCATCGGACGCGCCTTCATTGCCATACGCGACCGCGATATTTCGGCCGAGGTACTGGGTATACGGCTGCTGCGCTACAAGCTGCTGTCGTTCGGCCTGTCCTCGTTCTATGCGGGCGTGGCGGGCGGCATGTGGGCCTACTTCTTCCGGGTCGTCACCCCCGAGAGCTTCCCCCTGATCATGTCGATCTTCTTCCTGGCCGCCATCATCGTGGGCGGCATGGGCACGATCCTGGGCTCCATCCTGGGCGCCATCTTCATGACCATGGTGCCGGAACTGCTCAAGCTGATCGTCGGTTGGCTGCCGGTGGGCGGCGACGCGCTGCGCCTGATTTCCCCGGTGCGCACCATTGTTTTCGGCCTGCTGATCGTGGGCTTTCTGATCTTCGAGCCGCATGGGCTCGCGGAAATCTGGCGGCGCGTGCGCCGTTACTTCCACCTTTGGCCCTTCCGCACCTAGCCCATGCGAGGCGAGCGCGGCGGCCATCCATAAGACCCTCAGGAGACTAACCATGAAGCGCATCCGGATCGGCAGCGGTTTATCGAGGTTGTTGGCCCCCCTGGGCCTGGCGGCGGCCCTGTCAGCGGCGCCGGTCGCGCAGGCGGCCGAGGACCTGGTGCTGGGCGGGTCCATTCCGCTGAGCGGGGTGTTCGCCTTCGCGGGGCAGGGCATCCATGCCGGCATTACCGACTATGTGAAGATCGTCAACGACCAGGGCGGCGTGAAGGGGCGCAAGCTGCGCTACGTGCCGGAAGACACGGCCTACAAGGTGGATGCGTCGGTGGCGGCGTTCAAGAAGATCACCAGCCAGAACAAGGTGAACTTCTACTACGGTGACTCCACCGGCTTCTCCAAGACCATCAATGCCGAGTTGAACCGCACGGGCGATATCCTGATGACCGGCGCGTCGTTTGCCACGGAACTGAACGATCCGGCCAAGTATCCCGCCCAGTTCATGCTGGGCCCTGATTACACGGAAATGTTCGGCATCCTGCTGCGCTACATCGCCAAGGAGCAGCCCGGCGCCAAGGTGGCGTTCGTCTATTCGGACACGGAGTTCGGCCGCGATCCCATCGCCAGCTCGCGCGCGGTGGCGGAAAAGCTGGGCCTGAAGGTTGCGACCGAAATCATGACGCCGCCGGGCAGCGTGGACGTGTCGACCGAGGTCATCAAGCTGCGCCGCGCCGATCCGGACTACACCATCTTCCATGGCTACGTGCTGGCGCCGATTCCCGAGTTCGTGGGGCAGGGCAAGCGCATGGGCCTGAAGACGCGCTACATGGGTACGTTCTGGACCATGGACAACTCCACCGTGATGCAGATGGGCGAGGACGCCGAAGGCTTCATGGGAGTGATGCCGTACCGCTACTACTACGACACCGCGGCCGATGCGCCGATGCTGAAGAAGATCCGCGAGATGCGTCCGCAGTACCAGAGCACGGGCTATATGCAGGGCTTCCTGGCCGCCATGCTGTTCACCGAGGTCGCCAAGCGCACGCTGGACGCTGGCAAGGAGCTGACCAGCGCCAACATGAAGGCGGCGCTTGACGGGATCAAGGACTTCGATACGGGCGGCCTGATCGGCGTGCCGATTTCGATCAAGGGTAATTCGATCCCGGTGGGCCGGATCTATCGCGCCGATGTGAAGCAGAAGCAGATGGTACCGGCCTCCGACTGGATCGTGCTGAAGTGAGGCGGCTGTGAACCCTGGACATGACGCGCAGGCAGCGCCGCCGGCCCCGGCGGTGCTCGATATCAACAATATCGAAGTCGTCTACAACAAGGCGGTGCAGGTGCTGCGCGGCTTGTCCTTGTCGGTGCCGGCCGGCAGCATCGTGGCGCTTCTGGGCAGCAACGGCGCCGGCAAATCCACCACGCTGAAGGCCGTTTCCGGCCTGCTGGACCTGGAGGACGGCGCGCTGGTGCGCGGGCAGATCGTCTTCAACGGCGGCGATACCGCGGGCGCCAGACCGCAGAACCTGGTGCGCGCGGGGCTGGCGCATGTGATGGAAGGACGCCGGGTGTTCGAGGACCTGACTGTCGAAGAGAACCTGGTGGCCGCGACCTATGCCTTGACGGGCAGACCGGGGGCGAAGGTCGACTTCGATCTGGTCTATGGCTACTTTCCGCGCCTGTTCGAGCGCCGCCGCGGCCTGGCGGGCTATCTGTCGGGCGGCGAGCAGCAGATGCTGGCCATCGGCCGCGCGCTGATCGCGCAGCCCAGTCTGATGCTGCTGGACGAACCTTCGCTGGGCCTGTCGCCGATGCTGGTGGAGAACATCTTCTCCATCATTGCGCGCATCAATCATGAGCAGGGGGTGTCGATGCTGCTGGTGGAGCAGAACGCCTCGGTGGCGCTGGCGGTGGCCCATTACGGCTACATCATGGAAACCGGCAAGGTGGTGATAGACGGCAGCGCCGAAAAGCTGGCGGCGGACCCGGACGTGCGCGAGTTCTATCTGGGCGTGGGCGGCACGGGCGAGGCCCGCGGCTTTCGCGACATCAAGCACTACAAGCGCCGCAAGCG
This sequence comes from Achromobacter sp. SD115, assembly GCF_017355315.1. Taxonomy (NCBI): domain Bacteria; kingdom Pseudomonadati; phylum Pseudomonadota; class Betaproteobacteria; order Burkholderiales; family Alcaligenaceae; genus Achromobacter; species Achromobacter sp. SD115. Next base: position 340,339 of record NZ_JADIJM010000001.1, on the reverse strand, counting down.
CTGGCTGTCATGACGGACAAGCACATGGATATCTCCGGCGCATCCGCGCAGGCGTGGCCGGCCCTGACGCTGCCGCAGATGCTGCGCGAGCAGGCGCGCCGCCAGCCGATGGCCATCGCCATCCGGCAGAAGGACTTCGGCATCTGGAAGCCCATGACCTGGGCGGAATATTGGAGCCGGGCCTGCCACGTGGGGCTGGGCCTGCGCGCCCTGGGTCTGAGCGCGGGCGGACGGGTCGCCATCGTCTCCGAGAACCGCGTGGAATGGTTGCTGACCCAGATGGGCGCAGGTGCGGTCGGCGCCGTGGCGGTGGGCGTGTACTCCACCAGCCCGGCCGAGGAAATGGGCTACGTGCTGGAACACGCGGACGTGGAACTGGTGGTGTGCGAGGACCAGGAGCAGACCGACAAGGTGCTGCAGGTGGCCGACAGGCTGCCGCTATTGCGCCGCATCGTCATGATGGAGACCAAGGGCCTGCGCTCCTATGCGCCGGCCGAGCGCGAGCGCATCGTGACCTACGCCGAGATCGAGGCCGAGGGCGCGCGGCGCGAGGCGGCGGAACTTGCCGCATTGAACGCGGCGTTGGACGGCCAGCGGCTGGACGACACCGGGCTTATGATCTACACCTCCGGCTCCACCGGCAAGCCCAAGGGCGCGATGCTCAGCTACGGCAATATGCGCGGCGTGGCGCCGGGCATTGCCGACCGCGTGGCGATGGACGGCAACAGCGTGCACTTGTCCTACCTGCCGCTGTGCCACGTGGCCGAGCAGATGCTCTCCACCTTTGTGCCCCTTTACCTGGGCGCGCAGGTGAACTTCGGCGAGTCGATACGCACGGTGCAGGAAGACCTGCGCGAAGTCGCGCCGACGATATTCCTGGGCGTGCCGCGCATCTGGGAAAAACTGCACGCCGCCATTTCGATCAAGATGCAGGAAGCGGGGCGCTTGCAGCAATGGCTGTACCGGCGCGCGCTGGCAGCTTGCACGCCGTTCCTGGAGAAGTCGCCTGCGCAATACTCGCTGCGCGAGCGCTGGACCCGCTGGCTCTGGTACTGGCTGGTGTTGCGCGCCTTGCAGAACTTCATCGGGCTGCGGCGGGTGCGCGTGGCGATGACGGGGGCCGCGCCGATCTCGCCCGACGTGGTGCGCTACTTCCGCACGCTGGGCGTGCCGCTGATCGAGGTCTACGGGCTGACCGAGTCGGCGGGCATGATCTTCGGCCAGCATCCGGACCGCGTGAAGGTGGGCACCGTGGGCGAACCCATCCTGGGGGTGGAATGGCGCATGGGCGATGCCGGCGAGCTGCTGGTGCGCGGCGACATGGTGTTCCAGGGCTACTACAAGAACCCGGAAGCCACTGCCAGTACGGTGCGCGACGGCTGGCTGTACACGGGCGATGTGGTGGCTGAAGAGGCGGGCCGCGTGCGCATCGTGGATCGCTTGAAGGACATCATGATCACGGCGGGCGGCAAGAACCTGACGCCTTCCGAGATCGAGAACGCGGTCAAGGGCAGCCCCTACGTCAAGGAATGCATCGTGATCGCGGATGGCCGGAAGTACGTGTCGGCGCTGATCCAGCTGGAGTTCGATACGGTGGGCAAGTGGGCCGAGTCGCGCCGCATCGCCTTCACGCATTTCCGGTCGTTGGCCGAATGCGCGCAGGTGCGCGAGCTGGTGCAGCAGGAGGTCGCGCGCGCCAACGCGGGCCTCGCGCCCGTGGCGCAGATCAAGCGCTTCCATCTGCTGACCAAGGAGCTGGACCATGACGACGGCGAAGTGACCGCGACCATGAAGGTCAGGCGCGCCAGCATCTACCGCAGCTATGCGGATGAAATCGAAGCGCTCTACGTTGAGGAGACGACGGCATGAATGAAGCCGTGATCGTGGAGGCCGTGCGCACGCCCTTCGGGCGGCGCGGCGGATGGTGGGCCGATACGCGGCCGGACACGCTGCTGGCCGGGACCGTGCAGGGCCTGCTGGCGCGAGCCGGACTGCCGGGCGCCCAGGTCGAGGACTTGATCGCGGGCTGCGTCAGCCAGGCGGGCGAGCAGGGTGCCAACATCGGCAGGCTGGCCGCCATGTTGGCGGGCCTGCCCGAGAGCGTGCCAGGCGTGGCCTTGAACCGCATGTGCGGGTCCAGCCAGCAGGCGGTGCATTTCGGCGCGCAGGCCATTGCCGCCGGCGATATGCGCTACGTGGTGGCGGGCGGCGTTGAGAGCATGAGCCGGGTGCCGATGTTCCTGGACGTGACGCTGGGGCAGGGCGAGTTCCGCGGCTTTGAAGGCTTGAACCCCGCCTTGCTGGAACGCTATCCATTGATCCATCAGATCGAGAGCGCGGAGCGGATTGCGGAGCGCTGGCAGCTGTCCCAAGCCGAGATGGACGAATGGGTCAGGGAGAGCCATGCGCGCGCCTGGAGCGCCGCGCAGGCCGGCCGCCACGCCGAGTTGCTGCCGGGGCCGCGCGCAGATGCCGGGCGCGACGAAGGCATACGCGAGAAGACGGACCCGGCCCGCATGGCGGCCATGGCGCCCGCCTTGCGGCCGCCGGGCCAGGGCGGCGTCACCGCCGCCAACGCCAGTCAATTGGCGGACGGCGCCTCAGCGGTGCTGCTGGCGGACCGCGACGCGGCCTTGGCCGACGGCCTGCGGCCGCGCGCGCGCTTCCTGGCGCGGGTGGCGGTGGGATCGGACCCGGTGCTGCAATTGACGGGCGTGATCCCGGCGGCCCGGCAGGCGCTGGCGCGCGCCGGCCTGAGCCTGGAAGACATAGACTGGATCGAGATCAACGAGGCCTTCGCCAGCGTTGTGCTGGCCTGGCAGCGCGAACTGGGCGCCAAGCTGTCGCGCGTCAATCCTTGGGGCGGCGCGATCGCTCACGGCCATCCGCTAGGGGCCACCGGCGCCGGGCTGATGGCCAAGATGCTGACGGGACTGGAAGCCACCGAAGGCGAGCTGGGCATGCAGCTGATGTGCATCGGCCACGGCATGGCCACGGCCACCATCATTCAAAGGCTGTGACCGGACCATGGAGAAAATCCGGGAGGTCGCGCAAGGGCGGGACGAGGGATCGGAGTCCGAACGCCGGCGCGAGCTGGTCCTGACGGCCGGGCAGCTGTTCTGCAAGCACGGCTATGAACGCACCACCGTGCGCGAGTTGGCGCGGGCGGTGGGCCTGCAGTCCGGCAGCCTGTTCCATCATTTCCGCAGCAAGGAGGAGATCCTGGTGGCGGTGATGAACAACGGCATCCAGGAAGTGATAGACGACGGCGAGCGGGCCCTGGCGCGTTACCAGGCGCCGGCGGACCGGCTGGCCGCGCTGTTCCGGGTGCACATGTGGAGCATGCTGCATGGCGCGGGCGGCGACGCCATGAATGCGCTGGTCTACGAATGGCGCAGCCTTTCGCCGCCCAGCCGCGCGGCGGTGAAATCGCTGAGCGACCGCTACGAGGCGATGTGGCAGGACGCGGTGGCGGCCGCTGTCGGCGTGGGACTGCTGCAGGGCGATGCGCGCGTCATCAAGCGCTGCGTGCTGGGCGCCATGAACCTGACGGTGCAGTGGTACAAGCCGGACGGTCGCTTGCGGCCTGCCGAGTTCATCGATGCGATGCTGCAGGCATCGCTGCCCTCGCTGCCGGCGGGAGCCGGCAAATGGCCGGAATAGGCGGGCCGCCAGGGCGGGAGTTCAGCCCCGGCGCTTGAAGAATGCGCCCACGGCGCAGACGACGGCCAGCGCCAGCAGGGTGCCCGCCACGGGCAGCAGGAAATCCACCTGGCCGTGATAGCCGCCGCCGGTGACGCCGCCCGCCACGCCGCCTGCCCACAGCAGGAAGGTCGTCAGGGAAGCCGCCACCGAGAGCGCCGCGGCGATGCACAGCGCGATGAATACCGGCCGGCGCGGCCGCGCCGACGGATAGGGGGAGTAGGGCTGGCCGCCGCGGGGTTGTTTGATCCAATAGACCAGCCCCGCCACGACCAGCAGCAGCATCAGGATCTTGAAGATCATGATGCCAGCCGCCGTTTAGTCTTCACGGCGCAGGTGCGGGAACAGGATGACGTCGCGGATGCTGGGGCTGTCGGTCAACAGCATGACCAGGCGGTCGATGCCGATGCCGCAGCCGCCCGTGGGAGGCATGCCGTATTCCAGGGCGCGGATGTAGTCCGCGTCGTAGAACATGGCTTCCTCGTCGCCGGCGTCCTTGGCTTCGACCTGCGAGCGGAAGCGCTCGGCCTGGTCTTCGGGATCGTTCAGTTCCGAGAAGCCGTTGGCGATTTCGCGGCCGGTCATGAAGAGCTCGAAGCGCTCGGTGATGCCCTCGCGGGTATCGGAGGCGCGCGCCAGCGGCGAGACTTCCACCGGGTAGTCGATGATGTAGGTCGGGTTCCAGAGCTTGGCTTCGGCGGTCTCTTCGAACAGGGCCAGTTGCAGTGCGCCCAGTCCGGCGCGCGACAGCACCGGGCCGTCGGCGTCGGCGCCCAGTTTCTTGAGTTCGGCGCGCACGAAGGCCGCATCGTCCAGTTGCGCCTGGGTGTAGCCGGGGGCGTACTTGAGGATGGCTTCGCAGATGGTCAGGCGGTCGAACGGCTTGGACAGGTCCAGTTCGCGTTCGCCGTAGGTCAGCACCGCGCTGCCGGTGGCCGAGATGGCGGCTTGGCGGATCAGTTCTTCCGTGAAGTCCATGAGCCAGCGGTATTCCGCAAAGGCCGCATAGAACTCCATCATGGTGAATTCAGGATTGTGGCGCGGGCTCACGCCCTCGTTGCGGAAGTTGCGGTTGACTTCGAAGACGCGCTCGAAGCCGCCGACGATCAGGCGCTTGAGGTAGAGCTCGGGCGCGATGCGCAGGTACATTTCCATGTCCAGCGCATTGTGGTGCGTGACGAAGGGCTTGGCCGCCGCGCCGCCCGGGATCGGGTGCAGCATGGGGGTTTCCACTTCGAGAAAGCCCGCGTTCAGCATGAACTGGCGGATGCTGCCCACGGCCTTGCTGCGCGCCTCGAAGGTGCGGCGCGTGGCGTCCGTCATGATGAGGTCGACGTAGCGCTGGCGGTAGCGCAGTTCCTGGTCGGCCACGCCGTGGAACTTGTCGGGCAGCGGGCGCAGCGACTTGGACAGCAGGCGCGCGCTGGCGGCGTGCACCGACAGTTCGCCCTTGTTGGTCTTGAAGACCGACCCTTCGATCGCGATGATGTCGCCGATGTCCCATTGCTTGAACGCGGCGTAGCTGTCTTCGCCGAGCGTGCCGCGGTCCAGGTAGATCTGGATGCGGCCGGTGCTGTCCTGCAGCGTGGCGAAGCTGGCCTTGCCCATGACGCGCTTGAGCATCATGCGGCCGGCGACCTTGACGGTGACGGGGTTGGCGGCAAGCGCTTCCTGCTCCTGGCCGTCGTACTTTTCATGCAGGGCGGCGGCGCGGGCGTCGGGAACGAAGTCGTTGGGGTACGCGACCCCGGTCTCGCGCAGTTTGGCCAGCTTGGCGCGCCGTTCGGCGATCAAGCGGTTTTCGTCCTGGGCGGGCGCCGGAGTGGTCGAGTGGTCGGTCATGGTCGGGGAATCAGTCGTAATTGCGGATGTCGTCGATCTCGGTCGTGCCGAAATCGTCGCGGTCCAGGTAGGCGAGGATGCGGGAGGCCACGTTGGCGGGCGAGGATAGCTTGCCGGTCGCGTGGAACTCCTGGAACTTGGCCAGCGCCGGGAAACTTTCCGGATCGCTGGAACGGATGGCGACCTGCATGTCGGTGTCGACGATGCCGGGGGCCAGCGCGACGATGCGCGCGCCGTCGGCGCCTTGCTCCGCCTTGACCACGCGCGAGTACATGTCGAGCGCGGCCTTGGTGGCGCAGTAGACGCCCCAGCCGGCGTTCGGGTTGCGGCCCGCGCCGGAGGAGATGTTGAGTACGCGGCGGTCGGCCTTGAGGTCCTCGACCGCGGCCAGGAAGCGCGCCGTGAGCAACATCACGGCGCTGACGTTCAGGTTGAAGGCGGCGGCGATGGCCGCGCCGTCGACCAGCGCGTCGGTGCCGGCGACGGGGTGCACGGTGCCGGCGTTGTTGATCAGCAGATAGCGGCGGGCGTCGCGCGGCAGCGACGCGCAGATGCGCTGCGCGACAGCCTCGGCCGCATTCAGGTCCGAGAGGTCCACGGACAGCTGTTCCAGCTGCGCGTCCTGCGAGCGGGCATAGGCAGCCAGCTCGGGATCTTCCCGGCGCGCCAGGGTGATCAGGCGGGTACCCGGTTTGGCCAGGCCGCGCGCCATGGCGGCGCCGATGCCGCGCGATGCGCCGGTGAGAATTACGATGGTGTCGGACATTCGTGAACCTCTGGATGCGTTGAGGGGGAGTATCGCGAAACTCAGATGCCTTGCTTCAGGCTGGCCTGGATGAAGGGATCCAGGTCGCCGTCCAGCACCTTCTGGGTGTTGGAAATTTCGACGTTGGTGCGCAGGTCCTTGATGCGGCTCTGGTCCAGCACGTAGGAGCGGATCTGGTGGCCCCAGCCCACGTCGGTCTTGGAGTCTTCCAGCTTCTGCTGCTCGGCCATGCGGTTGCGCATTTCCAGTTCGTAGAGCTTGGACTTCAGCATCTGCATGGCTTCGGCGCGGTTGCGGTGCTGCGAACGGTCGTTCTGGCACTGCACCACGATGCCCGTGGGGATGTGGGTCAGGCGCACCGCCGAATCGGTCTTGTTGATGTGCTGGCCGCCCGCGCCGGAAGCGCGGTAGGTGTCCACGCGCAGGTCGGCGGGGTTCACTTCGACTTCGAAGGACTCGTCGACTTCGGGATAGACGAAGACGCTGGCGAACGAGGTGTGGCGGCCGCCGGAGGAATCGAACGGGCTCTTGCGGACCAGGCGGTGCACGCCGGTTTCGGTGCGCAGATAGCCGAAGGCGTACTCGCCTTCGATCTTGATGGTGGCGGACTTCAGGCCCGCGACGTCGCCGTCGGATTCTTCCAGCACTTCGGCCTTGAAGCCCTTGCGCTCGGCGTACTTCAGGTACTGGCGCAGCAGCATCGAGGCCCAGTCCTGCGCTTCCGTGCCGCCGGCGCCGGCCTGGATGTCCAGGAAGCAGTTCAGCGGATCGGCCGGATTGGAGAACATGCGGCGGAATTCCAGCGCTTCCAGCTTTTCCTGGAAGGCGTCGGCATCCTGCTCGATGGACTCGAGGGTGGCGTCGTCGTCGTCGGAGGCGGCCAGTTCGAACAGCTCGTTCGAGTCGGCCAGGCCCGTGCCCAGGGCGGTGAGCGTTTCCACCACGTCTTCCAGGGCTTTCTTTTCACGGCCCAGGTCCTGGGCGTGCTTGGGGTCGTTCCAGACCGCCGGATCTTCGAGTTCGGCGTTTACGACTTGCAGGCGTTCAGCTTTGGCATCGTAGTCAAAGATACCTCCGTAGAGCCTGTTCGCGCTCCGCGCAATCGGCGAGGCGGGCTGCGAGCTGGTTCTGACGTTCGGCTTCCATGATGATCCTGTCCTGATGACTTTTGTGCGAAACCAAACATTTTACCGTGCTTGGGCCAAGTGCGCGGCCGCAGCGGGCAAGAAGGGGGACGGATCTTATCGCGGAGGTTTCTGCCAGAAAATCCGAATTGTTCAGTTTTTTGTCAAGACGGGGGTTCTAGGCTGGGGGTAACGGCCTGGCCGCTCCTGATCGGGACGGGATGGGCCGCGACGGCGCCGGCGAGCAGCCGGCCTATCCCGACAGAGGAATGGAGACATAGATGGACAACGCGATGGCCCCCGGGGTTTCGCCGGCGATCCCGGCGACAGAGGAAGACCGGATCTACCGCAAGGTAGGCTGGCGGCTGGTGCCGCTATTGGTGGTGTGCTACGTCGTGGCCTACCTGGACCGCGTCAACGTGGGTTTCGCCAAGCTCCAGATGCTGCAGGAGCTCCAGTTCAGCGAAACCGTGTATGGCCTGGGCGCGGGCATTTTCTTCATCGGCTACTTCATCTTCGAGATTCCCAGCAATATCATCCTGCACAAGGTGGGGGCGCGGATCTGGATCGCCCGCATCATGATCACCTGGGGGATCATTTCCGCCTGCATGATGTTCGTGACCAGCGTGCACATGTTCTACATCCTGCGCTTCCTGCTGGGCGCGGCGGAAGCCGGGTTCTTTCCGGGCATCATCCTGTACCTGACCTACTGGTATCCGGCGGCCCGGCGCGGCCGCATCACGACCTTTTTCATGACCGCGGTGCCCATGTCCGGGCTGATCGGCGGCCCGATCTCCGGCTGGATCATGAGCACCTTCCACGGCGACCACGGGCTGTCGGGCTGGCAGTGGCTGTTCCTGCTGGAGGGGATTCCGTCGGTGCTGATCGGCGTGCTGGTGCTGATCTATCTGGACGACCGCATCAACAAGGCCAAGTGGCTGACCGCCAATGAAAAGGCCGTGCTGATCCGCAATATCGCGGCCGAGGAGCAGCAGAAGGAAGATCCGCCGATTCGCGCCGCGCTGGCCAAGCCGCGCGTGTGGGCGATGGCGCTGATCTACTTTTCGTTCGTGATGGGGCTGTACGGCGTGGGCTTCTGGATGCCGACCCTGATCAAGAGCACGGGCGTGCAAAGTCCGCTGGCCATCGGCCTGTTGACCGCGATTCCGAACCTGTTTGCCGTGATCGGCATGATCCTGATCTCGCGCAACTCTGACCGCCTGCGGGAGCGCCGCTGGCATGTGGCCTTGCCCGCGCTGTTCGGCGCGCTGGGCCTGCTGTTCTCGGCGATCTGGAGCGGCAACACCGTACTGGCGATCCTGGCGCTGACGGTGGCCAATATCGGCATCTGCACGGTACTGCCGTTGTTCTGGAGCCTGCCCACGGCCTTGCTGGGCGGCACGGCGGCGGCGGCCGGCATCGCGCTCATCAATTCGGTGGGCAACCTGGCTGGCTTCGTCAGTCCGTATCTGGTGGGCTGGCTCAAGGACATGACCGGGACCACCAATACCGGCCTCTATATGCTGTCGGGCTGCCTGGTGGTGGGCGCGCTGGTGGCCTTGGCGCAGCCCGCGAAGCTGGTGAACAAGTAGGCCGGATGCCGTGCGAGCGGCCCGGGACGGGTACCCGGGTCCGCATCGCGCGCGGCGCATCACGCCTTATCGAGGCTCCCGCCCATGGCGGGCCTCAGCCCGCGTGCTCGATGACCAGCTGCACCGACACCATCCCGTTCCACACGTTCTGCTCCAGCCGGTAAGCCGCCTGGATGTGTTCGGGCAGCGACTGGTCGTGGCCGAACCAGATGGCGTCGAAGCGCTGGTGACCGCGTTCCAGCGACAGTTTCAAGTGCTTTTCCCCGACCAGGCGCTGGTTGCGTACCACGAACTCGTCCAGGAACAGCGGGGCGGCGAAGCCGGCGCCCCAGACTTGCTGCTGCAGCATGCCGGCGACGTCGGCATTGGCATAGCCTGATTCCAGCGAGCCGTCGGTCTCGATCACCGGCTCGAAGGTATCGCGGCCCGTCAGCTCGCGCACGGCGGCGTCGAAGGCGGGGGCGAAGGCGGCGAAGTCGTCGCGCCCCAGGGTCAGGCCGGCCGCCATGGCGTGGCCGCCGAACTTGCGGATCAGGTTGGGATGGCGCTTGGAAACCAGGTCCAGCGCGTCGCGCAGGTGCACGTCGGGGATGGAGCGGCCGGAGCCGCGGATTTCATCGTCGCCCGCGGGCGCGAAAGCCAGGGTGGGGCGCCAGAATTTTTCCTTCAGGCGCGAGGCCACCAGGCCGACCACGCCCTGGTGCCAGCCCGGGTCGAACACGCAGACCGTGGCGCCAGCGGCCGCGTTCGGTTCTTCCATGGCGGCCAGCGCCTGTTCGCGCATTTCGGCTTCGATCGTGCGGCGTTCGCGGTTGATGTTGTCGAGCTCGCGCGCCAGTTCCAGCGCTTGTGCCTCGTCGTCGGTGGTCAGGCAGGCGATTCCCAGGCTCATGTCGGCCAGGCGGCCGGCGGCGTTGATGCGGGGGCCGAGCGCAAAACCCAGGTCGAAGCCGTTGGCCGCGCGCGGCTCGCGCCCGGCCACGGCGAACAGGGCGCGCAGCCCGGGCTGCAGGCGGCCGGCGCGCATGCGTTGCAGGCCCTGCGTGACCAGCAGGCGGTTGTTGGCGTCCAGTTTGACCACGTCGGCCACCGTGCCCAGCGCCACCAGGTCGGACAGCGCGTCCAGGCGCGGGCCGCCATCGGCCGCGTAGACGCCGCGGCGGCGCAGTTCGGCGCGCAGCGCCAGCATCATGTAGAAAATGACGCCCACGCCCGCCAGGTTCTTGGACGGAAAGCCGCAGCCGGGCTGATTCGGGTTCACGATGGCCAGGGCCGCGGGCAGCGTGTCGCCCGGCAGGTGGTGGTCGGTGATGACCACGCCGATGCCGGCGTCGTTGGCCGCGGCCACGCCGTCCACGCTGGCAATGCCGTTGTCGACCGTGATGATGATGTCGGGCTTGCCGGCGCGATGCCGGACCGCCAGGTCGACCACGGCGGGCGACAGGCCGTAACCGGTTTCAAAGCGGTTGGGCACCAGGAAGTCCACGTCGGCGCCCATGGCGGACAGGGCGCGCAGGCCGACCGCGCAGGCGGTGGCGCCGTCGCAGTCGTAGTCGGCCACGATCAGCAGCTTCTTGCCGGCCTGGATGGCGTCGGCCAGCACGCCCGCGGCATGGGCCGAATGCGTCAGGCCCGTAGGCGGCAGCAGCGACTTCCAGGCGAGCTGGGTTTGATCAGGATGGGTCACGCCGCGGGCGGCCCACAGGCGGGCAAGCAGCGGATGGATGCCCGAGGCTTCCAGGATGTGGCAGGCCTGCAGGTCGGGCGTGCGGACGGTTAAGCGGGGTGAGACCACCAGGCGCTCCAGTTTTTCTTGGGCGCGGGCAGCAAGCCGAGCAGGCCCCCGCGCGGTTTCAGGGTAAGGGCGACCTTGCGGTCGTCGCCCAGCAGCAGCAGTTCGGCGGGCGCGGCCGGCAGGCCATGCTTGCCGGCCAGCGGGCGCAGATGCTGCGCGTCTAGCGCTGCCAGGGCGTCCAGCCAGGCGGCCCAGTCGCCGGCCCGCTGGGGGGCGTCCAGATCGGCGTACACCTGCGCCGGGACCGGTTTGGACTGCGTCCAGGGCGTGCCGCCGCCATACAACCATAGCGCGTTGACTGGCGGCAAGCCGCGCGCCGCGCGGGCGTCGTTGACCGGGTGTTCATGCCAGGCCATCTGTATTTCATTGAGCAGCCGGCGCCAGGGGCGCGCTTCCGCGTCCTGGCGCCACCAATCGTTCAAGCGCTGTCCAGCCACGGCCAGCGGGCTGGCGGTCTGCGGGCGCAGGCCCTCCGGCAGGCGCAGGCGCCAGCGTTCGGGCGAGAGTTCTTCGACCGCGAAGCCGGTGTCCTCGAACAGGGGGCGGGCGGTGTCGAGCAGGGCGGCCGTTTCCTCGGCGCGCAGGTCCATCAGGCCGGGATCCAGCAAGGTGGCCTGGTCGGTGCCCAGCGCCAGATGGACCAGTTCGGCCAGCCAGACGGGGCCGCTGCCTTCGGCTTGCGCCCCGGCCAGCAGCGGGCCAAGTCCGGCGCCGGGCGGCAGGCCGGCCTCGGGGACGTAGCCCGCACGGTCCAGCAGCCAGGATTCGTAGGGGGTGCAGCCCTGCGCACGCCGGTCATGGGCCTGGGGCCGGGCGCTGCCGGCGAGCAGCCAGCCATGCAGCGTGGGCGCGCGTTCAGGCAACAGCTTGGCCAGTTCGGCGGCGACGGGGAGGGCGGGCAGGGCGCCCGGAATGACGATCAGCATGGGCGCGATTGTAGTCCCCGCAGGCGCCGGGAACTAAGCGGCGCCGCGGACTGCCATAGCTTGAAACGCCTGGATTCCGAACCGCACATCCGCGGGCCGGAATCCAGGCGGTTAATGCCATAATGCGCACGTGCTGAAAATACCCTACGAACTATGGATAGGCGCCCGCTATGCCGGGTTGGCCAGAATCCGCCAGCGACGCGGCCGCCGCGATCGCTTCATCTCCTTCATCGCCGCCAGTTCGATGGCGGGCATCGCGCTGGGTGTCGCCGCGCTGATCGTGGTGCTGTCCGTGATGAACGGCTTCCAGAAGGAAGTGCGCGACCGCATGCTGTCGGTGCTGCCGCACATCGAACTCTACATCCCCGGCGCGGCGCCGGAGCGGGTGCTGGAGAGATGGCAGGAATTCGCGTCCGCCGCCGAGAAGAACCCCGAGGTCAAGGCCGGCGCCCCGTTCGTGGCGGCGCAGGGCATGCTGGTGCGCGGGCAGGCCTTGCGCGGCGTGCAGGTACGCGGCATCGATCCGCAGACCGAAGGCAATGTCTCGGACCTGCCGCGCCAGATGGTGTCGGGCAAGCTCACCGATCTGAAACCCGGCAGCTTCGGCGTGGTGCTGGGCAATGAACTGGCCGACGGCATGGGCGTGAAGCTGGGCGACACGCTCTTGATGATGGCGCCGCAAGGTTCGATCAGCCCGGCGGGTTTCACGCCGCGCATGCGCCAGTTCACCGTGGTGGGCGTGTTCTCGTCCGGCCACTACGAATACGATTCCTCGCTGGCCTTCGTCGACGACGAGGACGCTGCCCGCGTGTTCCGCGACAGCGGCACCGCCGGCGTGCGCCTGCGCGTCGCCGACATGCAGCGCGCGCCGGAAGTGGCGGCCGAGCTGCAGAAGGTGCTGCCGCCCTACATGATGGCGAGCGACTGGTCGCGCAATAACCGCACCTGGTTCGCGGCCGTGAAGACCGAAAAGCGCATGATGTTCCTGATCCTGGCGCTGATCGTGGCCGTGGCGGCGTTCAACCTGCTGTCGTCCCTGGTCATGGCCGTGAAGGACAAGCAGTCCGACATCGCCATCCTGCGCACGCTGGGCGCCGGCCCGCGCGAGATCGCCCGCATCTTCCTGGTGCAGGGGGCGCTGATCGGCGTGATCGGCACGCTGCTGGGCGTGGCGGGTGGCATCCTGATCGCCTACAACGTGGACGTGATCGTGCCGTTCATCGAGGGCTTGCTGGGCGTGCATTTCCTGCCGCGCGAAATCTATTTCATCAGCGCCTTGCCTTCGGATCCGCAGATGGGCGACATCGTCACCATCGGCGTGACCTCCCTGGTGCTGTCGCTGCTGGCGACCCTGTATCCCAGCTGGCGCGCCTCGCGCCTGCAACCCGCACAGGTGCTGCGCCATGACTGACATGCTGACTCACGCGCTGCAGGCCGACAATATCGTCAAGGTCTACGACGAAGGTCCCGCGCGCATCGAAGTGCTGAGCAACGTCAGCCTGACGGTGGCGCGCGGCGAAATGGTCGCCATCGTCGGCGCCTCGGGCTCGGGCAAGAGCACGCTGCTGCATATCCTGGGACTGCTGGACGTGCCTACCAGCGGCTCCGTCTCGGTGGATGGCCAGCTCGCCGTCGGCCTGTCCGAGGGCCGCAAGAGCGCGGTGCGCAACCGCAGCCTGGGTTTCGTCTACCAATTTCACCACCTGCTGCCGGAGTTCTCCGCGCTGGACAACGTGGCAATGCCGCTGATCGTGCGCCGCGAGAGCCGCGACAAGGCGCGGGCTGCCGCCCACGAAGTCCTGGGCATGGTGGGCCTGGCCGCCCGCGAAGGACATTTCCCGGGGCAGTTGTCCGGCGGCGAGCGGCAGCGCGTGGCGCTGGCGCGGGCCCTGGTCACGCGGCCCGTCTGCGTGCTGGCCGACGAGCCTACCGGCAACCTGGACCGCCACACCGCGCACAATATGTTTGAACTGTTGACGCGGGTGAACCAGGAATCCGGCACGGCGTTCGCCATCGTCACCCACGACCCCGAACTGGCCGCCCGCGCCGATCGCCAACTGCTCATGGAAAACGGCCGCCTGGTTTCGGGTTAAGGCGCGCCGGGCGATAATCCGGGCAAGGAGGTCGCGCCCATGCTGATCGATACCCATTGCCACCTGGATGCCGCCGAGTTCGACGCCGACCGCGAGCAGGTCGCCGACGGCGCCTGCGAGGCGGGCGTCCAGTCCATCGTGATTCCGGCCGTCGAGCGCGCCAATTTTTCCGTGGTGCGCGATCTGGCCGGCAAGACCGCCGGCGGCGCCTACGCGCTGGGCATCCACCCGCTGTATGTGCAGCGCGCCAGCGATGATGACCTGGACGCGTTGCGCGGCGCCGTTAAGGAAGCGCTGGGCGATCCGCGCTTCGTCGCCATCGGCGAGATCGGCCTGGACTTCTTCGTTCCTGAAATCGCTTCCGGCGAGCCGCGCGAGCGCCAGGAACGGTTCTACGCCGCGCAGCTGGCGCTGGCCGCCGAGTTCCACCTGCCGGTGTTGCTGCATGTGCGCAGATCGCAAGACATCCTCTTGAAGTATCTGCGCCGCCACCCGCGTATCGGCGGCATCGCGCACGCCTTCAACGGCAGCGCGCAGCAGGCGCAGGCCTTCATCGACCAGGGCTTTGCGCTGGGACTGGGCGGCGCCATGACCTATGAACGTGCCTTGCAGATCCGCCGCCACGCGGTGGAGGTGGACCTGGCGCACCTGGTGCTGGAAACCGATGCGCCGGACATTCCCCCGGCCTGGCTGCATCCGCCGCAGCGACGCAACGCGCCGGCGGAACTGGTCCGCATCGCCGCCACGCTGGCGGAGCTGCGCGGCATCACGCCCGCGCAGGTGGCGCATGCCACCACGGCCAATGCCATGCGCGTATTGCCGCGGCTGCCGGCCGCGATCCTGGCCGATGCCGACTGACCGCGGCTGACCCGCTTCAGCCGGCCAGGCGCGGCAACTCCATCCGCACGCAAAGCCCTTGCGGCGAGATGTTGCGGGCCGTCATCGTACCCTTGTGCGCGGCCACCGCGGCCTGAGCGATGGACAGCCCCAGCCCGGCGCCGCTGCCGGCCTTGCGCGCGCCCGATGCGGTGCGATAGAAGGGCTCGAACAGCGCTTCCAGTTCTTCGGATGCCACGCCCGGCCCGCGGTCCTCGATTTCCAGGCAGGCCTCCTGCGAGTTCGACAGCAGGCGCACGCGGATCGCGCTGTGCGCGGGCGCGAAGCGCAGGGCGTTGCGCAGCACGTTCTCGATGGCGCTGGCCAGGCTGCAGCGGTCGCCGATGAGCGGCACCGGGGCCTGTTGCTGCCACTCTATGCCTATCTGCCGGCCGCCGGCTTCGTAGCGGGCATCATTGACCACGTCGGAAACGACTTCGGCCAGGTCCAGGTTTTCGGTGGGTACGGGCAGGGCGCCCAGGCGCGCCAGCCTCAAGGTGTTGCCGACCAGCGCGTCCAGGCGTTCGCATTCGAGTTCGATGCGGTCCAGCTGCAGGTCCTGGCGTTCGTCCTTGCGCCGCGCCAGTTCAGCCGCCAGCCGCAGCCGCGCGAGCGGCGAGCGCAGCTCGTGAGCAATGTTGTGCAGCAACTGCTCGCGCGTGTCGACCAGGGCTTTCAGGCGGTCGGCCATGGCGTCGAAGTCGCGTGCCAAGAGGCCCAGCTCATCCTTGCGGCGGGCCAGCTTGACGGGAGTATGGGCGTCCAGCCGGCCGGCCGACAGAGCATGAGTGGTCTGGCGCAGTTGCGCCAATGGCGCCGTTACGTGGCGGCTCAGGGCCCAGCAGAACGGAGCGGTCACCGCCAGCGCGAATAGCACCAGCGCCAGAGCGACCGGCGACAGGGCCAGCATTTCCCAATGCGAAGAGTCGAACGGCAGGAACAGCATCAGCAGCACCGAGCCATCGGGCAGGAGCAGCTTTTGCGGCTCCCACCAGGAGACGCGTTCGCCGGTGGGGTCGGCGGGCAGGTAGTCCGCCTTTGGCGAACGGTCGGGTCCGGCGCGGAAATCGCTCAGCCAGTCTTCCATGCGGGCGGGCAGCCGCCGGCCCAGGATGTCGGCGTCCTGGGCGTCCATGACGTAGATCTTCAGGGCTGAGTAGCGCTGGTCCATGGCCTGGACCCAGCGTTCCAGGCCATCCACGCCCTCGCTGCGGGCGATCTGCGCCGCGTCGCGCGTGAGGTTGCCGGGATTCAGGCCGTCCAGGGAGTTGAAGCGGTACCAGGCGACCGCGGCCGTCAGCACCATGCCGCACACCAGGATGACGGCCATCGCGCCCCAGAAGGTCAGGAAAGCGCGCCAGAACAGCGAGCGGGCGGGCAGCCAGGCCATCAGTCCGCGCCCGCCAGCACGTAGCCCAGGCCGCGCAGGTTGCGGATGGCCAGCGTTTCGGCGCCGCTGTCGCTACGCAGCTTCTTGCGCAGCGCGCTGATGTGGGTATCGATGCTGCGGTCGTAGCGGTCCGGCTTGCGGCCTAGCGCGTACAGGCCGATCTGATCGCGTCCGACCACCTGGCCCGGCGTGCGCAGGAGGATTTCCAGGATGCGCTGTTCAGCGCCGGTCAGCGCGATTTCATTGTCGCCCACCCGCAAGAGGCCGGTGGCGGGGTCCAGCGACACCGCACCCAGCGCAAGGGCGGGTCGGACGGCGTCGGGCAGCTCTTCGAAGCGGCGCAGCACCGCGCTGATGCGGGCCTTGAGCTCGCGCGGGCTGAAGGGTTTGGCCAGGTAGTCGTCGGCGCCGAATTCCAGGCCCAGCACGCGGTCCGTCTCGCCGCCGTGGGCGGTGAACATGATGACGGGCCGGCGCGAGCGCTGGCGGTATTGCTTCAGCAGATCCAGCCCGTTGCCGTCGGGCAGCATCAAATCCAGCAGCACCAGGTCGTAGTCGTCTTGCGCCAGCAGGGCCAGGCCCTGCGCGCCGCTATGCGCCAGGGTGAGCTGGCAATGGCCGGGTTCCAGGTATTCGCGCAGCATCTGCGCGAGCTCGACATCGTCGTCGATCAGCAGGATGCGGCGCGTCGCCGGAGCGTGGGAAAAAGGCATGCGTGTCGTCGGTTCTGCATCCGGCAGTTTGGCTTATGGCCGCAGTCCGGAGTGTCAAGAAGTTCAAAGAAGATAAAAGTTGCGGAAAGCGTGTTGCTGGCTCCCGGCAGCTCCAATTCTAATATGAGAATGGTTTTCATTAATAAGTACGGGGCAGGACGGACGCCGCACGCGGGGTGCGGCGCAGGCCTGGGACGGGAGAAATTGGAATCATGAGCAGCAAACAAATGGTCGCCGGCCGGCGCGGTCCGGGTTCGCGCACGCAATTGGCGGCAGCCCTGTGCGCCGCGGGTGTCGGCGTGGCGCAGCCCCTGTGGGCGCAGAGCGCGGACAACGCCAAGACGCTGGATACCGTGGTGGTGACGGCCTCGGGCTATGAGCAGCAGATCCAGGACGCGCCGGCGTCGATCAGCGTGATCACCCGCGAGGACCTGGACAAGAAGTTCTACCGCGACATCAATGATGCGCTGGTGGACGTGCCGGGCGTGATCGTCACCGGCGGCGGCGACCGCCAGGACATCAGCTTGCGCGGCATGGGACCCAAGTACACGCTGATCCTGATCGACGGCAAGCGCCAGAATTCGCGCGAAACCCGCACCAACTCGGACTCCACGGGAGTCGAAGGCGGCTGGACGCCGCCGCTTTCCGCCATCGAGCGCATCGAAGTGGTGCGGGGCCCCATGTCTTCGCTGTACGGTTCGGACGCCATGGGCGGCGTGATCAACATCATCACGCGCAAGGTGCCGTCGGAGTGGGGCGGAGAGATCCGCCTGGACACGACCATCCAGGAAAGCAATAAGTCGGGCGACATCTACCAGGGCAACTTCTACCTGTCCGGCCCGATCAAGACCGACCTGCTGGGCCTGCAGATCTACGGCCAGGCCACGCAACGCGACGAAGACGACATCGTCGACGGCTTCCGCAAGCGCAACTCGGAAAGCGTCACGGCCAAGCTGGCGCTGACGCCCAACCGCGACCACGACATCGTGCTGGAAGCGACCACCATGCGTCAGAAGCTGCACGAAACGCTGGGCAAGACGGTTGCGCCGCTGCCGCCCGGCCAGGCTTGCGGGCGCAACGGCTGCCCGGCCTCGTCCGAGACCGACTACCGCAGCAACAAATGGGCGCTGTCGCACACCGGCCGCTGGGGTTGGGGCGTGTCGGACAGCTACGTGCAGCAGGAAGAGTTCGACAACCGCTCGCGCCAGATGAAGATCAAGAACCTGGACATCCAGACGAGCTGGACGCTGCCGCTGGGCTCGCACATGCTGACCCTGGGCGGCAGCTATCTGAGCCAGCGCCTGAACGACCAGACCGGCAACCAGCTGGCCAACGGTCCCAGCAAGGTGGACCGCTACCAGTGGGCCCTGTTCGCCGAGGACGAATGGCGCCTGACCGAGAGCTTCGCCGTCACCGCCGGCCTGCGCATGGACGAAGACGAGAACTTCGGCACGCACTTCAGCCCGCGCCTGTACGGCGTCTGGCACATGGCCGACCGCTGGACCCTGAAGGGCGGCGTGTCCACGGGGTTCCGCGCGCCCGACCTGCGCCAGACGGTGGCGGGCTGGGGCCAGGTCAGCCGCGGCGGCAATATGTACGGCAATCCGGACCTGACGCCCGAGAAGTCGGTGACCGAGGAAATCGGCATCCTGTATGACGACGGCGAAGGCTTCAACGCCGGCCTGACCATTTTCAACAACGACTTCAAGGACAAGATCACCCGTGTGGCTTGCCCGGCGACCCAGTGCACGGACGGCCCGAACCAGTTCGGCTCGGACCCGACCACCTACATGAACGTGGACAAGGCCAATTCGCGCGGCGTGGAAGCCAACTTGAAGCTGCCGCTGTCGCGCGACTGGTCCCTGACCAGCAGCTACACCTTCACCAAGTCGGAACAGAAATCCGGCCAGTACCAGGGCCAACCGCTGAACCAGCTGCCCAAGCACTTGTTCACCACCACGGTGAACTGGCAGGCCTCGGACGCATTGCAGGCATGGGCGCGCCTGAACTACCGCGGCAAGGAAAGCCAGCCCATCACCGGCCCGTCTTCCTCGTCGGTGGTGGCGCCTTCCTACACCTTCGTGGACCTGGGCGGCTCGTACCAGGTGAACAAGACCGTGGCGGTGTACGCCGGCATCTACAACCTGTTCGACAAGCAGGTCACGTATGACGACTACGGCTATGTCGAGGACGGCCGCCGCTACTGGCTGGGCGTGGGCGTCAAGTTCTGAGTTTGAAAGGGCGCCTGGCGCCCGCTACATGAAGAGGTATGCATGAAGAAGCAAACGCAAGCAGGCCGCGTCCGGCGTTGGGCGGTCCAGGCCGGGGCCGCACTGGTCCTCGGCGCCGCCACGACGGTATGCGCGGCGCAGGCGACGGTGCCGGTAAAGCACGCGCGCGGTGAAACCGCCGTGCCGGCCAACCCTGAGAAGACGGTGGTGATGGACCTGGCCGTGCTGGACACGCTGCATGCGCTGGACGTAGAGGTGGCGGGCGTGCCGACGGTCGCCAAGTGGCCGCCGCAGCTGAGCCAGTATGCCGATCAGCGCTACCTGAAGGTGGGTTCGATGTTCGAGCCCAACTACGAGGTGATCCACGCCGCCGCGCCGCAGCTCATCTTCGTGGCGGGCCGCTCCGCGCCCAAGTACGACGAGCTCGCCAAGCTGGCGCCCACCGTGGACCTGACCGTGAACGCCAAGGATCTGGTGGGCAGCGTCACGCGCAACACTGAAACGCTGGCCGCCATCTACGGCAAACAGGACATTGCGAAGACCAAGCTCGACGCGCTGCGCGCTTCGATCGCGGATCTGAACGGCAAGGCGGCAAGCGCCGGCACCGCACTGATCGTGCTGACCACCGGCGGCAAGATGAGCGCCTATGGCCCCAGTTCGCGCTTCGGCGTGATCCACGACGCCTTCGGCATCAAGCCGGCGACGACGGGACTGAGCGTGTCGAACCACGGCCAGGCGATCTCCTTCGAGTTCATCGCCCAGACCGACCCCGACTGGCTGTTCGTGATCGACCGCGATGCCGCCATCGGCCGCGAAGGCGTGTCGGCCCAGCGCATGCTGGACAACGAGCTGGTGCGTCCTACCAAGGCCTGGAAGAACAAGCGCGTGGTCTACCTGAACGGCTACAACTGGTATCTGCTGGGCAGCGCAGGCCTGACCGCCATGCAGCAGAACGTGGACGAGATCGCTGGCGCGCTGGCGGCGGGCAAGTAAAGCCTTATGCCTGAGCGGCGGGAGCATTGCGGGTGAGCTGGCGGCAGTCGATAGGCGGTTGGGGCGGTTTGGTGGCGGCAGTCGCCTTGCTGCTGGCCCTGTGCGCGGCCAGCATCAGCCTGGGCGCCGGCCAGCTCAGCCTGGCCGCGCTGTGGAGCGGCGGCGAGGACGCGGAGCGGGCCTGGCGCCTGCTGATGGTCAGCCGGATACCGCGCACGCTGGCCTTGCTGCTGGCCGGCATGTCGCTGGCGGTGGCGGGGCTGATCATGCAGATGCTGGTGCGCAACCGCTACGTGGAGCCCACCACCGCGGGCACGGTGGAGTCCGCCACCCTGGGCATACTGGCGGTCACGCTGCTGGCGCCGGACACGCCGGTCATCGGCAAGATGCTCACGGCCACGGGCTTCGCGCTGGCCGGCACCTTGCTGTTCCTGGCCTTGCTCAAGCGCGTGCCGCTGCGCACGCCCTTCATCGTGCCGCTGATCGGCTTGATCCTGGGCGGCGTGATCCACGCCGCCACTACCTTCGTCGCCTACCGCTACGACCTGCTGCAGTCGCTGCATGCCTGGACCACGGGCGATTTTTCGGGCGTGCTGCGGGGGCGCTATGAACTGCTGTGGATAGGCTTCGGCCTGGCCTGTGCGGCGTACGCGGCCGCCGACCGCTACACGGTGGCGGGCATGGGCCGTGAGTTTGCCGCCAACCTCGGCCTGAACCATGCGCGGCTGACGCTGGCGGGACTGTTGATCGTGTCCGCGATTTCGGCCGTGGTGGTGGTGACGGCCGGCAGCATTCCCTTTCTGGGCCTGATTGTGCCTAACGCCGTCAGCCTGGTGCTGGGCGACAACATGCGCCGCTCCATTCCCTACGTGGCGGTGCTGGGCGGGGTGTTCGTGCTGGCCTGCGACGTCATCGGCCGGCTGGTGATCCATCCCTACGAGATTCCCATCGGCACGGTGGTCGGCGTGTTGGGCAGCATCCTGTTCCTGTGGCTGTTGCGCACGCGGAGGAACCGGCTTGGCTGAACTCGCGATCTTCGTGCGGGCGCAGGTCCGGGCGCCGCAAGCCTGGCGTTTGTGGCTGCTGGGTGCGCTTGCGCTGGCCTGCGCCATCGCGTTCATGACGCTGGGCGCCAATGGCCAGTGGTCCTTCGTGATTCCGTTCCGTGGCGCCAAGCTGGCGGCGATGCTGCTGGTGGCCTATGCCGTGGCGGTGTCGTCGGTGCTGTTCCAGACCATCACCCACAACCGCATCCTGACGCCCGCGATCATGGGCTTTGACGCCCTGTACCTGCTGATCCAGGCGGTGGTGGTGTTCGGTTTCGGCCAGGCGGCCACCGCCGCCAGCCATCCGGTGGCCGCGTTCCTGCTGGAGGTCGGCGCCATGACGGCGTTTGCCTGCCTGCTGTTCCGCTGGCTGTTTTCCGACGCGGTGCGCAGCTTGCACCTGATGATGCTGGTGGGCATTATCTTCGGCCTGTTGTTCCGCAGCCTGTCCAGTTTCGTGGTGCGGCTGATCGATCCCAATGAATTCCTGGTGCTGCAGGACCGCATGTTCGCCAGCTTCAACACCGTGCGCGTGGGACTGCTGCCGATCGCGCTGGCCGCGGTGTGCGCCGCGTCCCTGGTGGTGTGGCGCATGCGCCGGCGCTACGACGTGCTGGCGCTGGGCCGCGACATCGCGGTGAACCTGGGCGTGGACTATCGCCGCACGCTGATGCTGACGCTGGCCGCCATTGCGGTGCTGGTGTCGGTATCGACGGCGCTGGTCGGCCCGGTGACCTTCTTTGGCCTGCTGGTCAGCAACCTGGCCTATCAGGCCATGGGGTCCGACCGGCACCGCCACACCGTGCCGGCGGCTGTGTTGCTGAGCGTGATCTTCCTGGTGGGCGGCCAGACGCTGCTTGAACGCGTGCTGGGCCTGAACACCACCGTCAGCGTGGTGATCGAATTCCTGGGCGGGCTGATGTTCCTCGTCCTGATCCTGCGCAGGGGGCGCCGATGATAGAGATCCAGCAAATCAGCAAGCAATACGGCGACAGCGTGGTGGTCGACGAGGTCAGCCTGACACTGCCGGCGGGCGGCGTTACGGCCATCATCGGCCCCAACGGCGCGGGCAAGTCCACGCTGCTGTCCATGGTCAGCCGTTTGCTGCCCATGTCCGCCGGCCGGGTGCTGGTGGAAGGCCTGGACGTGACGCGGGCGGACAGCCGCGAGCTGGCGCGCCGCCTGGCCATTCTGCGCCAGGACAATCACCTGCCGCTGCGGCTGACGGCCAGGGAGCTGGTCGCGTTCGGCCGCTATCCACATAGCGGGGGTCGGCTGACGCTTGAAGACAAGGACCACATCGACCGCGCCATCGCCTACCTGAATCTGGAGCCGCTGGCCGACCGCTACCTGGACGAGATGTCGGGCGGACAGCGTCAACGCGCCTTCGTGGCGATGGTGCTGTGCCAGGACACGCGCTACGTGTTGCTGGACGAGCCCTTGAACAGCCTGGACATGAAGCATGCCGTCGCCATGATGGGCTCCTTGCGGCGGGCGGCGGACGAACTGGGCAAGACCGTGGTGCTGGTGCTGCACGACATCAATTTCGCGTCCACCTACGCGGACCGCATCGTGGCGATGCGGGCAGGGCGCATCGCGCATCAGGGATCTCCGGCCGAACTGGTCCGGCCGGAGATCCTGAGTGAACTGTACGAGCTGCCGATCGAGGTACATGAGATCGGCAGCCGGCGCATCTGCGTCTACTACCGCCAGCCTTAGCGGCTGAGATCCACCGCGTAGCGCGACAGCTGGGTCACCGGGTCGGGCGTGGCGTCATGCACGCTGACGTTGTCCACGCCATGCGCCGCAGCCATGGCCAGCGTGCCCGGCACCGACGAGAACACCACCGGGCCAGCTAGCGCACCCACCCGCGCAAAGCGCCAGCTGCGGTCCAGGCCATAGCTCGCCAGGTCCAGATCCGGGTGCTTCTTGATGTAGCTGATCAGCACGTCGCGGCTGGCGTCCGGGGCTTGCAGCACGATGTCGCCCTTGCCGCCGGCCAGGCCGGGGAAGTCGCCGCCGCCGCTGGCGCGGTAGTTGTTGGTGACCACCAGGAATTGCGTGGCGGGATCCAGCGGCGCGCCCTGGTACGTCAGCTTCGTGATGCGCGAGCCCTTGGGCTTGGTCACGTCGATTTCATACTGCAGGGTATTGCCGGCGGCATAGAGCACGTCGAAGTTGAAGGTCGGGAAGCCCGTGTCGATCAGATCCTGCGGCGCGACCTGGCCCGGGTCGATCTGGCGGAACTGTTCGGCCGTCTTCTCCAGCCATTGCCGCACGATGTCGCCGCTGACCCGCACCACCTGCAGGGTGTTCGGATACAGGTACAGATCGGCGGCGTTGTTGATGGCGATGTTGCCCTGCTTCACGTAGGTGAAGTCGCCCGGACCGTTGCGTCCGCCCTTGAAGGGCGCAGCGGCGGACAGGATGGGCAGCGCGGCGTATGACGGCTTGTTCTTGGCGATGTAGTCCGCCAGATAATCGATCTGCGCCATGTTCACGATCTGCAACGCCGACACGTCACCCGCCAGCGCGTAATAGGTCGCCATGTCGAAGCGGCTCTGGCCGATGGGTGTCTTGACGTAGGCGATGGTGGCGGCATGTTCGGCCTGCACCAGCTGCTGCGCGGCGGCGTCGGATTCGACGTAGGTCGCGGGCGTGGCGCCGTTCTGCGCGGTCAGGCGGGTTGAGATGCGCTGCACGCGCGTGGCGTCCTTCCGGACCTGCCAGCCCTTGTCATACGCCAGCTTGAGCGTGATCTGCCCCAGGTTGTTGCCCCACTGGCCGGCCTGCACCGCGGGCACGCCGTTGATCAGGCCCTTCTCCAGGTCTATGCCGGGCTGGCCCGCGAATTGCGACTTGACGTTGGTGTCGGGAAACAGCAGGTGCTGATGGCCGGTGATCAGGGCGTCGATGCCAGGCACTTGGCTCAGGTAGCCGGCGCCATTCTCCATGGCGGGGCTGTAGGCGGTGAGCATGTCGATGCCGCCGTGCGCCAGCGCCACCACCAGGTCGGCGCCCGCCGCCCGCATTTCCGGCACGTAGCGCTGCGCCGACTCCTTCCAGCCCGCGACTTCCACATGGCCTTCGAGGTTGGCTTTGTCCCATTGCAGGATGGGCGGAGGCGCAAAGCCGATCACACCCACTTTCAGCGCAACGTCGATCTGCTTGCCGTTGGGATCGGTGGCCTTGAAGGTCTTGTCCAGCACCACCCAGGGCTTGAAGACGGGCTGCTTGCTCGCAGCCGATACGACGTTGGCGGACACGAAAGGAAAGCCTGGCGCCGCGCAGTCCTTGGCGCCGGCGGGGTTGGTCTGCGCCGTGCCTTTGCCGATGCCGGCCAGCCCGAGGTCCGTATTCGTGATCTGCGACAGGAAGGGCAGGCCGTAGTTGAACTCGTGGTTGCCCAGCGTGGCGGCGTCATAAGCCAGCAGCTTCATCTGCTTGTAGATCGCCAGCATGTCGCTGCATTGCACCGGCGCCACCAGCGCCTGGTAGTCGGACAGGGCCGTCCCCTGGATGGTGTCGCCGTTGTCGAACAGCAGGGTGTTGGCGTTCTGCTTGCGGGCATTGGCGATCAGCGTGGCCGTGCGGTCCACGCCGTAGCTCTTGTCTTCGGCCAGCTTGTAGTAGTCGTAGCCCAGCACGTTGGCGTGCAGGTCGGTGGTGCCCAGGATGGCCACGTCCAGCGTGGAGCCCTGGGGCACGCTGGCCTGCGGCGGCGTCGCAGGCGCGTCATCGTCGTCATTGTCGCCACCACAGGCAGCCAGACCCGCCAGCAGCGCGGCGCTGGCGGACATTGCAAGGATCTTTCCTAGATTCGGCTTCACCGTCTTTCCTCCGGGTTTGAAGGAAAGGAATTTTGGGGACAGTGTGTGACCCGACCGTGACATGGGCGAAGGCTGGCGCGGCCAGGGTTCGCGCACGAGTTGCATACACGTGCTGACAAGAAACTGAATTTGACGCCTG
Source organism: Achromobacter sp. SD115 (assembly GCF_017355315.1). NCBI lineage: Bacteria > Pseudomonadati > Pseudomonadota > Betaproteobacteria > Burkholderiales > Alcaligenaceae > Achromobacter > Achromobacter sp. SD115. The sequence goes on along the minus strand of NZ_JADIJM010000001.1, from coordinate 315,281 downwards.
TCTCATTTATCGTGGCAAGCCGGCAACGAAATGATAAAACGATTGCGACCTATTCTTATTAACAGGAAAATCGCCGATCGTTCCATTTCAAACTATTTTAGAAAGACGCAGCACGGCCATGCACGCCCCTCGTTCGATTTCCGCCGCATTGATTGCCCTGGCGCCCCTGGCCAGCCCGGCTCCCGCGCTTGCCCAGACCAGCGCTCCGACCTTGCCCGCCGTCAGCGTGTTTGGCAACGACGAAGCGGCGCAAAGCTACAACCCGCCTGACTCGTCCAGCGCGACCAAGATCGATGTTCCCTTGCGCGATATCCCGCAGACCGTGAACGTGGTGCCTGCGGAGGTCATGCGCGATCAGCACTCCAATTCGATGCAGGACGCGTTGAAGAACGTGCCTGGCGTCAGTTTCTCGACGGGTGACGGGCAGCGCGACCAGGTATCGATCCGGGGCTTTACCGCCATCGCCGACCAGTTCGTCGACGGCTTCCGCGACGACGCGCTGTATTTCCGCGATCTGTCCAACGTCGAGCGCATCGACGTCATCAAGGGACCGGCCGCAGTGCTGTACGGCCGGGGATCGTCGGGCGGCCTGATCAACCGCATCACCAAGAAGCCGGGCGAGGACATCACGCAACTGGGCCTGAGCTACGGCTCCTGGAATGACCGGCGCCTGGATCTGGACCTGGGCCGCTCGACGGAAAGCGGCAGCATGGCGTGGCGCCTGACCGGCGCGGTGGAGAAGGGCGACAGCTACCGCGACAAGCAGTTCCTGGACCGCAAGGCCATAGCGCCGTCCGCCCAATTCCGCCTGGGCGAGGACACGACGCTGCTGCTGCAGACTGAATTCCTCGAAGATCGCCGCGTCACGGACTTTGGCATCCCGGCCTACCATGGCCGTCCGGTGGACGTGGATCCTTCCACCTACTACGGCGCCGAGAACGCGCGCGACGCGGACTACTCGCAGGCGCGGGTACAGTCCTATGCCGCCACGCTGAATCATCGTTTCAACGAGAACTGGTCGCTGCGCAACGCCACGCGCTACTACCACTACACGCTGGACCGCAACAACACCTTGCCCGGCATCGTGAACGAGGCCGCGCGGACCGTGACCTTGAACCGCTCGAACGTGCTGCGTGAAGAGCACGGTTGGACCAACCAGACCGAACTGACGCAGCGCGCGCAGTGGGGTGCGGTGCGGCACGAGATCCTGTACGGCGTGGAGGTCGGCCAGCAGAACAAGGACCTGGTGAACTACTCGGCCAATAACGTGGCGACTGTCGACCTGTTCGATCCGGTGTTGCCGACCTTGCCCTTGCACCTGGGCGGCCGTCCCGGCACGGACAACCTGGGCCGTTTCAACACCCTGGGCCTGTACGTGCAGGACATGGTGTCGCTGGGCGAACACTGGAAGGTGCTGGGCGGCGTGCGTCACGACCGCTTCGAGCAGAAGACCGAAGACCGCCGCAACGGCACCAACCTGGCCCGTACCGATTCCAACTGGAGCCCGCGCTTGGGCCTGGTGTTCCAGCCCGATTCGGTGCAGTCGTACTACATTTCGTGGAGCCAGTCGTACCAGCCTTCCGGCGAAGCGTTCTCGCTGGCTGCGAACAACGCCGATCTGGCGCCCGAGAAAACCACCAACTACGAAATCGGCGCCAAGTACGACTTCCTTGGTGGCAAGCTGTCGACCACGGTGTCCGTCTTCCGCCTGGAGCGCACCGACATCAAGGTCAACAACCCCGTCACCAACACGCTGGTGCCGGTCGGCACACAGCGCACCGACGGCGCGGAATGGACCTTGGCGGGAGAACTTGGCGACGGCTGGCGCGCGATGCTGGGCTACGCCTACCTTGATGCCCGTATCACTGAATCCATTGCCCGGGACGGCGGCAAGAACGTGGAAGGCAAACGCGCCACGCTGACGCCGCGCCACGCCGGCAACGTCTGGGTCACCAAGGACCTGGGAGAGGGCTTTGGCGTGGGCGCCGGCCTGAACCTGGTGGGCGCGCGCTACGCCAATCCGGGCAATACCGTCAGGCTGCCGGGCTATGTGACCGCCGACGCCGCGGCGTGGTGGCGCAAGGGACCGTATTCGGTGCAGCTGAACGTGTACAACCTGTTCGACGCCGGCTACATCGTGTCGGCCCATGGCAGCAGCCCCAACCTGAACATGCCGGGCGCGCCGCGCAATGCGATGCTGAGTCTGCAGTACCGCATGTAGGTTTCAGGGCCTGTTGACGGGGCCCTAGCGCAGCGGCGATTCCCGGGTAAGACTGTCGGCCTCCAACGCCGCCAGCGCATCCAGGAAGCGCCACGCAAAAGATCCGGGTCCTTGCGCCAATTCACCGGCGCGCCGGCCCGCGATGGCGAAACACGACAAGGCGGCAACAGCCGCCGAGTACGGATCACCCCTGGATACTGCGGCGCAGGCGCCGACCAGCGCCGTCAGCGCGCAGCCGGTGGCCGTGACGCGCGGCATCAGGGGCGAGCCGCCCGTAATGCGCACGGCGCGCGTTCCATCCGTGACGTAGTCGGTTTCGCCGGTGACCGCCACCACCGTGCGTCGGCTTGCGGCCAGGGCGTGCGCCGAAGCTTCCGCCTGCGCGACCGCATCGCCCGCATCCACGCCCTTGCCGGCGCTATGTCCGCCGGCCAGCGCGATGATTTCCGAAGCATTGCCGCGGATGATGGTGGGCCGCAGGTCCAGCAGGCGCCGTACCGCGTCGCGGCGGAAGGCGGTGGCGTGGTGGGCCACCGGATCAAGCACCCAGGGGATGCCGGCTTCGTTGGCCAAGGCGGCGGTCAGCAGCATGCTGTCCAGCCAGGGCGAGGACAGGGTGCCGATGTTGATCACGACCGCGCCGCAGAGGCGCGCGAACTCGGGCGCTTCTTCCTGGGCATGCACCATGGCGGGCGAGGCGCCCATGGCCAGCAGCACGTTGGCCGCGGTGTTCATGGATACGAAATTGGTCAGGCACTGCACCAGCGGCGCATCACGGCGCAGGGCGGTGAAAAGTTCGCGCGAAATGAGCGCCTGGGCGGAAAGGTCTGGGGTGTGTTGCATGCGTAGAGGCTCTGATCAAGCGCTGACGTCCGACAGCCCGGGCTGCGCGGGCAGGGCGCCGCGCAGCGATTCCAGCAGCACGCGCTTGTTTTCGCGGCTGCGGTAGGCGTGTTCGCGCATCAGGTTTTCCGCGCGCACGGCCTCGCGGCGCGTGATGGCGCGCAGCAGGTCTTCGTGGTCCGCCTGCGCGCGCAGCACGAACGGCGTTTCCAGCAGCGACGGCGTGGACGGCAGGGTCAGCGCGGCCGGGCCGGCCAGGGGCGTCTTGTTGTTGTGTTCCAGCGCCGACAAAAGCGCGCGATTGCCCGCGGCCGCGCACAGGATCTCGTGAAAGCGGCGGTTGATCTGCCCCCAGGCGCGCGCGTCCACCGTGGTGTTGGGATCGCGGCGGGCCGGCGCCAGCAGGGCGCGTCCTTCTTCCACCGCCTGCGACAACTGATCCAGCACCTCCTGCGACGCGCCGCGCTCGGCCAACAGGCGCGCCGCCATGCCTTCGAGCACGCCCCGCACGTCCACCGCATCGCCGATCTCGTCCACGGTGAAAGCCCGCACGCGGAAGCCGCGTGACGGCAGCCGCTCCAGCAAACCTTCCTTTTCCAACTCGGTCAGCGCGATGCGCAGCGGGGTGCGCGACACGCCCAGGCGCGCCGAGAACTGCAATTCGACCACGCGTTCCCCGGGCTGCAGCACGCCTGAAAGCACCATGTCCCGGAGTTCCGAAATGACTTTATCGATTTGTGCGGCCATAGAGAGATGTGGGCGGATCCCGGTCTTTGAAGGCTTTCAGTGTACCGTCAAAATTGCATGCAATAGTCAACAAAAAAACCTTCTTCGCCTTGCGATTTATCAAAATTGCATGCAATAATTCGGAAAAACAGCGATTCAAGTACGAATAAGGCAGTGAATGCATGCAAAGAAATCTATCAATGCATGCGATAAGCCGCCGCAAGCACAGGAGACAACATGAAGCTCGTCAGCTTCGTTCAGGCAGGCCGTAGCGCCTGGGGCGTGTTGCGCGGCACCGAGGTCGTGGCGCTGACGCAGGTCTGGCCGGACATGGTCGCGGCGTTGGAGGCAGGGGTGGAGCAGATCGCGCGCGCCGCCGAGACGCAAGACCAGGCAGTCTGTCTGCCCTTGGCCGGGCTGCGTCTGCTGCCGCCGGTCGTGGCACCCCGCAAGATCCTCTGCGTAGGGCTGAACTACGGCCGCCATGTGGCCGAGGCCGGGCGCGAGTTGCCCGCGCATCCCTCGCTGTTCGCGCGCTTTGCGGACAGCTTTGTCGGCCATGGCGATCCGGTGTGGAAACCGCAGGCTTCCGAGCGGTTCGACTACGAGGCCGAATTGGCCGTGGTGATCGGCCGGGGCGGCCGCCACATCGCTGCCAAGGACGCCCTGGCGCACGTGGCCGGCTACACCTGCATGGCCGAGAACTCCGTGCGTGATTTCCAGAAGCACAACGCGCAGGTGACGCCGGGCAAGAACTTCGAGCGCAGCGGCGCGCTCGGCCCCTGTCTGGTCACCGCCGACGAGATCGGCGATCCGGCGCGCCTGGAAGTCATTTCCCGCCTGAACGGCGAGGTCATGCAGCACGGCCAGGTGTCCGACCTGATCTTCCCGATACCCGAGCTGATTGCCTACATCAGCAGCTTCACCCGCCTGTCGCCGGGCGACGTGATCGCCACCGGCACGCCCGAGGGAGTCGGCTCCAGCCGCAAGCCGCCGCGCTTCATGCGCGCGGGCGACACGCTGGAAGTCGAGATTCCCGGCATCGGAACACTGGTCAACACGGTGGCGGACGAGCCCGCCGCCGACCAACAAGGAGACGCGCATGACTGATGCGCTGCGGTACCTGACGGAACGGGACGTGGTCTCGGTGCTGGACATTCCCAAGGCGATCGAAGCCTTGCACGCCATGTTGGTCGCGCAAGGGTGCGAGCAGGCGCGCAACCTGCCCAAGGCGCTGGCGACCTGGGGCGACGGCAGCTCGATGCATGCATTGGGTTCGGTGCAGACCGGCGCCGGCGGCTATGCGGGATTCAAGACCTGGGTCCATACCAAGAACGGCGGCGGCTCGCTGTTCAGTCTGTTCGACGCCGAGACGGGCTTTCTGCGCGCCGTGATCGAGGCGCGCGCGCTGGGCATGCTGCGCACGGCCGCGATCAGCGGGGTTGCCACGCGGGCGCTGGCGCCGACCGACGCATCCTGTGCCGCGCTGATCGGCACGGGTCCGCAGGCCGTGACCCAGCTGGCCGCGCTGGCCGCCGTGCGCGACCTGCGCCGCGTGCGCGTTTACAGCCCCACGCCGGAAAAGCGCCGCGCCTTTGTCGCCAGCGTGCAAGGCAAGTATCGATTCGAGATCGAGGAAGCCGCCAGTCTGGAGCAGGCGCTGGCCGGCGCGGAGATCGTCACCTTGATCACGCGCGCCGTCGAACCTTTCGTCGACGCGGCCATGCTGGCTGATTGCCGGCACCTGAACGCCGTGGGCGCGATCCTGCCGGCCAAGGCTGAATTCACGCAAGACGTGTTCGAACGTGCGGACCGCGTGGTGGTGGATGACATGGAAAACGCGCGCCGCGGCTCGCGTGAATTGCGCGAGCGCTTTGGCGCCGATGGCGCGCCGTGGCAAGACGTGGCGGTGCTGAGCGATCTGCTCGCCGCGGACGCAGGCCGCCCGCAAGACGCGCGGCTGACGATCTTCAAGGGCATGGGCATGGGCCTGTCCGACCTGGCGATGGCGCGCGTGGTGTACGAGCACGCCCGGGACCATGGCCTGGGCGTGGCGCTGCCGCCCCAGACCCGCGAGAACCTGCTGCTGGCGCAGCCCTGATACCGGATTCGCATAACCGTACAGCCGGCGCGAGGCGCCGGCCGCAAGAGGAGAAACACATGTTCGTCGACGTCAGCGGCGCCAGTCCGCGGGAACAAAACAAATGGCCGTCCATCGTCATCCCCAAAGAGGATATCGATCTTGAGATTGCGCGCCTGATCGACGCGCCCCGGCCCGACAACGGCCGCCGCGCGTCCCTCATCGTGCACCCCGAAGCCAGCGCGCCGGGCTTGGGCCTGGCCCCGGGAACGGACGTCACCATCAACGTGGTCAATCCGGGCGAGAGCACCAGCAACCTGCGCAAGAACTCCAACATGCTGGAGATCTGTATCAGCGGCGAGGGCGTGGCCACGGTGGCCGGGCGCGACATCCGCGTCGGGCACTGGGACGTGTGGAACACCCCCGCCATGCAGGTGCATGCCTATCGCAACGAGGGCAAGACGCCGTGGGTGCGCTTGTCGTACTCCAACGCGCCGCTGCTGGAAAAGCTGGAGATCCATTACGTCGAGGAGTTCGAGGGCAGCGTGCCGCCGGCCGACGCCAACACCAAGCCGGTGCCGCCCCGCGCGCCGGATGCGGCCCGTTCGCGCGACCTGGCGCTGCGCGAGCAGATCACGCCCGAGGGCGCCTGGTTGCTGGGCTACGAATGGCTGATCGACATCGACGTGCTGGAATCCAAGGCCCTGCACTGGCCCTGGTCGGCGGTCTCGCGCCAGCTGCCCAGCGTCGAGGACATGGCGCGCGGCTACAACGGCCGCCGCCTGTTCGTGCTGTACAACCCGGCGACCGAACGCCGCATCGGCACCACGCACAGCTTCTTCGCCACCATATCCTCGTCGCCGCCGGACAACCACCACGTGCCGCACCGCCACAGTTCGTCGGCCATCAACTACTACCTGCGCGGCAACGGCTACAGCAAGGTCAACGGCACGCGGCTGGATTGGAAGGCGGGCGACCTGATCCTGTCGGCGCCGGGCTGGGCCATGCACTCGCATCACTCGGGTACCGAGACCACCTCCGCGCTGACGGTGCAGGACCATCCGCTGCAGATCGCCATGGAGTCGCTGATCTGGCAGGAGCGCATGCAGGAACCCATCCTGGCGCTGGGCAGCCAGAGCGGCTTCGAGAGCAACCGCGCGCAACTGGCCGCGGCCCGATAGGACGCGATTTCCTAGAACCGATATCTGGATCCGCAATGACCATGACCGAGCTTTCCGATACCCCGTCGCTGCGCGCGCGCCTGCGGGACTTCTATGACGATTACGCCTACTGCCTGGATGAAGACCGGCTGGAGGACTGGCCGGCCTTCTTCACCGAAGACTGCCATTACCGGGTGCTGTCGCGCGAGAACCATGACGCCGGCCTGCCCCTGGGCCTGATCTATTGCATGAACAAGAACATGGTGCGCGACCGCGTCACCGCCTTGCGCGAAACCACCATGTTCGAGCCGCGTTCGCTGCGCCACTTCATCAGCGGCGTGCGCGTGCTGGAAGTGCAGGGCGACCACATCGTGGCGCAGGCCAACTTCGCGGTGATGGAGTCGCTGTCCGACCGCGAGCCCACCTTGAACATGGTGGGCCGCTATCTGGACGTGCTGCGCGTGACGCCCGAGGGCCTGGCATTCAGCCGCCGCGATTGCGTGTACGACAACTACCGCGTGCGCACCTCGCTCATCGTTCCCATCTGAATCCGCCCCGAGGATACCCATCATGACCTGTACCCACACCACCGCGCCGGAGGCTCCGGCGGCGGCCCCCATCCATATCGAACGCCGCTGGCCCAAGGAGGGCTACACGCGCATCCCCAACTGGGTCTACACCGATCCCGCCATCTTCCAGAAGGAAATGGACGTGTTCTTCGGCGGCAAAACCTGGAACTACGTGGGCCTGGAATGCGAAGTGCCCGAAGTGGGCTGCTACAAGCGCAACTGGATCGGCAACCGCCCCGTGGTCATGGTCCGCAACGCGGAAGGCGAGATCAATGTGCTGGAAAACCGCTGCGCGCACCGCGGCGCGCAGATCTGTTGGCAGAACACCGGCAAGGTCGAGGATTTCACCTGCCCGTACCACCAATGGAACTATGACCTGAACGGCAATCTGCAGGGCGTGCCGTTCCGCCGCGGCGCCATGGGTAAGGGGGGCATGCCGCGCGATTTCGATCCCAAGCAGAACGGCATCCGCAAGCTGCGCAGCGTGAACCGCGGCGGCTCGATCTGGGCAACCTTCGCCGAGGACGCGCCCAGTTTCGAGGACTATTGCGGCCCCGAGGTGCTGGCCGAGATCGACCACATGCTGCCCGGCAAGCCGCTCAAGCTGCTGGGCTACAGCCGGCAGTTGATCCCCAGCAACTGGAAGATGTACCTCGAGAACCTGAAGGATCCGTACCACGCCACGCTGCTGCACACCTTCTACATCACCTTCGGCCTGTGGCGCGCGGATTCCAAGTCCGAGTGCATCCCCACGGGCGGTGGCGCGCACAGCGTGATGGTGTCGCACAACGAGGGCAAGAAGAAGACTGAAGCGACCACGGAAATGAGCCGCTTCCGCGACGACCTCGAACTGCTGGACCTGGAAACGGTGACCCCGCGCGCCGAGTTCAACCGCGGCCGTGTCGGCGGCGCCTGGGTATTTCCCGCCGCCCAGTTCGGCATCCAGGCCAATTCGCTCAAGACCCGCCACGTCATCCCGCGCAGCCCCACCGAGCATGAGCTTGTGTTCACCTACTACGGCTACGAGGACGACGACGAGGAAATGACCCGCCTGCGCCTGAAGCACGCCAACCTGCTGGGTCCCGCCGGTTTCGTGTCGATGGACGACAGCGAAATGCTGAACCAGGTGCAGATCGGCGTTACCGGCTATCCGGAAGCGCGCGGCATCGTCGAGATGGGCGGCCGCGATACCGAACCCGCCGACTACATGGTGACCGAGGTGCTGATCCGGTCCTTCTACGATTACTACCGCCAGGCGATGGGGCTGTGAGCATGGATACCTGGAAACCTGTGGCGATGGTGTCGGACATTTCGCCCGACACCGGCACCCTGCGCGTGGTGCACGAAGGCGAGGGCGTCTGCCTCTACGATCTGCAGGGCGATATCTGCGCCACGCAGGACCGCTGCCCGCACGGCAACGCCAGCCTGGCCGATGGCTACCTGGAGGACGGCACCATCGAATGCCCGCTGCACCAGGGCGTCTTCGACATCCGCACCGGCAAGCCGCAATGCCCGCCGGTCACGACGGACCTGCGCCGCTACGAGGTGCGGGTGGAGGCGGGCACGGTCTACCTGAAGGCGGAGGCCGCATGAACCCGGCCGCCATCGTGGTGGTCGGTGCGGGCCAGGCGGGCGGCTGGGCCGCGGCGACCTTGCGCGAACGCGGCTACGAAGGCCGCATCGTGCTGCTGGGTGATGAAGCTCACGCGCCGTACGAGCGCCCGCCCTTGAGCAAGGCGGTGCTGGGCGGCCAGGCCGTGCCTGAAAGCACCGAGCTGTTTTCGGCCGATCGGCTGCGCGCGCTGCGCATCGAGTTCCAGCCGGGCGTGGCGGCCACGCGCCTGCGCCTGGCTGACAGGCAGGTGGATACCTCGGACGGCGGCGCCATTGCCTACGACAAGCTGATCCTGTGCATGGGCGGCAGGCCGATAGTGCCCGCGCTGCCGGGCATCGACGGCCCGGGCGTGCACGTGCTGCGCACCCGCGGCGACGCCTTGCGCCTGCGCGCCAGCCTGGGACCGGGCCGCCGCCTGGTGGTGGTTGGCGGCGGCTGGATCGGGCTGGAGGTGGCGGCGACGGCGCGCCAGTCGGGCAGCGCCGTGACCGTGCTGGAGCAAGGGCCGCGGCTGTGCGCCCGCAGCGTGCAGCCCGGCGTCTCGGCGCACCTGGCCGCGCTACATGCCGCGCATGGCGTGGACTTGCGGCTGAACACCGGCCTGCGGGCGGTGCTGGCGCAGGCGGACGGCCGTCCGGTGGCGGAACTGTCCGACGGCACCCGCCTGGAGGCGGACGCCATCGTGCTGGGCGTGGGCCTGCGGGCCAATGACGAACTGGCGCGCGAGGCCGGCATCGCCTGCGAACGCGGCGTGCTGGTGGACGCATATTGCAGGACCTCGTCGCCCGACGTCTACGCGGCGGGCGACGTCGCGGTGCTGGCGGCCGAGGACGGCCACGCGCGCCTGGAGTCCTGGCAGAACGCGCAGGACCAGGGCGCGGCCGCCGCGCTGTCGGCGCTGGGTCAGGGCGTCCCTTATGCGCCGACCGGCGCCGTCTGGTCGGAGCAATACGACGCCATGGTGCAGATCGTCGGATTCCCTGGCCTGGCATGCAGCGAAGTGCTGCGGCCCCAGGCGGGGGACCGCGCCTTGCTGTCGGTGGCGCTGGACGCCGGTGGCCGCGCCGTGGCCGGCGTATCGGTGGATGCGGTGCGCGATTTCCGCCAGCTGCGCAAATGGATCGCGCAGCGCGCGGCCCTGGACCCGGCGTTGTTGCAGCGGCCGGATGTGCCGCTGGCCAGCGCCCAGATCGAATGAGGATCGCAATGGAAAACCCGATTTTGCCCATGCTGGCCAAGGCGGCCTGCGAATCCGTGGTGCTGGAATTCTTCCACGCGCTGGATACGCGGCGTCATGAGGCCGCCGCCGCGCTCATGGCCGAGGACGGCGTCTGGCAACGGCAGGGACGCCGGCTTGCCGGTCGCCAGGAAATCCTGGAAGCCCTGAATGCCCGCGCGCCGGAGCGCAGCACTTGCCATGTCATCACCAATTTGCGGCTGGTCGAGCTGGCCGGCGCGCGCGCCACCGTTGGCTACTTCCTGACCGCCTACGACAGCGTGCCGCATGAACAAGGCGGCGCGCCGCGCCTGGTGTCCATCCGCGAGTGCCAGGACGTGCTGGTGGAGACGGACGGCGGCTGGCGCTTGGCCGACAAGAGCAGCCGCCGCCATCTGCCACCGGAATGACGGCCCCCGAATCGATACCAACCCGCGCGTCCGGACTATTCAAAAAGCAGCGGACGCGACCCTAAAATTCCTCAGGAGACAAACCGTGAAACCTTCAAGAATCTTGCAATGCATGTTGGCGGCCGCCTGTGCGGCCGTCGTGTCCGGCGTCCAGGCGCAGCAGGCCGACTGGCCGACCCACCCGATCACGTTGGTGGTGCCGTTCGCGGCCGGGGGCGGCGGCGACACGCTGGCGCGCCTGGTCGCGGAACCGCTGTCGCGCGAACTCGGGCAATCCATCATTGTCGAGAACCGTCCCGGCGCGGGCGGCAATATCGGCACTTCGATCGCCGCGCGCGCCAAGCCCGACGGCTACACGCTGGCCTACGGCACCAACGGCACCCAGGCCACCAACCACTGGCTGTACAAGTCGCCGGGCTACGCGCCTTCCGACTTCGAGCCGATCTCGCGCTTCACGGTCATCGCCGCGGCGCTGGTGGTCAACGCTACGGACGAGCGCTTCAAGACCCTGGCGCAGCTGCTGTCCTATGCCAAGGCCAACCCGGGCGAACTGACCTGCGGTTCGGCGGGCAACGGCACGTCCTCGCACCTGGCCTGTGAGCTGCTGAACCAGATGGCGGGGACCAAGGTCATGCACATCCCCTACAAGGGCGGTGGCGCGGCCATGACCGATCTGCTGGGCGGCCGCATTTCGTTCATGATCGACGTGATGCCCAATGTGTCGGGGCAGATCGCGGCAGGCAAGCTGCGCGCGCTGGGCGTGACGACGCCGGAGCGGGTGGCGTCCAACCCGGACATTCCCACGATCAACGAGGCGGGCCTGAAGGGTTATGAGTTCTTCGCCTGGGACGGCCTGTACGCGCCCAAGGGTACGCCGGTGGCGGTGCTGGACAAGCTCAACGCCGCCGTCAACCGCGCGTTGCAGCAGCCCGAAGTGCGCAAGATGCTGGAGTCTCGCGGCGCCATTCCGTCGGCCACCTCGCGCCAGTCGCTGGCGGAGTTCGGCGCGGAAGAGTACGCGCGGCTAGGCAAGGTGGTGAAGGTGGCAGGCGCGTCGATCGACTGAGCGGCGGATCTTTGCAGTGGAAGCCGGCGGCGTGAGCCGCCGGCTTCCTACCATGCCATGCGCAAGCGGCCCAATGCGGGCAAGGCTCCCACCGTGGCCGCCAGTCCTCCGGGAGGCGGCAGCGGTTCGTTGTCCGCCACCCGTCCATCCGGATCGAGAAAATCGCCCAGCACGTCATCGCGCAGCCGGATGAAGCGCGGATCGCTGCGGTGGCGCGGATGCGGCAGATCGATGTCGACGATGCGGCGTATGCGGCCCGGACGCGGCTGCATCACCACCACGCGGTCGCCCAGGAACACGGCTTCCTCCACGTCGTGGGTGACCAGCACCATGGTGATCTTTTCGTGTTGCCAGATGCGCTGCAACTCGTTCTGCAGCCGCGACCGCGTCAACGCGTCCAGGGCGCCCAGCGGCTCGTCCAGCAGTAGCACCCGCGGCCGGTTGACCAGGCCGCGTGCGATCGCCACGCGTTGCGCCATGCCGCCCGAAATCTGGTGCGGATAGGACTGCTCGAAGCCCTGCAAGCCGACCAGCGCGATATGCTCGGCCACCAACTCGCGCTTTTCCGCCTTTGACAAGGGCGCGTTGCGTAGCGCCGTGGCGATATTGCGTTCCACGTTCAGCCATGGGAAAAGGCGATGGTCCTGGAACACGATGCCGCGGTCCAGGCCCGCGCCTTGCACTGGCTTGCCATCCAGCAGGATCTGGCCGGAGTAGTCGCCGTCCAGCCCCAGGATCAGGCGCAGCAGCGTGGATTTGCCGCAGCCGCTGGCGCCCACAATGCTGACGAAGCGCCCGGCGGGCACGTCGAGGTTGATGTCGTGCAGCACTTGCAGCGCCTGCGCGCCGTCGCCTGGGCCGGCATAACGCTTGCCCACGCCGCGGATACTCAATTCCTTGCCGAAGATGCTCGTCATTCCTATCCTTTCTTATCAGGCGGCGCCCGGGCGGTGCCGCGTCAGCCGGCGCTCCAGCGCGCGGGCCCATGCATTCATGGTCCATCCCACCAGGCCGATCACGAACATGCCGAAGATCACCAGGTCCATCTGGAAGTGTTCGCTGCCTTCGATCAGGGTGTTGCCGATGCCGTGGCCGGCCACCAGCAGGTACTCCGCGCCTATGGTCGCCAGCCAGGAGTAGATCAGCGCCAGGTACACGCCGGTGAAGATCGAAGGCGCCGCTGACGGCAGCACCACGCGCAGCAAGGTCTGCCAGCGGGAATAGCCGAACACGCGTGCTACCTCCAGCAGGGTCGTGGGCGTGCTGCGTATGCCGTCGCAGGTATTGACGACCACGGGCACCAGGGCCGCAAGCGACAGGAACGTTACCTTGGCCACGTCGCCCAGGCCGAACCAAACCGAGATCAGCGGAATCCAGGCGAACAGCGAGATCTGCTTGAAGGTATTGAAGCTGGGGCCCACGATGCGGTTGAACAGCGGCAGCAGCCCCAGCAGCGCGCCGAGTATCAGGCCGAGCACGGTGCCTATCGCGAAGCCGGTAAATTCACGCGCAAGGCTCGCGCTCAGCGCGCGCCACAGCCGGCCCGAGGAGATCTGGCTGGCCGCAGTGTCCAGCACCTTGCCCGGCGACACCAGCAAGGGCGTGGACACCCAGTCCAGCCGCGCCAGCGCCCACCAGACCAGAATCGCGGCAATGGGCAGCACCAGGCCGCGCCAGCGTGCTTGCAGCCAACGGCTCGCGCGGCGGGCCACAGGAGGCGAGGAGATGAGCGCCGCCGTCATGCCTGGGCTCCCGTGGACGCCGTGCCCAGGCGGGTAGCGGCGTGGCCGCCGCCCGCGCGGACTTCGGCCAGGTCCAACAACTTGTCGATGGCATAGCCGATGGCGCCCACCACGATCACCGCCGCCATCACCAGGTCCAGCTGAAAAAGCTGGCGGCCATAGACGATCAGGTAGCCCAGCCCTTCGCTGGACGCGACCAGCTCCACCACGACCAGCGACAGCCAGGCCTTGGTGAAGCCCAGGCGCAGGCCGGTGAAGAGCGTGGGCAGCGCGTGCGGCAGCACCACTTCCAGTACTTGCTGGCGGCGCGTGTAGCCATAGACGCGGGCCACTTCCAGCAGGTTGGCCGGGGTCTGCCGGAATCCCTGCAAGGTGTTCAGCGTCACCGGCACCAGCGCGGCCTTGGCGATCAGGATGTACTTCAGTGGTTCGCCTATGCCCACCAGCAGCAGCACGAAGGGCAGCCAGGCCAGTACCGGAATCTGCACCAGCGCGTTGAAGGTGGGCAGGATGTAGGCTTCGAGCGGGCGCCACAATCCCATCGCGGCGCCCAGCGCCAGGCCCAGCGCGCTGCCGGCCGCGAAGCCCACCAGCACGCGCTGCATGCTGGCCTGTACGTGCAGCCAGAGGTCGCCGCTGCTGTAGAGATCCTGCAAGGTCAGCCAGACGAAGTGGGGCGAAGGCAGCACCTGCGGGGAGATCCAGCCCTGCGCCGCGCCCAGCTGCCAGAGCGCAAGCAGCGCCAGCGGCAGCAGCCAGGGCAGCAGGCGGCCGCCGGCGTTGCGCAGCAGATCAAGAGGTGCATGGCGCGCGGACGGCAGCGGCGCGCTCAGAGTATTCGCCGACATGACCACTCCTTATCGCGCCGTGGCGGCGTTGGCCTGGCGCTCGCCGGATGCCGGCTGGCCCTGCGCGTTGAACGCGGTCCAGCGGGTGGCAAGATTGGCCTTGCGCAGCGCGGCGTCGAGATAGCGCGGCTCGAACCAGCCGTCCACGCTCACGGGACGGCGGATCAGCTTCAGTTTCAGCGCATCGTCCGCCACGGCCTGGTAGCGCGCGGCGAGGAACTGGTCCAGCAGCGGCGAGTTGCGCACGGCCAGCACTTCGCCTTCGAACTCCGCCTGCCAGGACGTGTAGGGCGTGCCGCTGCGCGCCCAGATCTTGAAGAGCGCGTCGCGGTTCTGTTCGTCGGAGGACCATTGCGCGGCGCGCACGAACACGTCGACCACGCGCTGCACGGCCTCGGGGTTTTCTTTCTCGAAATCCTCGCGCACCAGCAGGGAAGCCTGGCGGGTGAACGAGGGATCCTGGCCCTTGGTCGAATAGATGATGCGGGCCAGTCCTTGGTCGCGCAGCTTGAAGTACTCATAGCCGCCAAAGGCGGCATCCACGCCATTGGAGACCAGCGCCGCCTGCGCGCTGCCGGTGTCCAGGTTGACGCCCTTGATGTCACGCTCGGTCAGCTGGCGCGATGCCAGCACGTTGATGGCGACCAGATGGCCATTTGTGCCGCGGAAGATCGACACCTTGCGGTCCTTCAAATCGTCCAGCGATTGCAGCGCGGAATCCCTGGGCGTGGAGACGTACAGGTTGTTGCGCACGCCGCTGCCCAGCAGGATGCGGGTCTTCAATCCGTTGGAGCGGCCTACCACCGACGGCAGGTCGCCCTGGTAGGCGAAATCGATCTGCTTGTTTGAAAGCGCCTCGTTGACCGCCGGCCCCGCGCCCTTGAAGAACAGCCATTGCACCTGGGTGCCAGTGCCCTGGAAGGCTTCTTCCAGCCAGTTGTTGGCGCGCGCCACGCCGCCCGGCGAGCCGCCCCAGGTGATGGGGTCGCCGCCGCCGGCGGTGGCCACGCCGATGCGGACCACGTCGGGCGCGGCCAGGGAGGCGAGGCTGACGGCGCACAAGGCAGCGCCCAGCATCAGGCGTGAAATCAGGCTGCGGGGAGAGAGCAGGGTGCGCATGGTCGTTCCGTAAGATGATGATGAAAGACAGGCCCGGGCCGGCGCGCGCCAGCCTCGGGCAGGACTGGCCATCCGCCGACGTGAACCGGCGGGTGGCGGTGTGGTTTGCGGCGAGGATCAGGCCGCGCGCTTCTCGGTGCGCGCCTGCAGCTTCTGCTCGATGCGGGTGCCCTTGAAGAACTCGGGATGCGCCTGGGTATAGAAGCGGTAGGGGTTGTCGAACACCAGGGCCTTGAAGTCTGCCGCGCTGATCACGCCGTCCTCGACCAGGTCCCAGCTTTCGGCCAGCGGTTCGGTCAGGTCGGGCACGTCCCAGTGGCCGACGTCCGACGACCAGATCGCGTTGAGCTTGGTGTTCAGCGGATTGGCGCGGTCGTTGAAGGCGGCGCCTATGGTGCGGTCGTCGGCCTCCGAGCCGAAGTAGAAACTGTCGACCCAGCGCTTGCGGATATCCTCCACGCTGTCGATGCCGGCCGCGGCGAAGTCGTCGAGCTCATCGCCCTGGGGCTCGCGGCTGTGATGCAGCGCCGATAGCCCCAGGCTGTCGCGCAGCAGGGTGTCCTTGTTCACTTCGCGTCCCTTCAGCAGTTCGGCGCCGTATCGCTCGAACAGGTCCGCCAGCAGTTCTACGTCCGCATTGGCCGGGTTGTACTGCTGCACGGCGTTGCGGTTGCGCTTTTCCCAGCGGTCCACCAGGTGGGCATAGACATGTGCGCCCCAATCCGCGCCGCCCTCCAGCAAGGCCACGCGCAGATTCGGAAAGCGCCGCGTCACGCCGCCGAAGAACAGCGCCTTGGCGAAGGCCTGGGAACCGTCGGCGAAGTGGCCGATATGGTTGAACATGTAATTGCTGATGGAATGGCGGCCGGTCCAGCCCTGGCTGCCGTAGTGGGTGGCTAGCGGCACGCCCAGTTCCACCGCCTTGGCCCAGAACGGGTCGTAGTCGTACTCGCTGTCCAGGCCGAAGAAATCCACGTAGGAAGCGTGCCGCGCGATCTCAGGGAATTCGGCGGGCGGATACTTGTCGGCGATGGCCTTGATCGGCCGCCGCACGCCGCCTGGAATGTTGGCCACCTTCAGCCCCAGCGTCTTGACCGCGAATTCGAGCTCTTCGATGGCCTCCTGCGGCGTATTCAGCGGGATGCCGGCCACGGGCGTCAGGCGGTCGCTGTACTTGCGGTACTGGTCCGCATGGAAATGGTTGATCGCGCGATGCAAGGGCTGACGGTATTCGTCGCCTGCGCCCAGCGGCGCCAGCACGTCGTTGGGAAACAGGATGGAGTAGTCGGAGCCTTGCTCCTCCAGGCGTTCATATAACAGCTCCGGCAGCGTGACCGTGGCCAGGTCCAGGGTATTGCGCGTGACGCGCGCCCACCAGGGCGAACGCAGCGTGCGGTTGTGTTGTCGTTCCGCGGGCGTCTGCTGATACCAGTCCTTGCCCTGGGACTTGGTGGCGAAGCGCGAGCCCTGCGTCTTGCGCAGCACGTCCACCAGCTTGGAGCCGCCATAGTGCTGGATGTAGTCCTCCAGCACAGGCGCATAGTCGTTGACGTGTACGTCGGTATCGATCACGGGATAGTCCAGCTTCGCCTTGATGGCGGCGGAGCGGGAAGCCTGGGTACGGTGCAGCCGGTCGTTCATGCGGGTCTCCGAGAGTGAAACGAACGCGGCGCCTTGCGGATTCGGCAAGGCTGGCGCGGACTGATCACAGTACGGGAGATGGTCGTCAGACCAAACGACCGATACGCAATTTCTAACTGAGTGATGTGCTTATGGCTTGGGTGTGGCAATGGACGGGTCTTGCGGTCCGCATACTCAAATTTGGGTATGCGCCGACAAAAAGACGCTCCTAACATGGTTGCGGCCAAGGCCGCGCACATCGCTCCTATGGCAATAACTTGAGGGGAGCATCATCTGATCTTGCTCGGCGACAGCATGTACCTGGACATACATGTCGAGGAAGCAGGGCATCCAAAAGATATGGGCGTGGACGATTTTGCCAGGCATGCGTTTTCTCGGTACAGCGAGCTGCTTCAGCAGGCGCAGTTCTCAAGACTTGTGAAGTCGTTGCCAACAGGTCATGTCTGGACGACTTGGGACGATCACGACTGCCTATGGAATGATGTCCTGGGAGCGGTTGCCAGGGCAAGCCCCGCTCAGGCGCCGAAACTGCGTATCAGCACTGCCCTGCATGAGGCGTTTCGTAAGACTCTGAAAAAAGGCATGGCGGCGGGCTCATTTCCCAATGCCTACAATGCTCCGTCCCTTTGGAAGGAGAATCAGCCGCCTCTGGAATCGCCAAGTATCAAGCTGTCGAATGACGTGATGTTGCATCTTGCCGATGTGCGTAGCTGGCGTACGGGAACCTGGCTGATTCCAGACGACGTGCGCACGATATTGGGCGCCCGACAAAGAGCCGGCTTCGACGCTGCTATGGAGCGTGCGCCTGATGCCATTCACCTCTTCGCTAGTGGCTCCACCTGTGCTGATTACAAGGTTGGGTATGCCGGTGACTGGGAGTGGCTGCTTGGTCGGGCAGCCACCAGCAAGATCCTGGTACTCAGCGGCGATATCCACCGTAACGAGTCTGATGCTTTTTTCACCACGGGTTGGCCCCTGCATGAGGCGACCTCATCGGGCGCGGCAGTGAAATACGCCGTGACGGTAGGAGAGACGTACAGGAACTATGGTCTCGTCGATATCGACGAGACGCACGTTTCATTTTCTTTTTTCGCGGAGAACCAGCCTGAGCCGCGCCATTCGCGCAAACTAAGCCGCGCGAGCTGGCTCCCTGTATGAAACCCCGGCGTCGCGAACTCTTGAGCGCGCTCGCCGTGCTGCCCTTTGTTGGGGGGTGCCGATGGCCGCGCCGAGCTTCGGAAAACGCTCAAGGCAGCGCTCCGCCCGCGGGCCTCAGCCCTATCCTGACACCGCGTCCTGGGCGGAAGGCCGAGGGCGCTCCGGCTTGGGTGGTCGATACCCACGCGCACTTCTTTAATGCCAGCGATGTGCCGGTGGAAGGATTCCTGGCGGGACCGGTTGCGCATAGCAGGTCCGGAGTATCCAGGGCGCTGATTAGGGCATTGGCCCCACTTGCCGGCCGGATTGCATCCTTGGCGCCGACCGCCGATGAAGAAATCAAAGAGCTTGTCGGGATGGCCCGCAACCATGCGGTGATGGGCCTGCCGCCGGAGGCAAGCGAAACTGTCCTGCACCAGCGGCGAGCAGAGTTCTTGAAAAGACAGTCAGCCTTCTTCTTCGAGGTGGTACGAGAAACCGAATTTGAGACGATCTACAACGATGCGGCGCCAGCGAGCTTTACACAGGGAGGGGTGGACGGAAACTTGGGACCGGACACGATGGCAATGGTTTTTCAAGCCACCGAGACCGGAGGACTGGCAGAACCCATGAGCGATGGCGCGGCCCAGGGAGGTGGAGCATATCGCGAAGGTGTTGTGGGTTTTGTGGGATACATGCTGTCTTATCGATGGATGAACCTGCTCGCGTACCAGCAGTCGTTCACCACCGGTGACCAGGCTTTCGGGGTGGATCGCGTGTTTGCTTCCTTGGTCGACTTCGATTATTGGCTGGCTCCCGCAGCCCTTTCATCGCAAGAGAGCCAGATAGCGCTGCATCAGTTGCTTTCAGTGCTGTCGAATGGATACATGCGTCCCTTGGTCGCGTACAACCCCTGGAGTGCGGTGCTGGACCCCAAGCGGGTGCGCTTGCGGGTGGCCGACGCGATAGAAAGGCGGGGGTTTGTCGGTATCAAGATTTACCCGCCGAACGGATTCAGGCCGCTTGTAAACCCTGACGTTCACCCGATGCGCCCGGGCATACCCTCGGGCGCGGCCCTGGAGCGTGAGCTGACGGCGATGTGGAACATTGCCCAGCGTCTGGACGTACCGGTGATGGCTCACGGCGCATCAACAATGGGGTTGGATGACCTGCATGACGAGTACGCAAGCCCGCAGGGATGGATGCAAGCGCTGATGAAACTGGACTCGCCCCGTGTGAACATCGGCCACTTTGGGGGAGACGATCTCGACGGTTGGTCAGCCGGGTTTGCCGCACTGATGGAGGCTGACGCGGGGAAGAACCTCTATGGCGATACGGGTTACTGGGAAAATCTGAGATGTGGAAAGTTGGAGAGTTGCATCGCGCGCGATCAATTGAAGAGGATCTTCGAAACTCATGCCGTGCTGAATGCCAGGCTCATGTATGGCAGCGATTGGCACATGCTCTCT
Source organism: Achromobacter sp. SD115 (assembly GCF_017355315.1). Lineage (NCBI taxonomy): Bacteria > Pseudomonadati > Pseudomonadota > Betaproteobacteria > Burkholderiales > Alcaligenaceae > Achromobacter > Achromobacter sp. SD115. The sequence goes on along the minus strand of NZ_JADIJM010000001.1, from coordinate 295,419 downwards.
CAAGAGCGCGCATGGGCCCGGTATCCGTCGGAAATCTTGCGAGCGACGAGAGATTTCATGAATCCTGAATCGCTCTTTGGAGGCAATGCGATTGGCTGTTTTGGCAAAGCAGCACAACCGCCTCCGGCTTCTTGAGTCAGCACTTGTGCGCCGTCCGCACGGTTTTGGCCATCAGGTCTTCGAGAAATCCGCGCGCTCCAGGATGAAGCTGGTCGCCACGCCGAACACCACGCCCCAGAACGGCGCGCCGATGCCGAGCAGGGGCAGGCCGCCCAGGGTCACCAGAAAGGCGACCAGGGCGCCCAGCGTGAAGTGCTGGCGGAAAGCGGTGTGGAACGCGCCTTGCAGGATGCGCAGGAGCGCCAGTCCCGCCAACGTGGCCACGAAGGCCGCGGGCGTGGCCAGCAGCGCCTGCGTGACCAGCGGTGAAAACAGTCCGAACACGATCACCATCACACCCAGGAAGATCGCGGCCAGCCAGTGCCGCGACGCGTCGGCGCCGGAGGCGATGATGGCGTTCGATGGACCGGCCAAACAGGTCGAGACGCAGCCCAGGCACGCGGTCAGCGCCGAGAACACGCCGCAGGCGTTGGTGATCGCATTGACCGGCGGACGATGCAGCGAATTCCTCAGCACCGCAATCCCTTGCGCGTTCTGCACCGCGATCACGGTCACCGCAAGAGGCAGCACCAGCTCGAATGTCGCGGCCCAGGAAAACACCGGCGCGTAGAACTGCGGGCTTGCCACCGAGGTCGCCAGCGTGACGTGCTCCAGCTGTGGCGTTCGCCCCATGAACATCAGCACGCCTATCCCGGCGATCAGCGCGCCGATGATGGGCGATAGCCGCTTTTGCACGGCAGGGAAGACCGAGACCAGGAAGAAGGTGGCGGTCATGACGCCCGCGAGCCAGGGATCGGACGCGAACGACTTGATCCAGTCCAGCGCGAAGCTGAGGAAGACGCCGGCGACCATGCCCATGACGATGGGCATGGGGATGCGGTCCATGATGGCGCCGACCCAGCCCGTCAATCCCAGCACCAGCATCAGCGCGGCGGTCAGCAGATAGGCGCCGATGACTTCGGCGAAGGGCAGGTGCTGCAGGGCGCTGGCGACGAGCACCGCGCCGGGGATGGTCCAGAGGAAGGCGAGCGGCTGCCGGTAGATGGCGGACATCACGATGGTGAGGATGCCGTTGAGCACGAATGCGGCAAATATCCACGAAGCCAGGGTCGTCTGGCTGAGGCCCCCCTTCACGCCCGCGCTCAGGATGATGGCCACCGGCGCGGATGCGGAGAACAGGAAGGCGACGAAAGCGTTCGTCAGCTCGGTCGCCGGGAACGGCGATGGAGCGGCTGGAATCGTGTCAGGGTGGGCCATGGACTTATCTCATTAATGAGTGAAGCATCTTGCCGGGCACCGACACAATACAGGAAATGTCGTCCTATGAACTGCGGGCCGGCCGGGCCGGAGTACCCGGCGAGCCGTCAGGCGGAATGGGTCGATAGCCCACGCCGCGCAGCACGAAGTCCAGCGACAAGAAGGTGGGCGATGTAGACAATGCCGGAATTGCCGCGCTCATGCCGGAGAACGTTGCGCCCATCGTGTTGTATCTTGCCAGCGAACGTTCGGGCTGGCTTACCGGACGCACGCTGTCCGCCGGCGGTTTCGATGTGGGGCTGTACAGCAATCCCGAAGAGATCCGCCAGATCTGCGCCACGAGCCCCTGGCAGTTTGATCAATTGTCTTCCATGCTGGAAAAAACATTCAAGCCGGTCGCGGATGGTCTGCCTCCCAGCGTGTTCGCGACGCAGCTTGCCAACGCGTCAGTTGGCTAGCTGCAGCGCCGGACGCTTCGGATCTGCGTTCAGCCGAGGTGGCTGAAAGCATGCACGCGGTCCGCTGCGCTGCCGCGCCTTGCCCTACGCTGTCCCGTTTCGGGAGGCGCATATCACAGGTCGGATCTTTTGCGTGGCGTTCGTGGCGGGCGCGGGGCTGGTCCAGTTGTGGCCCCGGCTTCCAGGAGCCGGGGCCACATGGTTGTTGGCTGGAACGTGTCTGTTCGCGTCCGTCATTGGCATGCGGCTGCGGCACGGCGCCGCGCGTTTGCTCGCGGCCCTGGCGCTGGGCCTGTGCGCGGGCCTGCTCAACGCCAGCCTGCAAGCGCAAGCCAGGCTTGACGATGCGCTGTCGGACGCCCACCAGGACGCCGTGTCGCGCCTGGTGCTGCGCGTCGCTGGGTTGCCGGACGGCGATGCGCGCAGCCAGCGTTTTCTGGCCGAATTGGACGAGCCGGCACCGGCAGGGATCCCGTCGCGCATCCAGGTCAGCTGGCAGGCGCCGCCCGGCCCGCAGGCCGCGCTTCCTGAACTCAAGCCCGGGCAGGTCTGGCGCATGGCGCTGGTGCTGCGGCGTCCCCACGGTCTGCTGAATCCTGCCGGGCCCGATGCGGAAGGGCGCATGTTCGCGCAGGGGATACGCGCGGTGGGCACGGTGCGCGGGCAGCCCAGGCTGCTGGCGGACCGGCCTTGGGCGACACCGGGCATCGCGATAGAGCGGGCGCGCCATCGGGTGCGGGAGGGTCTGCGCGCGGCCCTGGGCGAGCATCGCTACGCGCCGGTGATGATCGCCCTGGCCATCGGCGATCAGGCCGGCGTGGCGCGCGACGACTGGCGATTGTTCAACCGCAGCGGCATCACGCATCTGGTGTCGATCAGCGGCATGCACGTGACCTCGATCGCGGGCATCGCCGGGTTGCTGGTGGCGGCGCTGTGGCGGCGGGGGCGTTGGCGCGGCGCGGGGTTGGCCGAGCATGTGCCCGCGCGCGTGGCGGGCGGGGCGGCGGCCGCGCTGGTCGCATTGCTGTACTGCCTGCTGGCCGGCTGGGGCGTGCCGGCACGGCGCACTTTTTTCATGCTGTCGGTGGTGCTGGCGGCGGGGGTGTCGCGCCTGCCGCTGTCGGCCGGCCGGGTGCTGGCGTGTGCGGCCGCTGCGGTGGTGGCGCTGGATCCGTGGGCGCCGGTGTCGGCGGGATTCTGGCTGTCGTTCGGCGCGGTGGCGGTGTTGTTGCGCATCGCGGATGCGCCGGTGGACCGCGAGGCCGGCTGGCGCCGGCGTTGCGTGGCCCGATTGGCGCAGGCGACGCGCTTGCAGTTGATGGTGACCGTGGGCCTGACGCCGCTGTTGGCCTTTCTGGTGCACCAGGTGTCGCTGGGCTCGCCGCTGGCCAATGCGGTGGCTATTCCCGTCGTGACCTTCGTCGTGACGCCGCTGGCCTTGTTTTGCGCAGCCTTGTCGGTGCTGCCGGGCGCGCAGGCGCTGGCCGCGCTTGCCGGTCAGTGGGGCTTACTGGCGTTCGACCTGATCATGGCGCCTGTGTCCTGGGTGGGCAATGCCGCCTGGGCCAGCGTGCCGGTCGCGGCAGCGCCTTGGCCCTGGCTGTTGCTGGCCGTGGCAGGGATGGCCTGGGCGCTGCAGGTGCGCGGCTGGCCGGGCAGGCATTTGGGGTGGATCTGCATGCTGCCGTTGCTGTTCTGGCGGCCCGACCGGCCCGAATTGGGCCATTGGCGCATGAGCGCGATGGATGTGGGGCAAGGCAGCGCCATCCTGGTGGAAACGGCCAGCCAGACCCTGCTGTTCGACGCAGGCCCACGCCACTACGGCGGTAGCGACGCGGGCGAGCGCGTCGTGGCGCCATTCCTGCTGGCGCGCGGCATCCGGCAGCTGGACGTGCTGGTCCTGTCGCACGCCGACCTGGATCACGTGGGCGGCTTGCGCGCGGTGCTGGCGGCGGTTCCTGCGCGGCGCGGCTTTGCCTCGTTCGATGTGGCTGCGTTCCTGCGCCGCGACATCGGGTTGTGGCCGGACGCGGGCAGCATTGCACCCCCCTTGCCCGACGACATGGGGCGCTGCCGGCGCGGCCAGGGCTGGGAGGCGGACGGCGTGGCGTTCACCTTTCTGAATCCGGCGGATACCGGCGGCAAGGGCGGGCTGGGCCGCAATGCCGATAGCTGCGTGCTGTTGGTACAGGGGAAGTCACATTCGCTGTTGCTGACGGGCGACGTGGGCGTGACGCAGGAAAACGCGCTGGTCCGGGACTTGCCGCGCATCGACGTGGTGATGGCGCCGCATCACGGCTCGGCTTCGTCCTCGGGCAGGGATCTGGTGGCGGCATCGGCCGCCGGCCATGCGATCGCGCAGGCGGGACACCTGAACCGCTTCCGCCACCCGGCTCGCGCGGTGGAGCTGCGATGGACACGGGCCGGCGCCGCCTTCTGGCGCAGCGACCGCGATGGCGCGGTGATGGCGAGTTCAGGTCCCAAGGGCCTGGAGGTCTGGGCAGAGCGGACGCGCGGGCGGCGGTACTGGCATGGGCCTTGAGACCGCCCGCGACGCTTAGTTGGCGCCGAGCAAGTTCGCGCTCTTGACCAACGAGGACACCCGTTCCGAGTCGCGCTTGAGCAGATCGGCGAAAGCAAGGGGGCCGCGTTCTTGCGTAGCCGGAGCCTGCGCCGCCAGTTGTTCCAGACGCGTCTTGAACTCGGGCGTGTCGATGGCCTGGGACAGGGCGGCGGACAGCTTGTCGACGACGGGCTGGGGAGTGCCTGCAGGCGCCACCAGGCCGTTCCAGATCGCCAGGTCGAACTCGGGCAGGCCGCCCTCGGCAAAGGTGGGAATGTCCGGACTCTGCGCCAGACGGGCGGATCCGGTGACGGCGATGGCCTTGACGCGCTTGTCCTGGTGCAGGGGCAGCATCGTCACGGTCTGGTCGATGACGCCGTCTATCATCCCGCTCATCAGGTCGGTCAACGCGGGACCCGTGCCGCGATAGGGAATGAGTTCGCCGCGCGCATTGGCGAAATGCAGGAACATGGCCTCTGCCAGATGCGCGGTACTGCCGGGACCGCTGGACCCCAGGTTGAGCTTGACGGCGTTCGTGTCACGGATGCGCTTGAGCATGGCGGGCAGGTCCTGGATGCCGCTCTTGTTGCTGACCGACAGCACCATCGGCACGGTCGCGACGATGCCGATGGGCGCCAGTTCCTTTTGCGGATCGTAATTGGCCTTGGGATGCAGGTGCGGCAGGATCGCCAGCGACATGTTGTTGAAGGCCAGGGTGTAGCCGTCGGGCGAACTCTTTTGCAGTTTCTGCATGCCGATAAGACCGCCGGCTCCGCCGGAGTTCTCGACCACCACGGTCTGGCCCAGCTGCTTGGCCAGGGAAGTTGCCACCAGACGGCCCAGCGTATCGCTGGTGCCGCCCGGCGCGAAGGGCACGATGACCGTGATGGAACGGCTGGGATAGTCCTGGGCCGCGGCGGGGGCGGCAAGCGATACCGCGGCCAGCGCGGCGCACAGGATGGGGGTGATGCGTAGCATGGGGTGTCTCCTCGTCATTGCTTTTGTGTGTGTGGATGCGTGCGCCGCTTAGCGGGATAGCGCGCGGCAGACGGCCTGGGTCATGTCGGTGCAGCTTGCGGTGCCGCCCAGGTCGCGCGGCACGTGGTCTCCCTTGGCTAGCACCTGTTCGACGGCAAGCTCGATGCGCTGCGCGGCGTCGGTCAACGCGCCATCGGCGTGCTTGTCGCCCAGCCAGCGCAACATGAGCGCGCCCGACAGGATGGTGGCCAGCGGGCTGGCGGCATTCTGGCCGGCGATGTCTGGGGCGGAACCGTGGGCGCCCTGGAACAGGCCGTGCGTGTCGCCCAGTTCGGCCGAGGCGGACAGGCCCATGCCGCCGATGGTGGCGGCGCCCAGGTCGGAGATGATGTCGCCGAACATGTTTTCGGCCACGATCACGTCATAGAAATCCGGCCGTTTGAGCATGTGCACCGTGATGGCGTCGGCATAGGCGTAGTCGATGTCGACGTCGGGGTAGGACGTCGCGACCTCGTCGCAGACAGCGCGGAAAAAGGCGTAGGTACGCAGGATGTTGGCCTTGTCGCATACCGTGACGCGGCGCTTGCCGTCGCGCGGTGCGCCCTTGCGCTGGCGGGCGAGTTCAAATGAAAAACGCGCCACGCGTTCGATGCCCTTGCGGGTGACGACGATGGTGTCGGTGGCCACTTCGTCGCGCAGCACGATGCCGCCGCCACGGCTGGCGTAGAGGCCCTCGGTGTTCTCGCGCACGATGACGTAGTCGATCTGTCCCGGCTGGAAATGCTTGAGCGGCGAGTCGACGCCCTGGTACAGCCGGATCGGACGCACGTTGGCGTACAGGTCGAGCCGGAAGCGCAGGCGCAAGTGCAGATCGTTGCCGACCTCGGTGCCGTCGGGATAGGTCACGCCGGGCATGCCTGCCGCGCCATGCAAGATGGCGTCGGCCGTCTTGCAGGCCGCATAGGTGTCGTCGGGCAGCACGTGGCCCGACCTGACGTAGTGGTCGGCGCCGCCGTCGTAGCTGCTGAACGCGAGCAGGCCGGAGCCGCAGGCTTCCTTCAGCACGGTGATCGCCGACTGGCAGACCTCCGGACCGATGCCATCGCCGTTGATGGTCGCAATTTCATATTTAGCCATGTCTGGCTATCTCCTCGTTTGGGGTTCGAAATGGGACGGGCGGTTGCGCGCGGGACGCAGCCGCGCGGATTTACCAGTTGGTCGAGATGTATTTCGCTTCCATGAATTCCAGCAGGCCGTGGTGCGCGCCTTCGCGGCCCAGGCCGCTTTGCTTGACGCCGCCGAAGGGCGCCGCGGGATCCGACACCAGGCCCCGGTTCAGGGCGATCATGCCGCTTTCGATGCTCTCGGAGACCCGCAGGCCGCGGGCCAGATCACGGGTGTAAACGTAGGCCACCAGGCCGTATTCGGTGGCGTTGGCCAATGCCACCGCTTCGTCTTCGGTATCGAAGGCCACGATGGGCGCCACGGGGCCGAAGATCTCTTCGGTCAGCAGATCGGCGTCGGCCGGCACGTCCACCAGCACGGTGGGTTCATAGAAATAGCCGGAACGGTCCAGCCGCTTGCCGCCGGCCTTGACGCGCGCGCCCTTGGCCACGGCGTCGTCCACCAGCGAGGCCACCTTGTCGACCGCGCCGGCGTTCACCAGGGGACCGCATTGGGTGTCGGGGTTGACGCCGTCGCCGGTTTTCAGCGCCGCCATGCGGGCGGCGAACCTGGCGCTGAACGCCTCGACCACGCCACGCTGCACGTAGAAACGATTAGCCGCGGTGCAGGCCTCGCCGCCGTTGCGCATCTTGGCGATCATGGCGCCTTCCACGGCGGCGTCGATGTCCGCGTCGTCGAAGACCAGGAACGGCGCGTTGCCGCCTAGCTCCATCGAGCAGCTGATGACCGAGTCGGCGGCCTTGCGCAGCAGCACGCGGCCCACTTCCGTCGACCCCGTGAAGGAGAGTTTGCGCACGCGCGGATCGTCCAGCACGGCATTGGCGAACTTGCCCGCCGACGACGTCGTCAACACGTTGACCACGCCCGGAGGCACGCCGGCTTCCTCGAGCAGTCGCATGACGGCATACGCGGTCAAGGGCGTTTCGGTGGCGGGCTTGAGGATGCAGGTGCAGCCTGCCGCGAGTGCGGGCGCGATCTTGCGGGTGGCCATGGCGGCGGGGAAGTTCCACGGCGTGACCAGCAGGGCGATGCCTATGGGCTGGTATTGGACGATGATGCGGCTGGCGCCGCCAGGCGACACGCTGATGTCGCCGTTGATGCGCACCGCTTCCTCGGAGAACCAGCGGAAGAACTCGGCGGCATAGGCGACCTCGCCGCGCGCGTCGGCCAGCGCCTTGCCGTTCTCCATCGAGATCAGGCGGGCCAGGTCGTCGGCGTCGCGCACCATCAGTTCATAGCATTTGCGCAGGATTTCGCCGCGCTGGCGGGCGGGGGTGGCGGCCCAGCCGGCGGCGGCGCGCGCGGCGGCATCCACGGCGGCGGCGGCGTCTTCCAGCGTGGCGTCGGCCACGCTTGCGATCACCTGCTCGGTGGACGGGTCGAACACGTCGATGCGACGCCCCGACGTGGCGGCGCGCCAGGCGCCGTCGATGTAAAGGTCAGTGGACAGCTTGCTGGCCTCGATGGTCATGTGTCAGCTCCGGATAGGGATGGGGAAGGGGTTATCGGGATGGGCGAAACGAGCCGCGGCCTGCGTGGGCGGCGGCCACGATGGCCGCGATGCCGGTCTGGTCCAGCGGGCGGGGATTGTTCGTGACCAGGCGCGCGGCCAGCATGGATTGCTCGGCGATCCAGTCCAACTGGTCGGCGCGCACGCCCAATCCTTCCAGCGTTGCAGGGATGCCGATGCCCGCGAACAGCTCGTAGACATGGCGGGGCGCGTTGGCAGCGAGGCGTCCGGGATCGGTTTCCGTATCCCCCATCGCCTGCGAGATGGCTGCGTAGTCGGCGGCGCAGGCCGGCGCATTGAAGTCCATGACGTAGGGCATCAGCGTGGCCACGCCCGCGCCGTGCGCCGTGTGGGTCAAGGCGCCGATGGGGTACTGGATGGCGTGAGCGGCGGCGGTGCCGGCCACGCCGAAAGCCAGGCCCGCGGCCAGCGCCGCGGCCATGACCTGCCCTCTGGCGTGCAGGTCGGCGCCGTTTTCGACCGCCCGAGGCAGATACGACGCGAGCGCGCGGATGGCGACCAGCGCCTGTTGGTCGCTGAAGGCGTTCTTGCCGACGAACACGCGCGTCTGCGCGATGTCGGCGTCGGGGCTGCGCCGGACGGCGGTCAAGGCCTCGATGGCATGGGTCAATGCGTCGGCCCCGGCGATGGCGGTCAGCCCCTTGGGGCAGGTCAGCGTCAACTCCGGATCGCAGATGGCGGTGTGGGGTATCAGGTGCGGGCTGGATACGCCGACCTTCAGGTCGCGGGCGCTGTCGGCCAGCACGGCCACGGGCGTGACCTCGGAGCCCGTGCCCGAGGTGGTGGGCAGTGCGATCACAGGGATGGTGGGGCCGGGTACCTTGTACTCGCCGTAATAGTCGGACGCTTGTCCGCCGTGCGCCAGCAGCAGGCTGACGAGTTTGGCCATATCCAGGCAGCTGCCGCCGCCCAGCCCGACAATGGCATCAGGCTGGAAGGCGCGGTGCGCGGCCACGCATTCGTAGACGCCTTCAACCGGCAGGTCGGGCTGGGTGCGGTCGTACACCTGGACGCGCACGCCCGCGGTTTCCAGCGACGCCAGCAGTGCGGACATTTCGGGCGTGCCGGCAAAACGCTCGTCGGTGCAAATCAGCACGCGTTGCCCCAGGGCGGCCGCGACGCGGCCCAATGCCAGGCGCTGGCCGTTGCCGAACAAGACAGCGCGCGGCGCGCGCATGATTCCAAACAAATCAGTCATTGCGGATCCTTGAGAGAAGTCGTAGTGCGTTCAGGCGGCGCATTGCGCCAGATCGAGAATGCGGCGCCAGACCTCGTCGGCCAGCTCGATGCCGGTGTCCAGGCGCTGGCGGCGTTCTGCGCGCGCCCGGTCTCCCGGTACCGCGACGGGCCGCTCCGGCTGGAGGGCGGGGCATGCGCGGATTTCATCCAGGTAGCGGGTGATGCGGTCGGCGACCGCGCCCGACCCCGCCTCGACCACAATGAAGACGTCGCCCTTGTTGCAAACCTCGGTGGAATCCAGCGTGCCCTTGACCGCCGTGCCGAGCGCGGATGTCGTCAGGCTGGCCACCAGCAGTTCAAACGCCAGCCCCAGCGCGTAGCCCTTGGCTTCGCCAAAGGGCGCCAGCGCGCCTGCCTTGGCGGCCGTGGCGTCGGTGGTGGGATTGCCCGCGCCGTCCAGCGCCCATCCCGGGTCCAGCGGCCGGCCATGGTTGGCATAGTCGTGGATCTTGCCCATGGCGACCTGGCTGGTGGCCATGTCCAGCACGAAGGGTTCGTCCTCGGTAGGCACGCCGATCGCGATGGGATTGGTGCCGATCAGGGCGCGGCGGCCGCCCCAGGGATGTACCAGGGCTTCGCTGGTCGACAGGGCCAGCAGGATCTGGCCTGCACGGGCCACCTGTTCCGCATACAACGCCAGCATGCCGATGTGGTTGTTGTTGCTGACCGCCGCGATCGCGATACCCGTGTCGCGGGCCCGGCCGCAGATCTGGTCAAGGGCCGCCAACGCGATGACCGGGCCCAGGCCTCGTTCGCCATCCATGTCCAGGAAGGCGGGGGAGCGCCAAACGGCGGCGCCGCGGGTTTTCGGGTCGGCCACGCCGTTGTGGATCCGTTCGATGATGCGCGGAAGCCGTAGCAGGCCGTGGGAAGCCCGGCCTCGCAATTCGGCTTCAAGCAGCAGGCTGGTCTGTGTCGCGGCGTGGCTCGTGGGGGTCCCCGCCAGTTCCAGCGCGCGCATGCAAGCCAGCCTTGCCTCCCCCGTTTTTATCGTTGTCGTCATAGTCTCGTTCAGTTGTTAAATCCGATCGGATCCGAAATACGATCTGATTTATGCTAACCTCGTAACAAATTGGACGTCAACACATTGTTGGCAAACCTGGGTGAAACAACCATGACGACTCTCTCTCTCGGTTCCGGAGCCGCGCCATCAAACGCGTCGGCGAGCGGCCAGCGCCTGGGCGAGCGCGTGCGCTCCTTGGGCGATGAGGTCTATGAGACGCTGCTGTCGCAGCTCATTTCCTTGAAGATCGCGCCCGGCATGCGTATCGCGGTCGATGCGCTGGTGCGCGAATTGGGCGTGTCGCAGACGCCAATACGCGCTGCGCTGATCCGGCTTGAAACGGAAGGCCTCGTCGTCAAGACCCACCACGTGGGATACAGTGCGGCGCCCATGCCCACGCGCCGGCGCTTCGAGCAGATGTATGAACTGCGCCTGCAACTGGAGCCGTTCGGGGCGAGCCTGGCCGCGCAGCACATGACGGACGCGGCGCGCCAGGAATTGGCCGCGCTGTCTGCCGCGATGAGCGCCCCAAGCGCCGACGACGCGCGCGTGGCCTACGGCAAGTTCGCCGTGCTGGACGCGCAGTTCCATTCCTGGATCGCGCAGCAGAGCGGCAACGAGCTGCTGGCCGAAGCGCTGGCGCGGTTGTATGCGCATACCCATCTGTTCCGGCTGCGCTTCCACTCGCGGGTCACCGAGGAAGCCGTGACCGAACACGCGCGCATCGTGCAGGCGCTAGAGGCGCGTGACGCCGACGGCGCGCAGGCCGCCATGCGCGACCACATCCTGAGGTCGCGTGAGCGCATGGCGCCGTTCTTTGAAATGCTGGACTGAGTCGAGGCGTCGGCTTTCGATTCCCGCCGTCGTGCGCTGCGGGAGTCCCTCGGCCAGGGCGGGGCGGGGAGCCCGCCCTATTGCTTGCCCAGGCTGATTCCGTCCCGTATCTGGCGGAATGCGGACAGGGCGCCTGGCATGTCGCGGCTCGTCGTGGTGCAGCGCATGGCGACACGCAGCGTGGGGCTGTCCAGCAACGCGTTGTACTCCAGCAGGGGCACGCCATCCGCTCTGCTGCCGGCCGGGGCGAGGTAGTCGATGCCCTTGACGCCCTGCAATTCAAAGCCGCTCCGCTGTCCGGGCGACTCGTTTTGCGCGGCCAGAATGGCTACGGCGGCCGCCAGCCGGGAAGCGGCCGAGAGCGGGGCTTCGGCGCCGGGGTGGGTCTTCAGCGCCTTGCGCGGTGTGCTGAAGCCGACGCCGCACAGATAGCCCGCCGCACCCGCTGCTTGCGGAGTACTGGCGGTGCTGGCGATCTGCACCAGCACGTCGAATTCCTCGGACTTGCCGACCCGTGCGATCTCGTAGGGGGCGGGCACGGTCACGCCGAAGCCGCGCGCCGGGTCGGCGTAGCGGAGCTGCACATTGCGTGTGGGCCGCGAGGGCTGGTCTTCGATCTCGAAACGCACCGGCACCATCAAGATTTCCTTGTCGGCCGGCATGTCGGCGGAAAAGGCCGGCAGCGGACTGGCGCGTTGGATCATGCGGGTGACCGCTATGTCCACGGCGACATGACCCGAGGACTTGGCCAGTTCCACCGCAGCGATCTTGCCGTCCCGCATCACCGTCAGCCGCAGGCGCAGGCTCAGCGAGCCATCCAGGCCTTGCGCTTCCTTGGGCATCGACAGGTCGCGATGCAGCTTGCGCATGACGCCGCTGGTCCATTCGGCCCGATCGGCCGGCGCGGCGGCCAAGACGGTGGTGGATGCGCACAGCGTGATTGCGGCGATTGTCCAAGCGCGCAGCGGCCAGTTCATGTCGGCAAGTCTCCAGAGTGAACGGCGCCCGCAAGCGGGGCGCGTTGGCAGCATAACCCGGCCGCTAGGACGCTTTCGGCGATCCCAAATCGAGATTGCTGGCCAACAGCTCGACGAACTCGCGCACCTTGGGCGAGGAGCGTCGCGGCTGCGGATACACGGCATACAGGTTTCGTTCCGCAGGCTGCCAATCGGGCAGCAGGTGCGTGAGACGGCCGCAAGCCAGATCCTGCGCCACCAGAAAGGCCGGCAACAGTCCGACGCCGGCGCCGCTCAGCGCGGCGTCGTGCAGGGTCTGGCTGTTGTTGCAGCGCAGGGAGCCGCTGACGTGGACGGTCTGCTCCACGCCGCTGCGCGTAAAGCGCCATTCGCTGGGGCTGGCGCCGCGCGTGTAGACCAAACATTGGTGGCTGGCGAGGTCCTGGATTTCCCTGGGGCGGCCATGGCGTTCGAGGTAGGACGGTGCCGCGACCAGCATTCTGGGCAAGGTGGCGATGGCTTGGGCGCCGGTCGCGAAATGCTTGGGCGTGGCGCCGATGTAGAGCGCCACGTCGACGCCTTCCTCGGCCGGATCGAGATACCTGTCGTTGAGCGTCATCTCCACGGTGACCTCGGGAAAACTCGTGGTGAATGCGGTGATCAGGCGGCCCAGGTTGGCGCTACCGAACGAGATCGGCGCACGCACCTTCAAGAGCCCCCGTGGCGTGGTCTGGACCTGGCCGGCGGTGCGTTCGGCTTCCTCGACATCGTCCAGGATGCGCGAGCATTTGTCGTAGTAGGTCTTGCCCGCGTCCGTGAGCACGATACGGCGGGTGGTGCGCGCCAGCAGCGGCGTGCCGATGTGGTCTTCCAGCGCGGACACGTTCTTGCTGACCGAGGCGGTGGACATGTCGAGGCGCGTTGCGGCGACCGTGAAGCTTCCGTGTTCGACGACTTTGCAGAAGACGCTCATTGCCACCAGGCGATTCATATTCTTTCCCGCAGCGAAACCGTTTATTTCTGGAGCGACCCTTTAATCACGGGACCTGGCGATGTCAATATTGCGGCTGATTATAACGAGGGAGACTAGCGTGGCACAGAAAAGATCAGGCGTTCCGTTGGAGTCTTGGGACGCAATCAAGATGAGCAGGAAATCCTTTCTGCGCCTGTCCTTGGGCGGGGTGGCGGCTGCTGCCGCGAGCGGCAACGCGTTTGCGCAGGAGCCCCTTCGGAAGGTCGCCGTGGCCGCGCGCCCCGCATCGGGATTCTCCCGGACTTTGATCCGGAATGCGGACCTGCTGACCATGGACCCGCAGCATCAGGAGATGACCGGCGCGGACGTGCTGATCGACCAGGGCCGCATTGCGGCCATAGGCAGGAACCTGTCCGCGGGCGATGCGGAAGTGATCGATGCCCGCGGGAAAATCCTGATGCCTGGCATGGTCGACGGCCATCGCCATCTCTGGCAGTGCATCGACGCCGGACGCCTGGTCAAGATGGACCCCACGGGATACTCGCGCGCCTATCTGGGATGGCAACGCCGGACCATGGCTTGCATGACGCCGGAAGACAACTATCTGGTGGAGTTGATTGGCGGCCTGCAGGCCATCGACTCGGGCGTGACCACGGTGCTGGACTATGCGCATGGGCAACCCTCCGAGGAAACGGCGCTGGCCGCGGCGCGCGGCATCCGCGATTCGGGCGTCAACGGCTGGTTCACGTTCCAGCTGGGGCGCACGCTGGCGTTCGGTCCCGGGTCGACGATCTCCATGGCGCGGGTCCAGGCGGATCTCACCACCACCACCGAGCAGAACTGGCGCACCGTGGAGCGGCTGCGCTCCGAAATATTCTCGGATAGCGCCGCGCCGCTGCAATTGGGGCTGGCGCCCTCGGACGCCATCGGCCGCGCGGTCGCGGACGTGAAGAATGAATGGGCGCGGGTCCGTGACACGGGCGTGAAGCTGCTCGCGGCGCATGTGCACAAGCCCGCGGCGCCCAAGGCTTTGGGCGCGATCGGCCACCGCGGGTCCGGCATCCAGGATCTGTACGAGGCCGGGCTGTTGGGGCCGGACTATCACATCGCCCATGGCAACCGCCTGACGGCGGAGGAACTTGGACTGTTGCGCGATACGGGGGGCATGCTGTGCGCTACCGTGGTGGGCGAATTTCCCTACATGCTGTCGCCCAACATGATGGCTTCTTCCCATGGACGCGCGCGTCAGGCCGGCGTGGCGACCGGCATTGGCATCGATGGCGCGCTGGTGGTGCAGCAGGACTTCTTCGAACATGTGCGCGGCGCGTTCCTGAGCCTGTTCCTGGAGCCGGAAGGGCGCGAGATCGTGCGCGAGTACAAGTCGCAGGACGCGCTGGCGTTCGCGACCTCGCTCGGGGCGAGCGCGGTCCGGGCGGGGGACATGGCGGGCAGCATCAGCGTCGGCAAGCGCGCTGACCTGGTGCTGCTGGCCACGGACCGCATCGGATTCCCCATGCAGGGCAGCCTTGCCGATCGCGTTGCCAACTTCGCCTCCCTGGCGGACATCGATAGCGTCTGGGTTGCCGGCCGGGCCCGCAAGCGCCACGGCAAGATGCTCGACGTTGATTGGGCCAAGCTCAAAGCGGAGCTCGCCGCCGTGCAGCAACGCATCAGCGCCCAGGCGCAAACCATCACGTTCACCGCGTGACGCGGGCGCGGGTCCGCCTGAGCGCGGGCCCGTTTCCTGCATGAGGCCGGCGTCCGCCGGCATCCATCAATCCTGCCTGTAGTACGGCGCCGCGCATCCCGGTTCGCGCGGGGCCGGGAGTTGCTGCGTCCTGCGGCAGGCTTGTTGCCGACCATGGCAAACATAACGAAGTCAAAAGGGGGGGTGTTCATGAAGTGCAGCACGCAATTCAAAGCTCTGGCGAAATGGGCGGCCTTGGCTGCCTGTGCCGGGTACGGACCATCGGCACTCGCACAGTCCAGCCTGACGCTGTATGGGCTGGCCGACAGCTATATTGAGTACCGGAGCAACAATCGCTCGTCTGCGGATTCGTCCTCGTCCGGAGGGTCCGCGTTGCGGATGAATTCGGGAGGACTGTCCGGCTCTCGCTGGGGGTTGCGGGGCGTGGAGGACCTGGGCGGAGGAACGCAGGCCGTGTTCGCGCTGGAGAGCGGTTTCTACATGCATACGGGGGCGATGGGCGAGGCGGGGCGGCCGTTCAACCGGCAGGCATTCCTGGGCCTGAACGGGCCCTACGGCATGCTGAGTCTCGGGCGGCAATACATCAGCATGTTCGATCTGTTGCCGGCCTTCATGCCTCTGACCTACGCGGGCGCCTATGAGCCCATGCCGTTTCTCATGGGCAACCTGCGCCTCGATAATTCGGTCAAGTATCGCGTCGCAACGGGGTCCCTGGCCGCGCAGGCGCACTACCAGCTCGATGACGCATCCGGCGCGCCGTACCAGCGGTCGGCCTGGGGCGGCGGCGTGAGCTACCTCTCCGGCCCTTTCGGCCTGGCGGCGGTCTATGACCAATCGGGGGGCGTGGCGGCCGCCGCATCCAACCGGCTGCGCAAGCTGGCCCTGGCCGCAACCTATGCGCCGGATCCGTGGAGGTTGACCATAGGCTACCGGTGGGCGCAAGACAAGACGGCGACAGGCAATCTGAACCAGCGCGACGACATGTGGTGGATCGGAGTCGGGTACCGCATTTCTCCCGTGCTGCGGATTACGGCCGCCTTTTATTACGACGACGTGAAGGCCAGGGCGGGGGCGGGCAATCCGTCGAATCCCAGGCAGCATGCGCTGCAACTCGTGTACGGCGGTCTGTCCAAGCGCACCGACCTGTATGCGGCCGCTGCCTATGCGCGGAATTCGGCGCTGAACTTCGCGCCCCTGAGCACATTGCCGGCCGGCAAGGACAGCCAGGCCGCCGTCGCGCTGGGCATCCGCCA
The DNA here is from genome assembly GCF_017355315.1 of Achromobacter sp. SD115. Lineage (NCBI taxonomy): Bacteria > Pseudomonadati > Pseudomonadota > Betaproteobacteria > Burkholderiales > Alcaligenaceae > Achromobacter > Achromobacter sp. SD115. The sequence goes on along the minus strand of NZ_JADIJM010000001.1, from coordinate 279,361 downwards.
CAAGTTCTGAGGGGCATGGCGCGCGGCGGCGCGCCATGCGGGTTCAGTTCATGTCCGCCAGGCCTTCCTCGCGGACGACTTTCTGCCACCGGGCGACCTCGCTGGCCAGCAGTTCCTGCGCGGCGGTTGGTGTGGACGGCGCAGGTTCCGCCGCCTGCAGACGCAGGCTTTCGATGATGTCCTGGCGTTGCAGCGTGTCGCGCACCATCTCGTTGAGCTTGGCGACGATGGCGGGCGGCAGGTCCTTGGGCCCCGCCAGCGCATACCAGGCCGTGACGTCGAAGCCGGGGGCCACCGTTTCCGACAGCGTGGGCACGTCGGGATACTGCGCAAAGCGCTCCCGGGTCGTCACGGCCAGCGGCTTGACCTTGCCTTCAGCGATGTAGGTGCTCATGCCCGCCAGGGCCGTCATGATGACGGGAACCTCGCCGCCGATCACCGCCAGCGCGGGCGCGCCGCCGCCCTTGTAGGCCACGTGGTTCAGGCGGACGCCGGTGCGCGCCTGCAGCAGCGTGGCGGCCAGGTGCATGCCGCTGCCTATGCCGCCGGAACCGTAGTCGATCTTCTCCGGCTGCTGGCGCGCCGCGTCGATGAGTTCGCGCATCGATCCGTAGCCGGCGGCGGGATTGGCGATCACGGCGTAGGGACTCTGGGCCACGACGGAGATCATGGTGAAGTCCTTGACGGGATCGTAGCCCAGGGACCTGTAGAGGCCCGGCGCGGACGCATGGCCGGAGGCCATCAGATAGAGGATGTATCCGTCCGACGGACTGCGCGCGACGAAGCGCGCGGCGATGGTGCCGCCGGCGCCCGGTTTGCCCTCCACGATGGCAGGTTCGCCGAAGCGGTCGTTGAATTGCGCGGCAAGCAGGCGTGCGAAATTATCGATGGGACCGGCGGGCGCGAAGCCATGGATGATCCGCACCGGCCGGTTTGGCCAGGAATCCGCGCCCTGCGCGGCGGCCGGGGTGAAACAGGCCTGGAGGGCGGCGAGGGTGGCAATACCTAGTATCTTTTTCATGTTCGAAAACTCCTGTACGCGTGAAACGCCCGCGGCGGCTGCGACTTGGCCGGGATGCGTTTCCCGCCGAGGTCTGCAGCCGCCATGCGGAAGGCGTCCGTAGGAAGAATGACGATCAGACGAGACGTATCGTGGCCGCCAACTGGCCGACGCGCTCCTGCGCTTCGACCAGGCGTTTTTTAAGCGTCGGCCAGTCTACGCCCAACATCTGACCGTGGCGCTTGCGCGCCTTGCCGGCGATCCACACGCTGTCCACGTCCGCCGTGCAGGCGAAGCTGACCACGCGGTCGGCCAGACTGCCCGCCATGCCGAAGCCGATGCGGTCCGTGCTCAGCAATACCAGGTCGGCACGCTTGCCCACGCTGATCGTGCCGGCGGTGTCTCCCAGCCGCACCGACTTGGCGCCCAGGCCGGTGGCGAAGTCCAGGATGTAGTCGGAGGAACAGGCCTTCATCACGTCGCGGACTTCCGGATCCAGGTACAGGTTCCAGTAGGTCGCGCGGATATGCTCGAAGTAGTCGCCCGGCAACGCCAGGGAGATGTCGATGCCCATGCCCGTGGGCACGCCCGCTCGGCGCGAGCGGCCATGCACGGACGGCCCCTTGTCGGCCGACATGACATAGGGGAACTCGCCCATGGCGGTGGCGCAGATCATCCCGCCGGTATCACGCAGCATGGCCAATTCCTCGGACGTGAGGCGGTTGGCGTGCGTGGCCTGATAGTCTGGCCCGAGCAGGCCGGCATCGTGCAGGTCGCCGATGCCCGAGTCGCGGTGCCCCATGAAGCCCGCGGGGTGGGGCGCCTCGGGCTTGTGGATATGGGCGGCGAGCATGCCGACGCCCATGCCTCGGGCCCGGCCCCATTCGGCGCGGATGTCGTCCAGCGCGCTGCCGTTATTGCCGCTGGGAGCCAGCGCCAGTTGCAGCGGCGCCGAACTGTCGGAGAAATACTCGCGCTGCAGGCGCTCGGCGGTGCGCCAATGCGTTTCCGTGGTCTTGGCGATGCGCTGGCCGTCGGCCTGGGCCAGCGGCACCGTGTCGCCGGGTCCATAGGAAGAGGACACACCCAGCTGGAAACCGAACCAGCCGGCGATGCCCGAATCCTTGAGCCCCTGGGCGGCGGCGAGCGCGCGGTCCTCGGTGGGCTGGCCATGGGCGAAGTCGAAAACCGTGGTGACGCCGGAGTTGATCGCTTCCAGCCCGCCGACCAGCTCGGCCAGGTAATTGTCCTCGGGCGTCATGCAGACGATGGTCCGCATCTTCCACTTCTGGTAGTTGCTGGCATACTCGGCCGGCCGGGATTTCACCAGCCGGCCCATGTCGATGATCTCCCATACGTGGCGATGCGCGTCGATCAGTCCGGGCATCAGGATCATGCCGCTGGCGTCGATGACCTCAGCGTCCTGCGCTTGCAGGTCCGGGCCGATCGCGGCGATGCGGTCGCCATCGATCAGGACGTCGCCATGCAGTTCGCCAAGCGTCGCATCCATGCTCAGGATGCCGGCATGTTTTATCAATGTTCTTGCCATGTCTTCCGTGTCTCCTTTGGGGAGCACAGATTCTGTCAGCTTCCATTGGCCGGATAAATCCAGGTATGGGAAACAATGGCTTTCCAATAGCAAAAGAATGGGCGCTGTCAGGCTGCTCCCAGCGCCAGCTCATCGAACAACAGATCGCCGCCCATCTGTCCGCCCTTGAGCATCAGTTCGATGCCGTCGGTCACAGGGTCGTCGCTGCGCGCCAGGCTGACGGTGACACCGGGCGCCAGCACGCAGCGGAACGCCAGGCCCCACAGGCCCAGGGCCAGGGTGGCCTGGCTGGAGGTGTCGCCGCCGGCAATGCCGATGCGCGACAGGCGCGTGCTGGAATGCGCGCTGGCGCGCACGATGTCCGCCACCATTTGGCCGGTGGCGCGGGCGGTGGCGGCGGTCTGGTGCGCGCTGAGCGCCTGGGCGGGCCGGTCGGTGTGCGCCAGTACGTTGCGCCCCTGGGCCAGCATGGCCGCGGCTTGCCGGACCTGTTCCGCCGCATAGGCCGGATCCCGCTGCAGCCGTTCCGCTTGCAGCGGCTGGCGCTGGTACTGGCGGCAAGCGTCGATCTGTCTGGCGGTGACTGGAGACAGGCTGCCGGCCACCACCAGCACGGGGCCGCTGGCGACACGCAGCGGCGCGGCCGTGGCGCTTGCGCCGCCTGCCGGGGTGGCGCGGGCCAGCGCTTGCTGCACGCTGCTGGGACCCACGGCCAGCAAGGGCAGGCAGGACGCCGCGCGCCAGATCAGGCGGCCGATGACGGCCAGTTGCTCGTCGTCGACCAGGTCCAGCAGCAGCGGCCCGTCGGTGGTCTCGATGACCTGGTCTACCCAGTCGTCCAGCAGCGGCGCGTCGGCTGCCCGGCGCAGGCGCGGGTAGGCCGTGTGCGGCAAGGAGCGGATGTCCGGCAGGCCTTGCGCCGCCAGGTGCAGGCGCAGGTCGGCCTCGTGCATCGGGGTGACGGGATGCGCGCGCATGACCGGATGGCGGTCGATGCGGTGGATCTCGGGCGCGGCACCCGCGCGGGCGAACAACTGGGCGAAGCTGCAATAGCGGCCGATGCTGGGCTGTCCGCCGACGATGGGCACCAGCGGGTTGGGCATGTGGCGGCGCAGTTCAAGCACCGCGGCGCCGATGCTGCCCACCTGCGGCGCGCTGTCGAAGGTGGAGCAGCACTTGTAATGCAGCACGCGCACGCCCGCGCCCGCCATGTAGCGGCCCACGGCGCGCAGCTCGGTCTGCATTTCGGCTGGCGCCATGCCGCGCGCCGCGCCGGCGATGCCGATGGCGTCCAGCGGGCCGGCGCGGCGCAACTGTTCCGGCGTCGGCACGCCCAGGAACAGCAGGCTGCGCAGGCCGGCGCGGGCGGTTTCCGCCAGCGTGTCGGTGGCGCCGGTGAAGTCGTCGCCGTACCAGCCGAGCTGCGGCCGCGTTGCCTGCCGCTGTTCCGGCGGCGTGTCTGCGTGCGAGACCGCGCTCATGCGCGGTGGCCGAAGCATTCGATGGCGCGCCGCAGTTCGGGCGCGTTGCGCGCATAGTCTTCCAGGCGCTCGCCGTCGCGCATGGCCTGCCAGGCCTGGCGGATGCTGAGCACGCCCGCGGCGGGGCCGTCGGGGTGGGCGAGGATGCCGCCGCCGGACATGAACAGCAGGTCGTCGCTGCGCACCGCCGCCCAGGTGGCGGGCACGGTGCCGGCCCATTGGCCGGACGAAAACGCGGGCATGACGGGGTCATCGATGCCCAGGGTCAGCGAGGCCAGGCAGTCGCGCGCGGATTCGACCACCTCGGCGTCTTCCTGGGAGAACTTGCCTTGCAGGCCGTGCACGTGCATATGGTCCACGCCGGCCAGCCGCCACAGCGTCTGGTAAGCCTGGAAGCCCACGCCCAGCAAGGGGTGGCGCGACAGCGCGCCGTAGCCGTTGCGGTGGCCGTGCAGCGCCAACGGGGTGCTGCGGCGCAGGGTCTGGATGGCCGAGTAGCCGCAATGGTTCAGGCTGGCCATGACGCAGGTGCCGCCTTCGCGTTCGATCAGCTCGGCATGGCGGCGCATGGCGTCGGTTTCGTCGCTGATGTTGAAGGCCACCATGACCTGCCTTCCTGTGCGTTCACGGTGCGCGCGCACCACTGCCATGACGGCGGCGACGCGCTGCGCCAGCGGCGCGTGGGCGGGGTTGGCGCAGACTTCGTCGTCCTTGATGAAGTCCACGCCCGCAGCGCACAGCTGGGCTGCCAGATGCGCGGTCTGTTCGGGCGACAGGCCGACGTTGGGCTTGATGATGGTGCCTACGAGCGGACCCTGCGCCACGCCAGTCAGTTGCCGCGTGCCGGCGATGCCGACGCGCGGCACGTCGAACTGGGCGCGGTAATTGGCCGGCAGTTCCATGCTTTCCAGGCGCAGCCCGGTGACTTCGCCCAGATCGTACAGATTGCCGCCTACGGTGGCGGCCAGCGTAGGCAGGTTGGCGCCGATGTTGGCGACGGGAAAGGCGATGCGCACCCGGGCGCGCCGGTAGAGGCCCGGCATGCCGCCGGGCTGCCGCGCCAGCCAGGCGTTGGGCAGGCTGGGCGCGGCAGCGGATTCCAGGGTTTCGATCGATTCGATGCGCGCGCGGGCGCGGGCGCGCAACTCGTCGGTTTCGCCCTGCACCCGCGTGAAGGTGCCGCAGGATTGCTCGCCGGCCATGACATCCGCGACCTGGGCGGGGTCCAGCGGGGTTTCGATCAGATAGGTGGCGGTAAACGATTGGGAATTCATGGCGGCGGTGGCGGGTAGGGGTCAGATCCGGTTCAGGTCGGGGAAGGGGCGCACGGGGTCCTTGCCGTCCCAGTCGCGGGCGCTGTCGCGGATCAGGTCGAACAGGCGGCCCTTGGGGCCGGCGACTTCGGACAGCTCGATCACGGTGCCGGGGTGGTACTCGGTGTCGAAGTAGATGAAGCGGCCTTTCTCGCCAACTTCGCCGCTCATCTTGGGCTTGAAGCCCTGGGCCAGCAGGCGCTCCAGGTCGGCGTCGTAGCTCTCGGTCCAGTAGGCCACGTGCTGCAGCCCGGTGCGGCCGGCCAGCAGGAAGTCGCGGTACATGGAGGGCACGTCGTTGCGGGTCTGGATCAGTTCGACCTGCACGAAGCCGGAGTTGGCCAGCGCCACCGAGTTGTGCGGCTGGTGGCTAGCGCCGTCGTACTGATAGTTCACGATGGGCACGCGCGGGTTGTAGTACCAGGGGCCGACGCCCAGCGTGGCGCTCCAGTAGTCCATGGCGGCTTCGATGTCGTGCACCACATAACCGAGTTGGCGGATTTCGCCCAGGAAACGACTCATGATGGATTCTTTGCGGGAAAAGGTTTGAGGATGTCGGGAGGACGCTGCCCGGACCCGGGCCGCGGGCCTCACAGGAAACCGATGGAGAACCAGGGGAAGGCGGCGACGATGACCAGGCCCACCAGCAGCGCGGCGATGTAGCCCCAGATCGGGCCTATGCCTTCGTTGGGATCGACGCGGCTGATGGCGCAGGCGCCGTAGTAGCCCACGCCGAAGGGCGGCGCGAACAGGCCGATGCCCATGGCGAAGATCACCACCATGGCGTAGTGCACCTCGTGCACGCCGGCCTGCGCCGCGATCGGGAACAGCAGCGGGCCGAACAGCACGATGGCGGGTATGCCTTCCAGCACGCTGCCCAGGATGATGAAGGCGACGATGGACACGGCCAGGAAACCGTAGCTGCCGCCGGGCATGCCGGCCATCAGCTTGGCCAGGTCGCCCGAGAAGCCGGACTGCGTCAGCGCCCAGGCCATGGCGGTGGCGCAGCCCACGATCAGCATGATGGCGCCCGACAGTGAGGCGGTCTCGATCAGCATGGGCTTGAGCCGGGCCCAGTCGAAGCGCCGGTAGATCAGCAGGCCGACCACGGCCGAATACACGATGCCGATGGTCGAGACCTCGGTGGCAGTGGCCACGCCTTCGACCACCGCGGCGCGGATCACGAAGGGCAGGGCCACGGCGGGCAGGGCGATGACGAAGAAGCGGCCGATTTCGCGGGCGCTGAAGCGCTGCGCCAGGCTCAGGTCTTCCTTGCGGTAGCGCCACCACACCACCGAGCACAGCGCCAGGCCCAGCACCACGGCCGGCAGCAGTCCGCCCGTGAAGAGCGCGGCGATCGACACGCCCGTGACCGAGCCGATGGTGATGAGCACGATGGACGGCGGAATGGTCTCGGTCTGCGCGCCGGTGGCCGACAACAAGGCCACCAGATCGCCGGGCTTGGCGCCGCGTTTCTGCATTTCCGGGAACAGCACGGGCGCAATGGCCGCCATGTCGGCGATCTTGGACCCCGAGATGCCGGACACCAGGTACATGGCGCCGATCAGCACATAGGACAGTCCGCCGCGCACGTGTCCCAGCAGGCTGGCCAGGAACTGGATCATGGCGCGCGCCATGCCGGTCATCTCGATCAGCGAGCCCAGGAAGATGAAGAGCGGCACCGCCAGCAGCATCAGGTGCGACATGCCTTCGTCCAGCCGGCCGACCATCACCACCATCGGGGTGTTGGTGGTCAAGGCCAGGTACGAGAACGTGGCCAGGGCGAACGAGAACGCAATCGGCACACCCGAGAACACCGTGGCGGCCACGATGCCCACGAAGAAGATCAGCAGGTTCAGCTTGCCCAACGTGGAAAACAGCGGCTGCGCCAGCCAGAACAGCGCGACCACCGCGGCCGCCCCGGCCAGCGCCGCCAGCATCTGCGGCGCGGTCTGTGTGCGCAAGAGCCGCAGCAGGGCCACCACCGCCATCAGCCCCATGCCCACCGGAATTGCGGCGGCGCGCCAGGCGTTGCTCAGTTCCAGCGCGGGCGTGATGATGAAGTGTTCTTCATGCGCGTATTCCACGGCGGGCGCCAGGATCAGCGCCAGGAAGGCCAGCGACGCGGCCAACGCCAGCGTTTCCAGCTGGGCGCGGCGCGCCGGGCTGACGTTGTTGACCAGGGCCGTCATCCGCATGTGCTCGCCGCGGCGCAGGGCGACCACCGCGCCCAGCATGGACAGCCACAGGAACAGGATGGAGGCGAGTTCGTCGGACCAGACCAGCGGGCTGTGGAAGGCGTAGCGCGCCACCACGCCCGCGAACAGCACGGCGATCTCGACCAGCACGAGGGCCGCCGCCACGTGTTCGACCACGCTGCCCAGCAGCGCGTCGAAGGCCCCGGCGGCACGGCGCAGGGGATGGGCCGGCAGCGCTTGCGGCGCGGGGTGGGGTGCGGACAAAGAGGACATGGCGCGTCCTCAGACCAGCTTGCCGACGGCCTGCTCCAGCAGGGTCCAGGCTTCGTTGCCGAAGCGGCCCTGCCATTCCTTGTAGAAGCCGGTGGTGCGCAGTTGTTCGCGGAAGCTGTCGGCGGACGGCTGGTTGAACAGCAGACCCTTGCCTTCCAGATCCGATTGCACCGAGGCATTGAGCTTCTTGATGTCTTCGCGCTGGGCCAAGCCGGCTTCGTTGATGCCGCGCGCCACGATGGCCTTCAGGTCCTGCGGCAGGCCTTCCCACATGCGGCCGTTGGCGATGAACCAGTAGCCATCCCAGATGTGGTTGGTGAGCGAGCAGTACTTCTGCACTTCGTACAGCTTGGCCACCTGGATGATGGGCAGGGGATTTTCCTGGGCGTCCACCACCTTGGTCTGCAGCGAGGAATACACCTCGCTGAATTGCAGGCTGGCGGGGGCGGCGCCCAGGCCCTTGAACATGGAGATCGGCAGCGAGCTGACCGGCACCCGTATCTTCAGGCCGTCCATGTCGGCGGCGGACTTGACCGGCGCCTTGCTGCTGGTGGTCTGGCGAAAGCCGTTGTCCCACATCTTCTCGAAGGCATAGAGGCGGCGCTGCGCGATGGCGGCGCGCACGTGGGCGCCGAGCGCGCCGTCCATGGCGCTCCAGACCTGGTTGTAGTCCTTGAAGGCGAAGCCCACGGCGTTGATGGCCGCCACCGGTACCAAGGTGGCGATGACCAGGGCGGACGGGGTGAAGAAATCGATGCCGCCCGAGCGCACCTGGGCCAGCATGTCGGTGTCGCCGCCCAACTGGTTGTTCGGGAAGATCTTGATGTCCACGCGGCCGTTGCTTTCCTTGAGGATGCGTTCGGCGGCTTCCTGGGCGCGGATATTCAAGGGATGCGTGACCGGCAGGTTGTTGCCGTACTTGAGCGTGTAGTCCGCCGCGCGGGCAATCAGCGGAAAGCCCGAGCTCAGGGTGAGGGCGGGTATCGCGCAAAGGCGGCGCAGGGCACTACGGCGTGTCAGCAGCTTCATGGTTGTCTCCATAGTTTTGGTTATGATGTTTTTTGATGTGCCACAACAGCGCCAGTACCATGCGGCAGAATGGACAATAGTGAATCAGAGCTATCATCGTCAAACCTGATTAATGATGGATTTTGATGTGAATCGAACGCCTCCCGAACGCAAGCTGGCGCGCCTGGCCGATGTGGCGGAGCGCGCCGGAGTGTCCACCGCCACGGCCGACCGGGTCCTGAACCGCCGGCCCGGCGTGCGCGCCAGCACCGCCCAGAAAGTCTTCAAGGTGGCCATCGAGCTGGACTATCTGCCGGAACAGGAGGTGCTTGCGGCCGCCGCGCCCGAGCCCCTGCGGCTGGTGTTCCTGCTGCCGCGCGGCAGCAACCGCTACCTGCGCATGCTGGGCGACACCGTCAGCTATGCGCAGGAACACTTCGCGCCGCTCAACGCCAAGTGCCAGGTCGAGTATGTGGAAAGCTTCAATCCCGACGCGCTCGCGCAGGCGCTGGCCAGGCATGGCAAGCGCGCCGACGGCATCGCGTTCATGGCGCTGGAGCATCCCGCCGTGCGCGAGGCCGTCAACCTGCTGGCGCAGCAGGGCGTGCCGGCGGTGACGCTGATTTCCGACCTGGCCAACAGCGCCCGCGTGGCCTATGTGGGCCTGGACAACCGCGCGGCCGGACGCACAGCGGGCTACCTGATTGCCCGCTTCATCGGCTCGCGCGCGGCGCACGTGGCGCTGATCGCCGGGTCACGCCACTACCGCGCCCATGAAGAGCGCGAAGGCGGCTTTCTGCAGCTGTACGCCGAACAGTTCCAGGCCATGCAGGTGGTGGACCTGCGCGAGGGCTATGACGATGCGCAGCGCAACTACGAGCAGGCCCGCCAGTTGCTGGAGCAGTACCCGCAGCTTGCCGGCATCTACAACATCGGCGGCGCATCCGACGGCGTGGCGCGCGCGTTGAAGGAAGCCGGCTTGCAGCACCGCGTTGTCTTCATCGGCCACGGCCTCACGCCCGACACCCGCGCGCTGCTGATAGACGGCACCATGGACGCAGTCATCACGCAAAGCCCGATGGAAGCGCTGATGAGCTGCGTGCGCATCTTCTGCAACCTGCGCGACAAGCGCAGTCCGATGAACGGGGTGGAACTGGCGCGCAGCCAGGTGATCTTCCGCGAAAACCTGCCGTAGACGGGCAGGTCCGGAGTAACCCTGACTGCGGGGGCGTTATGCAAACTATGCATAAGCCCCCCGGACGCGGTCCCTATACTGCCTCGCATTCAATCTGACGGCGCGGCGGTTGTTATGGATCTACGTTGGTTCCAGGATTTTCTGACCCTGGCGGAATGCGGGCAGTTCACCACGGCCGCCGAATTGCGGCATGTCTCGCAATCGGCGTTCAGCCGGCGCATCCAGTCCCTGGAAACCTGGGCTGGCGCCGCGCTGATCGACCGGGGCTGTTTCCCCTTGCGTCTGACCGCGGCGGGCGAGCAATTCCGCTCCAATGCCGCCGAGATCGTGCGCAAGGTGGTGGATGCGCGCGGCGAGGCCGGCGTCACCGGCCATGACGGCGCAGTCCTCAGAGTGGCCATGCCGCATTGCCTGGCGACCTCGCACTTTCCGGGTTGGTGCGTCCGTTGGAAGGACGAGAGTGGAGTCGAGTCGCTGCGGCTGCATGTAGGCAATGTGCACGACTCGGTCGAGTGGCTGGCCGCCGGCGTGGTCGACCTGCTGGTGTGCTTCCGCCATGCCGCCGAAGACATACAACTGGACCCGCAAGCCTATATGCGGACCGGCATGGAGCCGGACTTCCTGCGCCTGTTCCGCCCCGCCGCCATGCCGGTGGACGAGACCGCGCTGTACGCCGCCGATTCCCAGGCGCGCTATCCCTATGTGTCGCATGCCCAGGGCGCCTACTTCCGGCGGCTGGTCGACCTGTCTTGCGGCGACCTGCTGCAGCGCCCCGTCCTGCAACGCGTCTGCGAAACCGATTTCGTGGACGGCGCGCGCACGCTGGTCAGTGCCGGCGTCGGGCTGGCGTGGCTGCCCGAATCCAGCGCCAAGGTGTCGGTGGACGCCGGCCAGATCGTCGCGATCAAGGACCGCCGCTGCGCGATCCCGATGCAGATCTGCATGTATGCCCGCCGCCAGGGGCCGGCCCAGGAGCCCGTGGAACGCGTGTTCAACCTCTATACCAAGCGCTGACATAAACCCCAAGGAGAAAAGCATGGCACTTTGCATCAAGGCATCGGTCGCGGCGTTGGCGATCTTTATGGTGGGCGCCGCCTCGGCCCAGCAGCTGGAAGGAACGCTGAAGAAGGTCGCCGACACCGGCACGATCACCATCGGCCACCGCGAGACCTCGATTCCGTTTTCCTACTATGACGGCAACCAGAAGCCCGTGGGCTACTCGATCGACATCTGCGAGCGCATCGTCAGCGCGGTGCAGACCCGGCTCAAGCGCAGCGATATCCAGGTGAAGTACCTGCCCGTCACCTCCGCGACGCGCATTCCCCTGATGGGCAACGGCACCATCGACCTGGAATGCGCCTCGACCTCCAACACCCTGGACCGCCAGCAGCAGGTGGCATTCTCGGTCACGACTTTCGTGACCGGCAATCGATTCCTCAGTCAGAAGTCGTCGAAGTTGCGCACTATCGACGACCTGAAGGGCAAGGTCGTGGCCTCGACCTCCGGCACCGCGAACATCCGCCAGATCAACGAATTGAACGAGACGCGCGGGCTGGGCATGCGTATCGTGCCCGTGAAGGAGCATGCCGAAGGCTTCCTGATGGTGGAGACCGGCCGCGCCGCCGCCTTCGTCATGGACGATATCCTGCTGTACGGCCTGATCGCCAACGCCAAGCAGCCGGATCGCTACGAGGTCTCCGACGCGTCCCTGTCGATCGAGCCCTACGCCATCATGCTGCGCCGCGACGACCCGCAGTTCAAGGCGCTGGTGGATGACGCCATCAAGGCCCTCTACGCCAGCGGCGAGTTCCAGGCGCTGTACGACCGCTGGTACCGCAGCCCGCTGCCGCCCAAGGGTATCAACCTGAACGTGGCCATGAGCGAGGCGCTCAAGCGCGTGGTCGCCACGCCCACCGATTCGGGCGATCCCGCCGCCTACCGCTAGGCCCAGGCTTAGCCGCAATACGCCGATGCGCGGCCCCGGCGAGGGGCCGGGACCGCGCGCGGCCAGATCATCGAGAAAAGCATGGCATATCAATGGAACTGGGGCGTGTTGTTCGCCCCGTCGCCCGACGGCGGGCAGACATATCTGCAAACCCTGCTGGACGGGCTGAGCGTGACCGTGAAAACGGCGGCGCTGGCGTGGCTGATCGCGCTGGCGCTGGGCTTGGCGGTCGGCGTGGCGCGCACGCTGCCGTCCCGCGGGGTGCGCGCGGCGGCAGCCGTTTATGTGGAAGTGTTCAGGAACATCCCGCTGATCGTGCAGATGTTCCTGTGGTACTTCGTCTTGCCGGAGCTGCTGCCGACGACGGCCGGCGACTGGATCAAGCAATTGCCCGACGCGTCCTTCTATACGGCGGCGCTGGCTATCGGCATGTACATGTCGGCGCGCATCGGGGAACAGCTGCGCGCCGGAATCGAGGCCTTGCCGCAGGGCCAACGCAACGCGGGCCTGGCGCTGGGCCTGACCTTGCCGCAGTTGTACCGGCATGTGCTCTTGCCTAACGCATTGCGCACGGTCCTGCCGACCATGACGTCTGACTGCCTGAACACCATCAAGAACACGTCGGTGGCGCTGACTATCGGGCTGGCGGAACTGACTGCCCAAGCCCATGCGATGCAGGAATTCTCGTTCCAGGTGTTCGAGGCCTTTCTGACCGCCACCATGGCCTACCTGGCGCTCAATCTCATCGTCATCGTGGTGATGCGCGCGCTGGAATACAAGCTGCGGATTCCGGGCCGGGCCGCTGGCGGGCGCATGGCGAAAGGGAGCCGGGCATGACCGATTTCGATCTGCAATCGATTGTTGACGCCTTGCCGTACCTGATCCTGTCCGGCTTGCGCTTCACCCTGCTGTTGACCTTGACGTCGACCGTGGGCGGCGTGCTGCTGGGCACCTTGCTGGCCGTTGCCCGGCTTTATGGCGGACGCCTGGCGGCGTGGCCCGCGACGGTATATGTGAACCTGTTCCGTTCCTTACCGCTGGTGCTGGTGATCTTCCTGATCTATTTCATCCTGCCCTATGCCTTGCAAGCGATCACGGGGTCTGAAAGGCCCATCGTGCTGGGCGCCATGGGGTCGGCCTTCATTACCTTCATTCTGTTCGAGGCCGCGTACTTCTCGGAAATCATCCGGGCAGGGGTAGGCAGCGTCGGGCCCGGCCAGTATGCCGCGGGCAGCGCCCTGGGCCTGCGACACGGCCAGGTGCTGCGCAAGGTGATCCTGCCGCAGGCGTTTCGCAACATGCTGCCGGTACTGCTGACCCAGGTGATCGTCATCTTCCAGGAAACCGCGCTGGTCTATGTCCTGTCGCTCACGGATTTCCTGGGGGCGGCGACCAAGATCGCGCAACGAGACAACCGGCTGGTCGAGATGTACATGCTGGTGGCGCTGGTGTTCTTCGTGATCTCGTTCACCGCCTCGCGCGGCGTGCGGGCGCTGCGCGCCCGGATCGGCGCCTGAGCGCCCGGGCGTTTCCATTCGGAGTCTTCATTCATGATCGAAATTCAACAGGTCGGCAAGCGCTACGGCGACTTGCCGGTACTCAAGCAGTGCTCGCTGCGCGTGCAGCGCGGCGAAGTGGTGGTGGTCTGCGGGCCGTCCGGGTCGGGCAAGTCGACGCTGATCAAATGCGTGAACCGGCTGGAGCCGTTCGATGCGGGCCGCATCGTGGTGGACGGCACCGACGTCGGCGCGCCGGGCACGGACCTGCCGAAGCTGCGCGCCCGCGTCGGCATGGTGTTCCAGCACTTCGAGTTGTTTCCCCATCTGACGGTGCGGGAGAACGTCTGCCTGGGACAGGTCAGCGTGCTGGGCCGCAGCCGTGCGCAGGCGATGGACAAGGCCGCCGCGCTGCTGGAACGGGTCGGCGTGGCGGCGCATGGCGACAAGCATCCGGGCCAGCTTTCAGGCGGCCAGCAGCAGCGGGTCGCGATTGCGCGGGCGCTGGCCATGGACCCGGTGGTGATGCTGTTCGACGAGCCGACCTCGGCGCTCGACCCGGAAATGATCGGCGAAGTGCTGGATGTGATGACGGGGCTGGCGCGCGACGGCATGACCATGATGGTCGTCACGCACGAGATGGGATTCGCGCGCCGCGTGGCCGACCGCGTCGTGTTCATGGAGTCCGGAGAGATCGTCGACGACGCCAGTGCCGAGGCATTCTTCGGCAACGCCGCCTCGGCGCGCTCGCGCGCTTTCTTGTCCCGCATCATCAGCCACTGATTTCCCTCACCCTCATAAGCATCCATGTCCTCCATTTTCTATATCAACGGCAATCTCGTTCCGGCCGGGCAGGCCGTCATTCCGGCGCTGGACCGGGGTTTTCTATTCGGCGACGGCGTCTACGAAGTGATCGCGGTGATCGACGGACTGTTGCTGGAGTTCGAACGGCATGCCGCCCGCCTGGCGCGCAGCCTGGCCGAGGTCGGCATCCGCAATCCGCTGCCGCGCGACACGCTGCTGGAGCGTTGCCGCGAACTGGTGCGGCGCAACGGACTGCGCGAAGGATCCGTCTATGTGCAGGTAACGCGCGGCGCGGATAGCAAGCGCGATTTCGCCTTTCCGGCCGAGGTCGAGCCCACCGTGATGATGTACGTCAGCGAGAAGTCCTTGCGCGTGAATCCGTTGGCCGAATCTGGCGTCCGGGTGGCAAGCGTGCCGGACATGCGCTGGCAGCGGCGCGACATCAAGAGCGTGTCGCTGATCGCCCAGGTGCTGGCCAAGCAGGCCGCGCAGGCCTCGGGCGCGTTCGAGGCGCTGATGGTCGACCCCGACGGCGTGGTGACGGAAGGAGCGTCGTCGAGCGCGCTGCTGGTCGACGCGCAGGGGCGGATCGTGGTGCGGCCCTTGTCGCGCGAGATACTGCCGGGCTGCACCCGCGCCGCCGTGCTGGCGCTGGCCGCCAAACGCGGGGTGGCCGTGGAGGAGCGCAAGTTCACGCTGGACGAGTGCCGGCGGGCGACGGAACTGGTGTTGACGTCCGCCTTGCACTTTGTGCTGCCGGTGATCGAGCTGGACGGCCAGCCCGTCGGCACGGGACGGCCGGGACCGGTATGCCGGGAGCTGCGGCAACTCTATATGGAGTACGTGCTGGCGTCCGCGCTATAGCGCTGCGCGAGCCGCGGCGGGCGTATGATTCCCGATAAGGGCTCGCACCCCGTCCGGCAATGGCCGGCACGCCATTGCCTCCTTCATCGCAGGGTTGCTCAACCTCGGTCACCCGGGCCTATCGTCGGGTGACCGTGAAGGCGTTGCGCCATGGATCATTTCCTGTCCGCTGTCCGCGTGGATGGCCCGGACCGCGCCAAGGCTGGCATCAAGACCCGGTCACCGGCGCGTCACCACGATCTCCAGGTATTCGCTGGGTACGACCATCGCGCTATCGCCAGAGCGGTTGTACCGGTCTATCTGCACCATGAGATCGTTGGTCAGCGCGGACTGCGCCGCAGGTTCCAGCGCGCCAAAGGCCTTGAGCAGCGGACCATAGTAGGTCTTGAAGACCTGCAGCCAGTGCTCCGGCGAGCGGTAACGGAACACGAAGTGGCGGGGTTCGGCCTGGATCGAGGACGCATGCGGGCCGAACATTTCATCGATTCGCGCCCGGGTGCCCCACAGCGCGGGCGATTTGATCCCGGCGGGCGGCGGCAGATGCTTGCCGATGGTCTTGAAGACCTGGCCGATGAAGCCGTCCGGGGTCCAGTTGGCCAGGCCGATCTTGCCGCCGGAGCGGCACACGCGGACCATTTCGGCCGCCGCCTGGTCCTGGTCGGGCGTGAACATCACGCCGAAGGTCGAGACCACCGCGTCGAATCTCCCATCCGGGAAGGGCAGGGCTTCGGCATCGGCCTCCTGGAACTCGATCTGCAAGTGTTCGGCGGCGGCGCGTTCGCGGGCGCGTCCCAGCAGCGCCGGCACGTAGTCGGTCGAGACGACATCGCACCAGCGGCGCGCGGCGGCCAGCGAGGCATTGCCGTTGCCGGCGGCCACATCGAGCACCTTCTGTCCGGCGCGGACGTCCAGCGATTCGCACAACTGTTCTCCTACGATCTGCAACGTGGTGCCGACAACGGCATAGTCCCCGGAAGCCCAGGTGCCCTGCTGGCGTGTCTTCAAGGCGGCCAGGTCGGGCTGCGCGGTGTCGCGCACGGGGCTGGTGGCGAGGGAGGAAATGGACATGGTCTGTCTCCGTTAAAGCACTGTGTATGCGGCAGCGGGCGAAGCCGGCCTGCCGGGAAATCGCAACCGGCGCCGCGCAGGCTTGCGCGCACCGTGCTTCCCGAGATCCAAGTTAAGAGCTGGCCATGGAGGCGGGCGTGGTAGCCGGCGTGGAATCCGCCGAGGGTTCGGCGGACCGCGATCCGCCGGCTGGTTCCGTCCCCGGCGCGGCTCTCCAGTTGCGGCTGCTTGGAGCCATGGCGATCAGCCGGGCGGGCGCAGCCGTGGCGCTGCCGCCATCGCGCAAGCTACGCGCGCTCATCGCCTATCTCGCGCTCGCTCCGCATCCCGTGCAGCGCGCGCATCTCTGCGAGTTGTTGTGGGACGTGCCGAACGATCCGCGCGGCGAGCTGCGCTGGTGTCTCAGCAAGGCCCGAGCCCTGCTGGACGATCCCGGACGCCGCCGGGTGGAGACGGCGCAGGACACGGTGAGGCTGAACCTGGCCGACTGCCAGGTGGACGCCATCGAGATCGGCAACGCGATGCAGCAAGGCATCGCCCGGCTGGACATCGAGCGGCTGCGCGCGCTGGCCGGCCTGTTTGCGGGCGATTTCCTGGAGGGGCTGGGGATCGATCGCAATCCCTTTTTCAATAACTGGCTGACCGCGCAGCGCCGGCGCTTGAGGGCCTGCCATGCGGCTGTCCTGGAGCATCTGGCGTCCGCTCTGCCCGCAGGGTCCGGCGAGGTCTTCGCCTGCCTGGACAAGTGGCTGCAGCTTGCCCCGTTCGACCGGCGCGCCCACGAGCTGCTGCTGGACCTGCTGGCGCAGCGTGACCAGTGGCGTGAAGGCGAGGAGCATCTGGCCGCGGCCATGCGGGCCTTCGAGGCGGATGGCCTGGACGGGCGGCCCCTGCGCGATGCATGGCGGGAACTCAGGGGGAGAGCCAGCCAGACGCCACGGCCGGAGGCGGCACGAAGGGAGGAAGCCGAGAGCCCGGTCGCGGACGCCGGCGACCGCGCAGGCCGCGCTTCGATCGCGGTGATGCCGTTCGTGGACCGCTCGGCGCAGGCCGGCGTGCGGGGAGGGCTGGCGGACGGCCTGGCCTACGACATCATCACCCGGCTGGCCAAGCTGCGCAGTCTGTTCGTCATCGCCCAAGGCACGGTTTTTGCGCTGGACCAGCGCAATGTGGGGCCGGACGAGGCAGGCCGTACGCTCAATGTGGACTATGTCGTCAGCGGTGCGCTGCAACGGCGCGAAAAGCGCATAAGCGTGGCCGTCGAACTCGTGGAATCGCGAACCGCCCGCATTGTCTGGGCGGACGTCTTCGACCGCGAGCTGGATGACGCATTCCTGGCCCTGGACGAGATCGGCAACCGGATCGTCGCGTCCGTCGACATCGAGATCGAATCCGCCGAGCGCAACCGGGCCATTCTGAGGCCGCCGAACTCCCTGGACGCCTGGCAGGCGCATCATCGCGGCCTGTGGCATATGTACCGCTTCAACCGGGCCGACAACGCGCAGGCGCGGCATTTCTTCGAGATGGCCTTGCGCCTCGATCCGACGTTTTCACGGGCCTACGCCGGCCTGTCGTTTACCCATTGGCAGGATGCGTTCCAGCGGTGGGGCGAGCCGGCGCCGGCCATCGACCTGGCCTTCGAAGCCGCCGGGCAGGGCCTGATCGCCGATGACCGCGACCCGGCGGCGCACTGGGCCATGGGCCGGGCGCTATGGCTGCGCGGCAGCCAGGAGCCGTCGTTGGCGGAGTTGAGGCGCGCCGTGGACCTGAGCCCGAACTTCGCCCTGGCGCACTACACCCTGGGCTTCGTCAACTGCCAATCCGGCGACGCCGAGGCCGCGATAGGCTCGTCCGACCATTCGCGCGACCTGAGCCCCTACGACCCGCTGCTGTTCGGCATGCTGGCCGTGCGCGCGCTGGCGCTGGTCCGCCTGGGCCGGTTCGAGGAGGCCGCCGACTGGGCCCTGAAGGCCGCGGCGCGTCCCAATGCCCATGTGCACATCCTGGCGATCGCGGCCTGCTGTCTTGCGATAGCCGGCAAGGGCGATGAAACGTCCGGCCTGCTGGCCGCGATCCGCAAGACGCATCCCTCGTACCGCGTGGACGATTTCCTGGCGGCATTCCGCCTGGCCGGCGACGCCGAGGCCTTGTTCCGGCAAGGCGCCCGGCGCATCGGGCTGGGCTGATCCGGCGGCGGCGCGCCTCAGGCGATCTCCACCGCATCGCCGTTCACGCGCGCCCGCCAGGTCCGCAGGCGCTGTTCCGGGTACTGCACACACACGCCGTCGGCGAGCCGGAAGTGTTGCTTGTAGAGCGGCGAGGCCACCACGAGTTCGCCGCCGACGTGGCCGACGAGGCCGCGGCCGATGACGTTGGCGCCGGATCGGGGGTCGCGGTTTTCCAGGGCGTAGACGCCGCCGCCCGCGGGCTGCGGCACATAGAAGAGGGCGATCTGGGCGCCATCCACCAGCGCCACCACGCCGGAGTTGGGCACCAGGTCCTGGCGGCGGCACACCGGTAGCCAGTCTTGGGGTTCGCGGATCAGGGCGTCCATCAGGCAATCTCCTCGGCGATGGGGATGACGCGCGCGGGAGCGGGCCGGGGCTGGCCGCGTTCCTGCACGAACTGGATGTCGGGATCGGCGCCGCGATCGTTGACGAAGGTGCGGAAGCGCTTGAGCTTTTCCGGGTCGTTCAGCGCGTTGGCCCATTCGCATTCGTAGCGGTCCACCACCAGCTGCATCTGCGCTTCCAGCTCGGCGCACAAGCCCAGGCTGTCCTCCAGCACCACCTGCTTCAGGTAGTCCAGGCCGCCCTCCAGCGATTCGCGCCAGTCCGAGGTGCGCTGCAGCTTGTCGGCGGTGCGGATGTAGAACATCAGCAGGCGGTCTATGGTGCGGATGAGGGCGGCGTCATCCAGGTCGGTCGCGAACAGTTCCGCGTGGCGCGGGCGCATGCCGCCGTTGCCGCAGACGTAGAGGTTCCAGCCGTTCTCGGTGGCGATGACGCCTATGTCCTTGCTTTGCGCCTCGGCGCATTCGCGGGTGCAGCCGGATACGGCGAATTTCAATTTGTGGGGCGAACGCAGGCCCTTGTAGCGGTGCTCGATGCCCAGCGCCATCTTGACGCTGTCCTGCACGCCGTAGCGGCACCAGGTGCTGCCCACGCAGGACTTCACCGTGCGGGTGGACTTGCCGTAGGCGTGGCCGGTCTCGAAGCCGGCGGCTATCAGTTCCGCCCAGATGTCCGGCAGCTCATGGAGTTGCGCGCCGAACAGGTCGATGCGCTGGCCTCCCGTGATCTTGGTGTACAGCTGATACTTCTTGGCCACGGCGCCGATCGCGATCAGGCCGTCGGGCGTGATCTCGCCGGCGGGGATGCGCGGCACCACCGAGTAGGTGCCGTTCTTCTGCATGTTCGCCATGAAGGTGTCGTTGGTGTCTTGCAGCGGCACCAACTGCGGGTCCTGGATCGGGCGGTTCCAGCACGAGGCCAGGATGGAACCGACCGCGGGCTTGCAGATGTCGCAACCCTGCTGGCCGCGTCCGTGGCTGGCCAGGAGCTCTTCGAAGGATTCGATGCCGTTGACGCGCACGATGGCGTACAGCTCCTGGCGGGTGTGGGGGAAGTGTTCGCACAGGCTCTTGTCGACCGACACGCCGCGGCTGGCCAGTTCGTGTTCGACCACCTGCTTGAGCAGGCTGGCGCAGCCGCCACAGCCGGAAGCCGCCTTGGTGCAGGCCTTGACCGCGGCCAGGTCCGCGCAGCCGCCGTCGATCGCGGCGCAGACCGCGCTCTTGCTTACGTTGTGGCAGGAACAGAGGGTGGCGCCCGCTGGCAGCGCGTCCACGCCCAGCAGCGGCGCGCCCTGGCCCTGCGGCAGGATCAGGCTGGCCGGGTCCGCCGGCGGCGCGATGCCGTTTTGCACGTATTGCAGCAGCGTGTCGTAGTAGCTGTTGTCGCCCACCAGCACCGCGCCCAGCACGCGTTTGCCGTCGGCCGAGACCACCAAGCGGCGGTAGCCGGCGCCGGCTTCGTCGATGTAGCGGTAGCTGCGCGAACCGGGCGTGGCGCCATGGGCGTCGCCGATCGAGCCCACGTCCACGCCCAGCAGCTTGAGCTTGGTCGACATGTCGGCGCCGCTGAACGCCTGCGCGGCGTCGCCGCAAAGCGCTGCCGCCACCGTGCGTGCCATCTGATAGCCGGGTGCCACCAGCCCGAACACGCTGCCATTCCAAGCCGCGCATTCGCCGATGGCGTAGATGTGTTCGTCGCTGCTGCGGCAGTGGTTGTCGATGGCCACGCCGCCGCGTTCGGCCAGCGTCAGTCCGGCTTTGCGCGCCAGCGTTACTTGCGGCCGGATGCCCGCCGAGAACACGATCAGGTCGGTTTCCAGCGGCGCGCCCTCGGCAAAGCGCATGCGGTAGCGGTACTGCGTGCCGGGCTTGATGTCCTGCGTGGCGCGCGACAGGTGCACGCCCACGCCCAGCGCCTCGATGCGCGCCTTGAGCGCCGTGCCGCCTTGCTCGTCCAGCTGCACCGGCATCAGGCGCGGCGCGAACTCCACCACGTGCGCCTCCAGGTTCAGCGACTTCAGCGCGTGGGCGGCTTCCAGCCCCAGCAGGCCGCCGCCCACCACCACGCCGCGGCGCGCGCCGTGGGCGGCATCGCGGATCAGGTCCAGGTCGTCGAGCGTGCGGTACACCAGGCGCGATGCGCCTTCCGCGCCCGTGATCGGCGGCACGAAGGGGTAGGAGCCCGTGGCCAGTATCAGTTTGTCGTAGGCGCTGCGGCCGCTGGCGGTCACGATCTCGCGCTGGCGGCGGTCTATCTCCAGTACGGGCGCGCCCAGGTGCAGGGTCACGCCTTCCTGTTCATACAGCGCCGCATCGCCCAGCGCCATCGATTCCGCGTCGCGTCCGTTCAGATATTCGGACAGGTGCACGCGGTCGTAGGCGCGGCGGCTTTCCTCGCCGTAGACGTGGATGCGGTAGCGCGCAAGCGCGCCGCGGGCGATGAGTTGCTCGACGCAATGGTGGCCCACCATGCCGTTGCCGATGACAACGAGAGTCTGCAGAGAATCGGATGAGGCCGCTACGTTCATGGGATATCCCCGGGCTTGGGTATTCGGTTTTCAGAAAACGCAAAGGCGCCCTGGACCTTGCGGTCGGGGCGCCATTGCCGTTGCTGCTCAAGTTGTCTCGCCGGCCTTGCGGCCCGCGCATGAACCATCAAGCAAAGTCCGTGCCAGGGATGCCGTAGTGCATCCGCGAGCGGGAGCCGTCCGCGGATTCATAGGGGAAACAGAGTGGGAGCGGGGCGGGCGGCGCGATCTGCCTGCGGACGCCCCAAGGTGCCGATGCGTCAAGGCGGTGCATATCCCTGTGCGGATCTGCACCCGTTTGGCGCAGCCGGGCGGACAGGGAAACGCCGCTACGCAAACGCCGTCTGGACAGCGGCAAAGGCGGCGGCGACCAGCGGATCGTCGCGGCGGGAGGCCTGGGTGATGAAGGAGAGTTCGGCCTGGATGGCCAAGCCCTTGACCAGCACCAGTCCGCTGGCCTGGGACTCGCGCAGCGCGATGGAGTCTCGCGCCAGCGACAGGCCCACACCGGAGCGCACCAGGTCCAGCATCGAAGCTTCCTGGTCCACCTCGGCCACGGCATTGGGCGCAATGCCCAGCGCGTCGAATTTTTCCGACAGCAGCCGGTGATGGACCGAGTCCGGCGGCGTCCAGATCCAGGGCAGGGCGGCGATCGCGGCCCAATCGCGGCCGGCCACCTGCGCGCCCCAGCCCTTGGGAGCCACGACGAAATAGGTGAATGATGCGAGCGGCAGCGCCTCCAGTCCGGCGGGCCCCGGGTCCCGCCCTTGGGGGCCGAGCGCAAAGCCCACGTCCAGTTCGCCCGCGCGCACCTGTTTCGCCACCGATCCGGACATGCCATGGCGCAGGGTGGGGCGGATCTTGGGATAGCGCTCCACCAGGTATTGCAGCGTGGCGCCCAGGCGCAGGAACTCCGGATCAAGAATCGTGCCGATGCGCAGATCGCCCTGGACGGTGTCGCGCAAGGCGCCGATGGCGCGCTGGAAGTCGTCGAGCGCGTCCAGGATGCGTTGCGCCGAGGGCAGCAGGGCGCGGCCGTCGGCGTTGGGCGCCAGGCCCTGCGCCGTGCGCGAGAACAAGCTCAGGTCCAGCGATTCCTGGAAGTTCTTCAGTTGCAAGCTGAGCGCGGGCTGGGTCAGGTGCAGATGCTCGGCCGCGCGCGTCAGGTTGCCCTCGCGGGCCACGGCGGCAAAGGTGCGGATGTGCTTCAGGTCCATGGGGCGGTTCCCGGAGTGAGTGGCGAGCGGCAGGACTGAAAGCCGTCAAAAGGCTTGAGCATTATTTAAGTTGCTTATAAATCGTTTTTCAACAATTCATTGGACAGTTTTGCCCGGCTGCGCGAGAGTCACGCTGATGCCCGGCGCAACGGAAACGGTCGCAGCCGGGTCGGCTCAATGTCGCCGGCGGGCGTTTCGTCCGGCAAATAGATAAGAAGAGCTTATGGAGACATACGACTACATCATTGTCGGCGCGGGTTCGGCTGGCTGCGTGCTGGCCAACCGCCTGAGCCGCGACCCCGCTGTGCAGGTGCTGCTGCTGGAGGCCGGCGGCAGCGACAACTACCACTGGATCCATATCCCGGTGGGTTATCTGCATTGCATCGGCAACCCCCGGACGGACTGGATGTACCGCACCGCGGCGGAACCGGGCCTGGGCGGCCGTTCGCTGATCTACCCGCGCGGCCGCGTGCTGGGCGGCAGCTCATCGATCAACGGCATGATCTACATGCGCGGCCAGCGCCAGGACTACGAGGATTGGGCCGAGCTGTCCGGCGATCCGGCCTGGAGTTGGGATCAAGTGCTGCCCGTGTTCAAGCGCAGCGAGGACTATCACCGCGGCGCGGACGAGTTCCACGGCGCCGGCGGCGAATGGCGCGTGGAATCGCAGCGCTTGCGTTGGGACATCCTGGAAGCCTTTGCCGGCGCGGCCGAGCAGGAGGGCATCCCGCGGGTGCAGGACTTCAACCGGGGCGACAACTTCGGCTGTGGCTACTTCGAAGTGAACCAGCGCGGCGGCTGGCGCTGGAATACCTCCAAGGCGTTCCTGCGCCCGGTGCGCAGGCGCGCAAACCTGCGGGTGATGACAGGCGCGCAGGCCGAGCAGCTGGTGTTCGAAGGCAAACGCTGCGTGGGCGTGCAGTTGCGCCAGGGCGGCCAGAGCGTCACCTTGCGCGCGCGCCGCGAGGTGGTGCTGGCGGCGGGGGCCGTGAATACGCCGGTGTTGCTGGAAACCTCCGGCGTGGGGGAACCTGCGCGCCTGCGCGAAAGCGGTATCGCACTGCGCCACGCCCTGCCGGGGGTGGGCGAGAACCTGCAGGATCACCTGCAGCTGCGCGTCATCATCCAGGTGCAGGGCGTGAAGACGCTGAACCGCATCGCCTCCACCTGGTTGGGCAAGGCGGGCATTGGATTGGAATATCTGCTCAAGCGCAGCGGCCCCATGAGCATGGCGCCGTCGCAGCTGGGCGCGTTCGCCAAGTCGGATCCGGGGCAGGCGCGCGCCAACGTGGAATTCCATGTGCAGCCGCTGTCGCTGGGCGCTTTTGGCGAACCCCTGCATGGCTTTGACGCTTTCACGGCCAGCGTGTGCAACTTGCGGCCTACCTCGCGCGGCAGCGTGCACGCACAGGGGCCGCAGGGGAAGCCCGCCATTAGCCCCAACTATCTGAGTACCGAGGAAGACCTGCGCGTGGCGGCGGACTCGATCCGCCTGGTGCGGCGGATCGCGGCGGCACCGGCCTTGCAGCGCTACCAGCCGCAGGAATGGCTGCCGGGGCCGGCGTTCCAGACCGACGCCGAACTGCGGGAAGCGGCCGGCAAGATCGGCACCACCATCTTTCATCCAGTGGGCACTTGCGCCATGGGGCGCGATGCGGACGGCGGGGCGGTGGTGGACGCGCGGCTGCGCGTCCACGGACTGGAGGGCTTGCGCATCGCCGATGCTTCGGTGATGCCGCTGATCACCTCCGGCAATACCAACTCGCCCACCATCATGATTGCGGAGCGGGCGGCCGACATGATTCGCGAGGACGCCGGGGGCGTCGCCGCCGGCCGCTGAACCGAAGCTTCCCAGCAAGAAGGCCGCCCGAGAGGCGGCCTTCTTGTCATGGCGTCACCGCGCTCAGCGTAGCGAGCGATACATGTCCTGCCGTTGCGGATGCGTCAGCATCACTTGCCAGAGCTGGCCTTCGCGCGATCGGAAGAAGCCGGCGCAGCACATCAGGTAGTACTTCCACATGCGGTAGAAGCGCTTGCCGTAGCGCGGCTCCAGTTCGGGCCAGGCATGATCGAACCTGTCCCACCAGGCCATCAGCGTGCGGTCGTAGTCGGCGCCGAAGTTGTGCCAGTCTTCGATGATGAAGCGGCCCTCCACCGCCGTGGCGATCTCGCGGGCGGACGGCAGCTTGCCGTTGGGGAAGACGTAGCGGTCGATCCAGGGGTCGGTACTCTGGCTGGTGGAGGCGATGCCGATGGTGTGCAGCAGGAACACGCCGCCCGGGGCCATCAGGCGCTGCACGTTGCTGAAGTAGGTGTCGTAGTTCTTGGGGCCGACGTGCTCGAACATGCCTACCGAGACCACCTTGTCGAAGCTGCCCTGCAGGTCGCGGTAGTCCTGCAGCAGCAGTTGCACGGGCAGGCCCTTGACCCTTTCCTGCGCCAAGGCCAACTGCTCCTTGGACACGGTGACGCCGGTGACCTTGACGCCATAGCGCTCGGCGGCAAAGCGCGCCAGGCCGCCCCAGCCGCAGCCGATGTCCAGCAGCGTCTCGCCTTCGCGCAGCTGCAATTTGCGGCAGATCATCTCCAGCTTGGCCAGTTGCGCTTCTTCCAGCGTCTGGGCGTTTTCCCAGTAGGCGCAGGAATAGATCATGCGGCTGTCCAGCATGGCCTCGAACACGTCGTTGCCGGCGTCGTAATGCTGTTCTCCGACCTCGAAGGCGCGGTTCTTGGATTGCAGGTTGAACAGCTTGTGGCGCAGGTGCTCGGCGATCAGCTTGACGCGGGCCATGCCCAACGCCGCCGATCCCATGTCCGCGCGCAGCAGGCGGGTGAACAGTTCGTCGAGCTGGTCGCAGTCCCACTCGCCGTCCATATAGGACTCGCCCAGCCCCAGCGACCAGCTGGCGAAGACGCGGTCATACATATGCTTGTCATGAACCTGGATGTCCCAGGGGCGCGTGCCGTTGATGTGCACGTCAGCGCGGGCCAGGACGTCCTGGAGCACTTTGGGAGGTTCGGGGGGAGGGGGACTGACGGATTGATGGCCGGTGGCCAGCGGCGAGGAAGGACTGCTTTGCTGCATACGGACTCCATATCAATTTTGGGATGACTGATCTGGCAATGCTTGAAACTTCCGACTCTGATCCTAACAGGTCCGCAACTCCAATTTAATGATTGGATCGCCTCGATAGGCAATGGCAATTCCGCGGTGGCAGGGGGCGGGATGGCGATCCGAATGCAAGGATCGTAGCGACGACCGGGCTGATAGTCCAGAACCAGGCGGCCTGGGTGTTGCGGCGCCGCCGCTCGCCGTCCTATAAGATACCGGCCTGGCGCGCCTCCAGCCGCGGCGCGCACCGACTTGTGGAGTGTATCGATGGTGGACGCCAGCCTGGAACCCCGTTTGGATTTCGTCACTTGCGCCAGCCCGGCGGGCCTGCACCGCATGGCCTACTGGGAATGGGGCGACCAGGCCAACGACCAGGTGCTGGTCTGCGTGCACGGCCTGACCCGCAGCGGGCGCGACTTCGATACGCTGGCGCGGCGGCTGGCCGGGCGCTACCGGGTGGTCTGCCCGGACGTGGTGGGGCGCGGCCGTTCCGATTGGCTGGCCAATCCCGCGTTCTACACCGTGCCGCAATACGTCTCGGACATGGTGACCCTGCTGGCGCGGCTGAAGCCGGAGCGCCTGGCCTGGGTGGGTACGTCCATGGGCGGGCTGATCGGCATGGCGCTGTCCGGCGCTGCCGTGTTCGCTCGCGCCATGCTGCCCATGCGTCCGCACGCGGGCATGTTGCCGCCCGAGCAGGGCTTCCATCTGGACAAGCTGGTGCTCAACGACGTGGGGCCGCGCCTGGAAACCGGCGCCCTGGCGCGCATCGGCCAGTACGTGGGCGAGCCCGGCGAATTCGCGAGCTTCGAAGAGGCCGTGGCCACCATGCGCGCCAACTCCACGACCTTCGGCCCGCATACCGATGCGCAGTGGGCGGAACTGGCGCGCTACCTGTATCCCCAGCAGGGCGACAAATGGGTCAAGCACTACGATCTGGCCCTGTCCCAGGCCCTGGCCGCGCAGACCCCCGAGGAACTGGCGGCCGGTGAACAGATCCTGTGGCGGTCGTATGATTCCCTGCCGTGCCCCGTGCTGATCGTGCGCGGCGCGGAATCCGATCTGCTGACGCGCGCCACTGTCGAAGAAATGCTCAAGCGAAATCCACGCGCGCAGGCCCTCGAGGTGCGCGGCGTGGGCCACGCGCCCACCTTGATGTCGGACGAGCAGGTGGATCCGGTCGCGGCGTTCCTGCTGTCCTGAGTACGCCAGCAAACCGGGGACGGCACGGCGCTATCCACGCTGCCGGGCCTTCTCTACAATAGCGGGATGAACGCGCGCACCCTGAACATCGATCTGCATTGCCATTCCACCGTCTCGGACGGCGCGCTCGCGCCGCGCGACGTGGCGCAGCGCGCGCATGCCAACGGCGTGGACGTGTGGGCCTTGACCGACCACGACGAAGTCGGCGGCCTGGCCGAAGCGGCCCGCGCCGCGCGCGACCTGGACATGGACTTCGCCACCGGGGTCGAGATCTCGGTGACCTGGGCAGGCGTCACGGTGCATATCGTGGGCCTGCGCTTCGACCCCGAGAACACTGCCCTGGTCGAAGGCCTGCGCAAGACCCGCTCCGGCCGCGCCGAACGCGCCAAGCGCATCGGCGAACGCCTGGCCGACATGGGCATGCCCGGCGCCTACGAAGGCGCGCTGCCTTTCGCCGGCAATCCCGAACTCATCAGCCGCACGCACTTTGCCCGTTATCTGGTCGAAGCGGGTTATTGCCCCGATGTGCAGACCGTGTTCACCAAGCACCTGGGCGACGACCGGCCCGGCCACGTGCCCATGCAATGGGCCACGCTGGCGGAGGCGGTGGGCTGGATCCGCGGCGCGGGCGGTACCGCGGTCATCGCGCATCCCGGCCGCTACAAGTACACGCCGCTGCAATTCGCCGCGCTGTTCGACGAATTCCTGCAGCTGGGCGGCCAGGGCATCGAGGTCAACACGGGCAGCCATACCTCGGAAGAGGCCCGCTATTATGCGGACGTGGCGCGCCGCTACGGCTTTCTGGCGTCGCGCGGCTCGGACTTCCATAGTCCCAAGGAAAGCCGGGTGGACCTGGGCCGCTTGCCGGCGCTGCCGCCCGACCTTAAGCCGGTCTGGCACGACTGGTTCTGACGCGGGTGGCGGCCAGGCCGCCTTGCCCTGCACGCTATCGACTGTGACCGCGCCCAAACGGCGCAACCGCCATGAATAAAGCCTTTGTCAAAGAGTCGGACAACGAGGACGACGACGATCTGCCGCAAGCCCAGGCCCTGCCTGCCGGCACCAAGAACTACATGACGCCTGGCGGCTACGAGCGCCTGCGCGGCGAACTCACGCACCTGATGAACGTGGAGCGCCCGTCGGTGGTGCAGGTGGTGTCGTGGGCCGCGTCCAACGGCGACCGCTCCGAGAACGGCGACTACCTGTACGGCAAGAAGCGCCTGCGCGAGATCGACCGCCGCATGCGCTTCCTGACCAAGCGGCTGGACATCGCCGAAGTGGTCGACCCGGCCGCCCAGCCCAACCGCGATCAGGTCTTTTTCGGCGCCACGGTGCTGTATTCGGACAAGGCCGGCGAGGAACACAACGTCACCATCGTCGGCGTGGATGAGGCCGAGCCGCTGGCCGGCAAGATCAGCTGGATCTCGCCGGTGGCGCGCGCGCTGATCAAGGCCAAAGAGGGCGATACCGTGGTGCTGCGCACGCCGGGCGGGATCGAGGAACTGGACATCCTGGACGTCAGCTATCCGGCCTAGCTGCCCGATCTGGCCGGCGCCAGCAACGGAATCTTGACGCGTAAAAGAAAACGGGCGCCAGCTTGTGGCCGGCGCCCGTTGGTGGGCGGGATCTGACGTCCCTGCCTCGGTTGGCGGCTTGCGCCGCCGTTCCCCTGGGGCTTGCTGCTTGTTCTTTGCGGCTTACTTCTTGCGGTTGGCGATCGACTTCTCGGCCAGGTTGACCAGGTCTTCGCCGATCTGCTTCTTCCACTTTTCATAGACGGGCTTGGTGACCTTGACGAAGGCCTCGTGGTCCGCCTGCGACAGCGAGGTCACGGTCACGCCGTGGCCGGCGATTTCCTTCAACAGCGACGGATCTTCCGGCGTCACGCCCTTGCGCGCAATCACGATTTGCTGCTTGCCGGCGTCCAGCGCGGCCTGGCGCACGATGTCGCGGTCTTTCTCGGACCAGGAATTCCAGACCTCGCGGTTGACCACGAAGATCAGCGGATCGGCCACATAATTCCACAGCGTCAGGTACTTCTGGCCCACGGTGTAGAGCTTGGAGCCGGTGTAGATCGACAGGGGGTTTTCCTGGCCGTCGACCGCGCCGCTGGCCAGCGCCGGCTGGGCGTCGGCCCAGCTCATCTGCGTGGGGTTGGCGCCCAGCGCGGTGAACGTGTCGATGTACAGCGGCGAACCCACCACGCGCAGCTTCAGGCCCTTCATGTCCTCGGGCTTCTTGATCTCGTGCTTGGAGTTGCTGAGCTGGCGATAGCCGTTTTCGCCCCAGGCCAGCGGCACCACGCCGGCTTTCTCGATGAGCTTGAACATCTCCTTGCCCACATCGCCTTGCACCAGCGAGTCGATGGCGGCGTAGTCGGGCATGAGGAAG
Source organism: Achromobacter sp. SD115 (assembly GCF_017355315.1). Classification (NCBI taxonomy): domain Bacteria; kingdom Pseudomonadati; phylum Pseudomonadota; class Betaproteobacteria; order Burkholderiales; family Alcaligenaceae; genus Achromobacter; species Achromobacter sp. SD115. The sequence continues at coordinate 250,141 of NZ_JADIJM010000001.1, read as the reverse complement.
GGCAGGGAGAACAGGTTCAGTTGCTTGACCTGCGGCGACCAGTTGATGGTCGAGCCCACGGCCATGTCGATCACGCCCTGGCGGATGGCGGTGAATTCGCGCGTCTGGTCGCCCTGGACCAGCGAGGTGCCGGGATAGACCTTGATATTGATGCGGCCCTGGGTGCGCTCGCGTACCAGGTTGGACCAGATTTCGGCGCCCTGGCCCCAGGGGAAGGTCGTGCCGACAACGATGGAGAGCTTGTACTCGGGCTTGTAGTTTTGCGCATGCGCGGGCGCCATACCCACCACCGCGGCCGCGCACAGGGCGGCTCCGATCAGGTTGCGGAATTTCATGTTGCGTCTCCTCTCTTTGCGAGTCTGTCTGTTGTTGTAATGAACACCGGTACCGCCGGCCTTGGGGTCGCCCCGACCGGCCCTTTCAATAACCCAGCTTGTGCGGCAGCCACAGCGCCAGCTGCGGGAACACCAGCACCGCGACCAGCACCAGGAACATCGCGCCCAGCAGCCACACCACCCAGCGCACCGTGGACTCCATCGGCACGCGCGCGATGCGGCAGGACACCATCAGGTTGACGGCCAGCGGCGGGGTGAACTGGCCCAACGCCACCTTCAAGGTCAGGATCACGCCGAACCACACCGGATCCCAGCCATAGGCGTTGGCGATGGGCATGAGCAGCGGCACGAAGATCAGGAAGATGGAGATGCCGTCCAGGAACATGCCCACGGTCATCAGCAGCAGGATCAGCAGCGCCAGCACGCCCCATTCGCCCAGGCCGGAATTGACGATGGCATGGGTGATGGGGTCGATCACGCTCAGCGTGGACAGGGCCCAGGCGAAGATGCCGGCCAGCGTCACCACCAGCATGATGACGGCGGACAGTTCGGCGGCTTCGCGCAGGATGGTGTACAGGTCGCGCAGTTTGATGGTGCGGTGGATGAACATGCCCACGAACAGGCCGTAGAACACCGCGACCACGGCGGCTTCGGTGGGCGTGAACCAGCCCATGCGCATGCCGCCCAGGATCAGCACCGGCGCGGCCAGGCCCCAGGAGGCTTCGCGCAGGCTGGCCCAGAAGGGCGGGCGCGGCAGGTGGGCTTCCAGCGCGCCCATCTTGTGCTTGCGCGACAGCCAGACCGCCGGAACGATGAGGGCGATGCCGGCCAGGATGCCCGGGATCATGCCGGCGGCGAACAGCGCGGGCACCGAGGCGCCGGGCACCAGCACCGAGTAGATGATGAAGGCCACCGAGGGCGGGATCAGGATGTCGGTGGCGGCGCCTGCCGCCACCACGGCAGCCGAGAACGAGCCCGGATAACCCGCACGCGACATGGCCGTGATCATCACCGCGCCCACTGCCGCCGCGCAGGCCGGACCCGAGCCGGAAATGCCGCCGAGGAACATGGCTACCGCGATCGACACCAGCGGCAGCATGCCCGGGCCGCGCCCGACGATGGCGATGGCGAAGTCCACCAGCCGCTTGGCCACGCCGGAGCGGTCGAAGATCGAGCCCACCAGCACGAACATGGGAATGGCCAGCAGCGGGTACTTGGCCAGGCCGGCGTAGAAGTTTTGCGGCACGGTCAACAGGCCATACCAGGGCGTGTCCAGGTTGGACAGCACGATGGCCACGGTCCCGCCCAGGCCCAGCGCCACGCCGACCGGCACGCCGATCAGCATCAGGACGATGAAGACGGTAAAGAGGATGGCCGCGATCATTGCTGTTCCCGGCTGGGGCTTTTGGCGATGCGGCGCAGGGTGCCGATGGTGCGCAGCGAAATCGCCGCCGCCATCACCGGCAGCCAGATCGAATACCACCAGGTCGGCACGCCGATGGCGGGCGAAGTCTCTTCGTAGATGTATTCGTCGGCCACCAGCTTGACCGACAGCACGGTCAGCAGCAGGAAGAAAGCCAGCACGCAGCCGTTGGAGATCAGCGCCATGATGCGCTGGCGGCGGGGCGAACCGGAGTCCGCCAGGATCTCGATGCGGATATGGTGGTTGCGCACGAAGGCGACGCTGCCGCCGGCCATGGTCAGCACAATCAGCAGGAACACGGAGATTTCTTCCGTCCAGGCGAAGGACTGGTCGGTGAAGTAGCGCACCAGCACGTTCAGGAAGGTGATGATGGCCAGGGTCGCCAGCAGGATCACGGCCAGCCAGTCCTCGATGGCCAGCGGCACTTTGACTGCGGGATCTGATTCGGCGGGAATGATCGGTTCGACAGGCTCGGCGGGGGCTTCGGGGCGGGACATGTGAGGCAACGGCCAGCGCCGGGTAGGCGCTATTCATTTATGGGGTCGCTGCATCCTACCGTCGCGCCGTGGGGCCGGAAGTTCGTGTTTTCCCGTGGTGCGGGATAGCTGCAACATGTTGCGACGCAGCATAAATTTTGTGCCTCGAAGGCCGCCGATATCGAGAAAGTTTCGCGGCAGCGGGCTTTTGCCGCGAATGTTGCTACGCAGCATCCTGCCGCGCGGCGCTTGGAATTCTTTTGTAACAATGGCAGAAACGGAGTTGTCCGGCATGGATCGAACAACGGCTCCGGGAAAACCCCCTAAACAGGTAAAATCTCTTTTTGCTCTCCTCTCTTTATACGGCGCCCGCATCGTGTCCCTAGTTCAGCATCTGCCTGGTTCCTCCGTCCTGTCCTCCTTCCGTCGTGATCGTCTTTTGGCGCAATTGAAGGAAGCCGGCCTGCCGGTGGCCGACATATCCGCCCGCTACGAGCACTTCGTCAGCACCGACGCGGCCTTGACGGCCGAGCAGCAGCAACACTTGACCCAACTGCTGGACTACGGCACGCCCGCCACCGGCGACGTGCCGGCCAAGAGCCTGTCGCTGCTGGTGATCCCGCGCCTGGGCACCATTTCGCCCTGGGCCAGCAAGGCCACCGACATCGCCCACAACTGTGGCCTGGCCTCGGTGCACCGCATCGAACGCGGCGTGCGCTACGTGATCACCCCCGAGCGCGGCCTGCTGGGTACCAAATCCTTCGACGACGCCATGCTGGCGCGCGCGGCCGACTGCCTGCACGACCGCATGACCGAAACCGTGGTGGACGCCAGCTTCGACGGCCAGGCGCTGTTCCAGCCGCTGGCCGGCAAGCCCATGCGCACCGTCGGCGTGCAAGCGCGCGGCGCCGAAGCCTTGGCCGAAGCCAACACCTCGCTGGGTCTGGCGCTGTCGGACGACGAAATCGAATACCTGGCCAAGTCCTTCACCGACCTGGGCCGCGATCCCACCGACGTGGAATTGATGATGTTCGCGCAGGCCAACAGCGAACACTGCCGCCACAAGATCTTCAACGCCCAATGGGTGATCGACGGCCAGGAACAGCCCAATACGCTGTTCGGCATGATCCGCGCGACCCACAAGGCGCAGCCCCAGGGCACCGTGGTGGCCTATTCGGATAACGCCGCCATTATGGAAGGCGGCCCCGCGCAGCGCTTCCAGGCCGGTGTGCCGGGCGTGACGGGCGAGGGCGCCGAAGGCGCCAAGTACATCCGCCGCGACACCACCGTGCACACGCTGATGAAGGTGGAAACGCACAATCACCCGACCGCGATCGCGCCGTTCCCCGGCGCCTCCACCGGCAACGGCGGCGAGATCCGCGACGAAGGCGCGACCGGCCGCGGCTCCAAGCCCAAGGCCGGCCTGACCGGCTTTACCGTGTCGCACCTGCGCTTCGACGACGCCTTGCAGCCCTGGGAAGCCGATCACCACGGCCTGCCCGAGCGCATCGCCTCGCCGCTGTCCATCATGATCGACGGCCCCATCGGCGGCGCGGCGTTCAACAACGAATTCGGCCGTCCCAACCTGCTGGGCTATTTCCGTTCGTTCGAGCAGACCGCCGGCGGCACGCGCTGGGGCTATCACAAGCCCATCATGATCGCGGGCGGCCTGGGCAGCATCGATGCCGGCCTGACGCACAAGGACGTGATTCCTCCCGGCGCGCTGCTGATCCAGCTGGGCGGCCCGGGATTCCGCATCGGCATGGGCGGCGGCGCCGCCTCCAGCATCAGCATGGGCAGCAACTCGGCCGAACTGGACTTCGATTCCGTCCAGCGTGGCAACCCTGAAATCGAGCGCCGCGCCCAGGAGGTCATCGACCGCTGCTGGCAACAGGCCGAGAACAACCCCATCATCGCGATCCACGACGTGGGCGCGGGCGGCCTGTCCAACGCCTTCCCGGAACTGGTGAACGACGCTGGCCGCGGCGCCATCTTCGATCTGAAGCGCGTGCCGCTGGAAGAGTCCGGCCTGTCGCCCGCCGAAGTCTGGAGCAACGAATCCCAGGAACGCTACGTCCTGTCGATCCTGCCCAAGGACCTGGAACGCTTTGACGCCATCGCCCGCCGCGAACGCTGCCCCTACGCGGTGGTGGGCGTGGCCACCGAAGAGCGCCAACTGCGCGTGGTGGACGGCGAGGGCCTGCCGGGCCTGGACACGATCCGCCCGCAAGGCGAAGCCGAAGTGCGTCCCGTCGACGTGCCGATCGACGTCATCCTGGGCAAGCCGCCGCGCATGACCCGCGACGTCACGCGCCTGCCCGGCGTGTCCGCGCCGCTGGACCTGGCCGGCATCGACCTGACCGAAGCCGCCTACCGCGTGCTGCGCCACCCCACGGTGGCCAACAAGTCCTTCCTCATCACCATCGGCGACCGCACCGTGGGCGGGCTGTCCAGCCGCGACCAGATGGTCGGCCCGTGGCAGGTGCCGGTGGCTGACTGCGCCGTGACCCTGGCTGACTACGAAGGCTTCCGCGGCGAAGCCATGTCCATGGGCGAGCGCACCCCGATCGCCATGCTGGACGCGCCGGCTTCCGGCCGCATGGCCGTGGCCGAAGCCCTGACCAACCTGGCCGCCGCCGACGTGGCGCGCCTGGAAGACATCAAGCTGTCGGCCAACTGGATGGCCGCCTGCGGCGTGGCCGGCCAGGACGCCGCGCTGTACGACACCGTGTCCGCCGTCAGCGAACTGTGCCAGGCCACCGGCCTGTCGATCCCGGTGGGCAAGGATTCCCTGTCCATGAAGACGTCCTGGGAACAGGACGGCGAGCAGCGCCAGGTGGTGGCGCCGGTGTCGCTGGTCGTCACGGCCTTCGCGCCCGTGGCCGATGTGCGCGCCAGCCTGACCCCGCAGCTGCGCACCGACGCGGGCGACAGCGTGCTGATCCTGATCGACCTGGGCCGCGGCCGCCATCGCATGGGCGGCTCGATCCTGGCGCAGACCTACAACCAGGTCGGCGAAACCGTGCCGGACATCGATGCGCCGCAGGATCTGCGCGCCTTCTTCGTCACCATTCGCACCCTGGCCGAAGCCGGCACCATCCTGGCCTACCACGACCGTTCCGATGGCGGCCTGTTCGCGACCCTGACCGAAATGGCCTTCGCCGGCCGCACCGGCATCTCGGTCAACCTGGACATGCTGACCTTCGATCCGCAATCGGCGGATTGGGGCGACTACAAGATCCGCCCGGAACAGGTGGCGGTTCAGCGCGAGGAACTGACGCTCAAGGCGCTGTTCTCCGAAGAAGCCGGCGCCGTCATCCAGGTGCCTGCCGCCCAGCGCGACGCCGTCATGCAGGTGCTGCGCGGCGCGGGCCTGTCGGCCCACTCGCACGTCATCGGCGGCCTGAACGGCGCCGACGAAGTCGAGTTCTACCGCGACGGCAAGAAGGTCTGGGGCCAGCCGCGCGCCGAACTCGGCCGCGCCTGGAGCGAGGTGTCCTACCGCATCATGTCGCGCCGCGACAACCCGGCCTGCGCCCAGGCCGAGCTCGACGTCTGGAACGACGCCACGGATCCGGGCATGAGCCCCAACGTGGACTTCGATCCCCAGGAAGACGTGGCCGCGCCGTTCATCAACACCGGCAAGCGTCCGCGCGTGGCGATCCTGCGCGAGCAGGGCTGCAATAGCCAGGTGGAAATGGGCTGGGCCTTCGACACCGCCGGCTTCGAAGCCATCGACGTGCACATGACTGATCTGCTGTCCGGCCGCGTGGACCTGGCGCAAGTGCAGGGCCTGGTGGCCGTGGGCGGCTTCAGCTACGGCGACGTGCTGGGCGCCGGCGAAGGCTGGGCGCGCACCATCCGCTTCAACAGCAAGCTGTCGGACCAGTTCGCTGCCTACTTCGCTCGTCCCGACACCTTCGCGCTGGGCGTGTGCAACGGCTGCCAGATGATGGCCGCGCTGGCGCCCATGATCCCGGGCGCCGAATTCTGGCCGCGCTTCACGCGCAACCAGTCGGAAAAGTACGAAGCCCGCCTGTCCATGGTCGAAGTGGCCAAGTCGCCGTCGATCTTCTTCGCCGGCATGGAAGGCGCCCGCATCCCGGTCGCCGTGGCCCACGGCGAAGGCTATGCCGACTTCTCGCAGCAGGGCGACGCCAGCCGCGTGCTGGCTGGCGCGCGCTACATCGACAACCGCGGCCAGGTCACCGAAGCCTACCCGTTCAACCCGAACGGCAGCCCCGCCGGCCTGACGTCCGTCACCACCGCCGACGGCCGCTTCACGGTCATGATGCCGCACCCGGAACGCGTGACGCGCAACGTCATGATGTCGTGGGCGCCTGAAAAGTGGGGCAAGGCGGATGCGGGCGGCGCGTTCAGCCCCTGGATGCGCATCTTCCGCAACGCGCGCGTCTGGCTGAAGTAAGGCAGTAGCCGCCGCCGGGACTTGTCTCCCGGCGCGTGCGACACGCCCCGCCATTTGGACCTCTTGGGTCCGAATGGCGGGGCGTTTTTCATGTTCCGTCAAGCCTGCTCTGGATTCGAGGCGTGCAACGCAATGAGATATTTAACTTTTCATTGCAACCTGTCGTAAAGCATAGGTAGCCGCTATACGCAACCCGGAGTGACCCCAATGTTCAAGAATCTCAGTATTCGCGCGGTCTTGACGACCGCTTTAGCCGTTTTCTTCGCGCTTTTCCTGCTAACCGGCATCGCCGTGCATCAGCAGCTGACCTCCAACCGCAATTCCATCGAAGTCCTGCTGGACACCAACCTGGTCCGCGCCAATGCCGTGAACGGCGCCGGCACTGAACTGCTGCGCGCCCGCTTGGTGCTGCTGTCCGCCCAGACCGCCCTGATGGAAGGCAAGAGCCTGGACAACCTGGCCAGCATGCAGCGCCTGGACGGCTATACCAAGAAGGCGGGCGAGCTGATCGATCTGGTGCGCAAGACGCCGGAAACCTCGGCCCAGGGTAAGCCGCTGCTGGACGCGGCCCTGGCGGCCTACGACGTCTATCACCGCGATGCGATCGTGCCGATGATCGCGGCCATCCGCGCCGGCAACGCTCAGGAATCCGGTCGACTGAATCTGGAGAAAGTGACGCCGCTGGGCCTCACCTTCACAGCGGCCATCCAGAAGTACCTGGACTACGCCGACGAAGTCGGCCAGCGCGTGGCGCGCGAGGCTTCCTCCCGCATCAACGCAGCGATCGCGGTGCTGGTCGGCCTGCTGGTCGTGGTGGCCGCGCTGGTGGTGGGCCTGTATGCGGTGTTCGGCCGCTCGGTGTTCCGTCCGCTGCATGAAGCCGGACGCCTGTTCGACCGCATCGCCGCCGGCGACCTGACCAACCGCATCGAGCAACGCGGCAACAACGAAATCGGCGTGCTGTACGGCGCCGTCAAGCGCATGCAGGACAGCCTGGCCCGCACGGTATCCGCCGTACGCCTGGGCGTGGAAGAGATCCACACCGGCGCGCGCGAAATTGCCGCCGGCAACATCGACCTGTCTTCGCGCACCGAGCAGCAGGCCGCTTCGCTGGAAGAAACCGCCGCCAGCATGGACGAGCTGTCTTCCACCGTGAAGAACAACGCGGAAAGCTCGCGCAGCGCTTCGGAACTGGCCGTGGCGGCGTCCGAGGTGGCCTCGCGCGGCGGCCGGGCGGTGGGCGACGTGGTCGGCACGATGCGTGGCATCGCCGACAGCTCCAACCGTATCGCCGACATCGTCGGCGTGATCGACGGCATCGCCTTCCAGACCAACATCCTGGCGCTGAACGCGGCCGTGGAAGCGGCGCGCGCGGGCGAGCAGGGCAAGGGCTTCGCGGTGGTCGCCAGCGAAGTGCGCGCCCTGGCGCAGCGCAGCGCCGCCGCCGCCAAGGAGATCAAGGGCCTGATCGACGACTCGGTGCAGAAGGTGTCCATCGGTTCGGACCAGGTGGAAGCCGCCGGCGCCACCATGCAGGAAATCGTGACCTCGGTGCGCCGCGTGACGGACATCATCAACGAGATCTCCAGTGCTTCTGAGGAGCAGTCGCAGGGCATCCAGCAGGTCAACCAGGCCGTGTCGCAGATGGACAGCGTGACGCAGCAGAACGCCGCGCTGGTCGAAGAGGCTGCGGCGTCCGCAGCCTCGCTGGAGACTCAGGCGCAGCGCCTGCGCGAAGCCGTGGCGGTGTTCAAGCTGCAAACCGGCCGCGTGATCGACGCCGACGCGCTGGCCGTGGGCCGCAGCGGCGAACCGGCCTTGCTCGGCGCCTGAAGTCCTTGCGGGACGGGCCATCAAGCCTGGCCGGTTGAGTCCCGTCTTAGCCCCCAGCGCATCGCGTCTGGGGGCTTTGCCGTTTTTGGGCCGGGACCGACGCGCCGGCAGAAACCGTGGCGGCGAAACCAGGGCCGGATGGCGGCACCATTTCCCCGTACCGACAACAATCAGGGACAAAAGATGCCAGCCGCGCCGCGCAGGCATAAAATAGCGGATTGCCTATCCCCCTCCGCACACAGGATCCCGCGCCATGAACGCACGCATCCCCGAAGACGCTCTTCCTCCCACCCTGGACCCGAAGGCCTTGCAGGCTTTCGTGGACGACAAATGGGACAACGAGATCATCCCGGCGCTGACTGACTACATCGCCATCCCGGCCAAGAGCCCGGCGTTCGACGCGGACTGGGAAAAGAACGCGTTCATCGAGCGCGTGGTGCGCGACGCCGCGCAGTGGGTCGAGGCGCAGAAGGTCTCCGGCCTGAAGCTGGAAGTGGTGCGCCTGCCGGGCCGCACGCCCGTCATTTTCTTTGACGCGCCCGCCACCCGCAGCGACAACGGCGACACCGTGCTGCTGTACGGCCACCTGGACAAGCAGCCCGAATTCTCCGGTTGGCGCGCGGGCCTCGGCCCCTGGACCCCCAAGCTCGAAGACGGCAAGCTGTATGGCCGCGGCGGCGCCGACGACGGCTATGCCGTGTACGCCTCGCTCACCGCCATCATGGCGCTGGACAAGCAGGGCATTCCGCGTCCGCGCTGCGTGGGCATCGTCGAAACCTGTGAGGAATCCGGCAGCTACGACCTGCTGCCCTATGTGGACGCGCTGCGCGACCGCCTGGGCAACGTGGCCCTGGTGGTATGCCTGGACTCGGGCGCCGGCAATTACGACCAGCTCTGGATGACGACCTCGCTGCGCGGCATGGTGTCGGGCACGCTGGAAGTGCAGGTGCTGGACGAAGGCGTGCACTCGGGCGACTCCAGCGGCGTGGTGCCGTCGTCGTTCCGCATCCTGCGCCATCTGCTGGACCGCCTGGAAGACAGCGGTACCGGCCGCCTGTTGCCGCAGAGCCTGCATTGCGAGATTCCCGCCGATCGCGTGGAACAAGTACACGCGACCGCGCGCATCCTGGGCGACGAAGTCTGGCGCCGTTTCCCCTGGAGCTGCGGCGCCGACGGCGGCTTCGTGCTGCCCATGACGACCGAACCCGAACAGGCGCTGCTGAACCGCACCTGGCGTCCGACCCTGTCGGTGACTGGCGCCGAAGGCCTGCCGCCGCTGTCCAGCGCCGGCAACGTGCTGCGTCCGCGCACGGCCTTCAAGCTGTCGCTGCGTTTGCCGCCGCTGGTGGACGCCGTGGCCGCCTCGCAAGAGATCAAGGCTTTGCTGGAAGCCGACGCGCCCTACAACGCCAAGGTGCTGTTCAAGGCCAACGAAGGCGCTGCCACCGGCTGGAACGCGCCGGCCTCCGCGCCCTGGCTGACCCAGGCGCTGGACGCCGCCTCGCAGCAATACTATGGCGCGTCCTGCGGCTACATCGGCCAGGGCGGCACCATTCCGCTGATGAGCATCCTGCAGAAGGGCTTCCCCAAGGCCCAGTTCATGGTCTGCGGCGTGCTGGGCCCCAAGTCCAACGCCCACGGCCCCAATGAATTCCTGCACGTGCCGTACGGCAAGAAACTGACCGCGGCCGTGGCCCAGACCATGGCGGCCATGCCCACCGCGTAAGCGGCGGCGACGCTGTCCTTAGCGCGGGCCGCAACGCCCGCGCTTTTCTTTTTTCCAGGATGGACCCCCATGATTTCCACTTCCGACGCCTACGCCAACGTGGTCGCCGAGACCAAGCACTGGCTGAACCAGGCCGTCATCGGCCTGAACCTCTGTCCCTTCGCCAAGGCGGTACAGGTCAAGGACCAGATCCGCTTTGCCGTCAGCGACGCCACCGACGCCGAAGGCGTCCTCACAGACCTGCAGGACGAGCTGGCGCTGCTGGCCGAATCCGACCCGGAAAAGATCGACACCACGCTGCTGATCATCCCGGACGCGCTGGATGACTTTCTGGATTTCAACGACTTCGAGGAACTGTCGGACCGCCTGCTCAAGCGCATGCGCCTGGTGGGCGAACTGCAGGTGGCTACCTTCCATCCGCAGTTCCAGTTCGCCGACACGCAGCCGGACGACATCGAGAACTACACCAACCGTTCGCCGTATCCGATCCTGCATCTGCTGCGCGAAGACAGCATCGACCGCGCGGTGGAATCCTTCCCGGACGCCGCGGAGATTTACGAGAAGAACATCGACACGATGAAGCGGCTGGGCCTGGAAGGGTGGAAGAAGCTGATGACCAAGGCTTAGCAGCCGAGGGGTTTCGTCAAATCGCATACTAAATACCGTTTGGCGAAATACAAGGCTTGCTTTCTTGCTGGACGCTTCGGGATATCCCTAGATAGCCTGCTGGCGGTATTGCATACAACATACTAAAGTCGTGACAGCTTATCGTAAGGTGAGCGGTCCGCGCGTTCTTTCCCTTCGATTGCTATGCCCCGCGGCCTCTCCCGGGCGCGGGGGCGTTGTCCTTGCCTGGAGAGCTGTATGCGATTTACCCGCCGCCATGCCCTGGGCGCGCTTGCCGCGCTGCCCCTGATCTCGCGCCCCGCCTGGGCGCAGAACACCTTTCCGACCCGCCCCGTGCGCCTGCTGGTGGGCTTTGCCCCAGGCGGACTGACCGACATCGCGGCGCGCGCACTGGCCGAGCGCATGGGCAAGACCTTGAAGCAGAGCGTGGTGGTGGAAAACCGTCCCGGCGGCCAGGCCATCATCGCCACGGTGGCCGTGGCGCGCGCCGAACCGGACGGCTACACCCTGGGCTTTGCCGGCACCAACGGCATGATCCTGAACCCCTTGCTCTACAACAACCTGCCTTACCAGCAGTCGGACTTCAAGCAGCTGGGTTCCATGGGCAAGTCGCCGATGCTGCTGATCGTGCACCCCGACCTGGGGGTGAAGAACGTGCAGGAATTCATTGCGCTGGCCAAGAAAAAGCCCGGCGACATCACTTGCGCGCACGCCGGACGCGGCGTGATCAATCACCTGGCGCTGCTGCATTTCCAGTCCAAGACCGGCACCCAGTTCCAGGACGTGCCCTATAAGGGCAGCGGCCCCGCGCTGCTGGACCTGATGGCCGGCACGGTGCAGAGCACCTTCGACTTCCCGACCTCGGCGCTGCCCAACATCAAGTCGGGCAAGCTGCAGGTGCTGGCAGTCACGTCCGACAAGCGTCTCTCCAGCCTGCCGGATGTGCCCACCATGAAGGAAGCGGGCGTGGACGGTTTCGAGCTCTATACCCGCATGATGATTTCCGGGCCGGCCGCCATGCCTGCTCCGGTGGTCGCCGCGCTGGAGAACGCGGTGCGTGAAGGCACGCGCGATCCCAGCCTGGTGCAGCAGTTCGCCGACCAGGGCGTGACCGTGGAGTTCACGTCCTCGGCCGATCTGGACAAGGTCATTGCCGACGAATCCGCCATGTGGGCCCAGGTGATCAAGGCCAACGGCGTGCCCAAGACCGACCTGAAGAGCTAAGGAGCCACCGTGGCAGAACAACCCAGCATTACCGTTACCCCCGAACGCGCCCTGATCGACGTGGCGCGCGAGATCCGCGTGAGTGGCTTTCCGGCCTACGCCTTCATCACCGTCACCGCCAGCATGACGATGTGCGGCGCGCCGTGGCGCTCGCAAGCCGTATTCGTGGCCGGCCACGACGGCAGCCTGGACCTGGCCCGCGATTGCCCTGTGTCCGGCAGCTATGCCGAACCCTCGGCGATGGGCATCGTCTGGTCCATGGCGTGCGAGGACATCGCCAGCGTGGTGTTCCCGCCAGACCGGACCGAGCCGCTCGTGATCCGCATCGAAGCCAGCGATGGACGCCACACCGCTACGGCCACCCTGGTGCAGGAGTTCCTGGCCGACGGCGTGACACACCGCGCGGTGCGCGAGCAGGTGGGCGGCATGACGTTGTCGGGCGAGCTTTACACGCCCGCAGGCCCTGGCCCGCACCCGTTGGTGATCTACATGAACGGCTCGTCAGGCGGCGTCAACGCGCCGCGCGCCGCGCTGTTCGCGTCCCGTGGCTATCAGTGCCTGGCGCTGGCCATCTTCAACTACGAGGGCCGTCCCAAGTATCTGAACGACATGCCGCTGGAGTACTTCCAGCACGTGTTGCGCTGGGCCCGCGCCGAACTGGCGCCGCGCGACGGCTTCGTGGCCTTGTCCGGCATCAGCCGCGGCGGCGAGACTTCGTTGCTGGTGGCCTCGCATTATCCGGAGCTGGTCAGCGCGGTGGTCGCCTACGTGCCGTCGCCCGTCATGCACGGCGTGGTCAGCGCCGGCGCGCCTGGCACTGGCCGCGACGCGCAGGTCTGGACCAAGGCGGGCGAGCCGCTGCCGCATCTGTGGCAGGACAACGCCAGCGCCAACTGGGACGCGGCCTACGCCTCGCAGCCGCCATACCGCCAGACCCACGCCTTCCTCAGCGCCACGCGCGACAGCGCCGCGTTCGAGCGCGCCCGCATTCCGGTCGAGAACTATCCCGGTCCGGTGCTGCTGGTCAGCGCTTCCGATGACGGCTTCTGGCCCAGCACCGCGTACTCGGAAATCGTCATGCGCCGGCGCCAGGAACATGGCCTGCCGACTTTCCACCATGTCTGCATGGGCGCCGGCCATCACGTGCACTATCCCTGCCTGCCCGCCACCCTGATCAGCAAGCCGCACGCGATGTCCGGCCTGCTGCTGGACGCGGGCGGAACGCCCAGCGCCAATGCGGCAGGCAACGAAGGGTCCTATCTGGCGGTGCTGGAGTTTCTGGGACGCGTGGGAGGCGTCGCCCGGTAAGCGGCAGCCAAGCGGCCGCGCAAGCCGCCGGCTCCAGCCCGACGGGCATTCCGGCGGCGCGACAACGAGGCGGGCAGGCGAGCGCGTGTACGCCTGCCCCAAGGGCGCGGCGGCCTATCCGTTGCGCAGCTTCTGGTCCGACACGAACGCCGACCAGCGCTGCAGCTCACCCCGTATCAGTCCCGTGAACTCGGCCGGCGTATTGGGCTGGGCGGCTTCCATGCCCAGGCCGGCCAGTTTGTCGCGCACCCCGGCGTCGGCCAGGATGGCTTGCATGGCGCTGTTCCATTTTGCGATCAGGTCCGGCGGCGTGCCTGCAGGCGCGACGATGCCCTCCCATTCCTTCAGGTTGTAGGCCGGCACGCCGGCCTCGGCCAGCGTGGGTACGCCAGGCAGGGCGCTCATGCCGCCGTCGCGCGTGACGGCCAGCGCGCGCAGCTTGCCGGACTGCGCCAGCGGCACGGCGACGGAGGCGGTGGCGAACATGGTCTGCACGTAGCCGCCCATCAGCGCCTGCGCCGCTTCCGCCGGGCCCTTGAACGGCACGTGCAGCATGTCTATGCCCGCCGCCTGGCAGAAGGCCGCGCCCAGCAGATGGGCGGGCGAGCCGTTTCCGCCGGAGCCATAGCTGAGCTTGCCGGGCTGGCGCTTGGCCTGTTCCACCAGACTGCGCACGTCGGTGTATTCGCTGCCCGGCGGGACCATCAACACGTTGTATAGCCAGACCAGATTGGCGATCGGCGCAAAATCGCCGTCCGTGCGGTAGGACACCTTGCCGAACAGCGCCGGCAGCACCGTGTGGCTGAGGAACATGATGCCTACCGTATAGCCGTCGGGCGCGGCCCGCGCGACGGCGTCCAGGCCTATCATGCCGGTCGCGCCCGGCCGGTTTTCCACCACTACCGGTTGTCCCCACAGGCGCTGTAGCCTCTCGGCCACCACGCGCGCCAGCACGTCGGCGGGACTCGCCGCGGGCAGCGGCACGATGATGCGTACGGGCTTGTCCGGGTACGCGGCCCGCGCGGACCACGGCAGGGTACAGGCAAGGGCCCCGGACAGGCCCTTCAGTAGCGTGCGGCGGCGCATGGTTCAGGCCGCTGACGAAACAGGCGGCATGAAGATCACGTCGTACTCCGGCGCCACCGCCACCACCTCCGCCGGACTCGACATGTTGTGGATGCGCCGGTACAGCTCCAGCAGCTTGCCGGCGGGCGCGGCCCAGAACAGCGCGGTGGCGGCGACGCCCGAATTGTTGAAGAACGCATGCGGGACGCCGCGGGGCATGCGCACCAGATCGCCCGGGCCGGCCGAGGTTTTCTTGCCGTCCAGCAGCAGGTCGATGCGGCCGTCCAACACGAAGATGTACTCGTCCTGGTTGGGATGCACGTGCGGGGGCACGAAGGATTCTTCCGGGAAAGTGGCGTGCCAGGAAATGCTGTCCAGGCTGATCTGCTTGGGCACGTACACCTGGCCCAGGATGTTCCAGGAGACGCCGTCCAGGCCGGCCTGGGCGCGGGTGATGTCGGGGGTTTCGAGAATCATGGTGCACTCCTCAGGATTGCGAGAGCCGATCCAGCGTCGGCTTCACGAGCGGGTTGGATGATGCGAAGCGGGGCTTGAAGGTCTGCCGGGCGCGTGCCAGGTCGGCTTCGTCCCAATAGCCGATCAGGATGCCGCCTTCGGATATGCGCGGCTGGACTTCAATGGACTCGATGGTGCCGTCGGCCACCGTGGCGCGCTGGCGCGGCTGGCGCGCCCAGCGGAACAGCAGGTCCTCCATGCGCCGGCGCACCGCCTCGTGCGCGGGCGACGCGCCCAGGTCGACGAATTCATTGGGGTCTTCCTGGAGGTCGTACAGCATCGGCCGGTAGCCTTCGGCCAGCACGTACTTCCAGCGTTCATCACGCACCATGCGCAGCCAGGCCTGGCGCGCCGGCGTCCCCAGCGCGATGCGCGAATCCTGGAAGGCGTAGTCGTATTCGCAGATGACGTGGTCGCGCCAATCCTGTGGTTTCTGGCCGAACAGCAGGGGGCGCAGTGAGCGGCCGTCCATGATGTGCGGCACCGGCACGCCGCCGCAGGCTTCCAGGAAGGTCGGCGCCAGGTCTATCGCTTCGACCATGGCCGCGCAGCGCGTGCCGCGGGCCGCATCGGCGCGCGGGTCCGGGTCGTAGACGATCAGCGGCATGCGGATGACGGGTTCATGGAACAGGTCCTTTTCCCCCATCCAATGGTCGCCCAGATAGTCGCCGTGATCGGAGGTGAAGACGATCATGGTGTTGTCGAACAGGCCGCGCGCCTCCATGAAGCGGAACAGCACGCCGAGCTGGTCGTCGATCTGCTTGATCAGTCCCATGTAGCCGGGCATGACCGCCTCGCGCACGCC
This sequence comes from Achromobacter sp. SD115, assembly GCF_017355315.1. Classification (NCBI taxonomy): domain Bacteria; kingdom Pseudomonadati; phylum Pseudomonadota; class Betaproteobacteria; order Burkholderiales; family Alcaligenaceae; genus Achromobacter; species Achromobacter sp. SD115. The sequence goes on along the minus strand of NZ_JADIJM010000001.1, from coordinate 234,377 downwards.
GGGCTCGGAGAAGGTCGCCGACACGCGATGCTGCATCATCGCCGCGTACACGGGATGCGGATCGGCGCGTTCGGCGTCGGAGCGGACCACCGGCAGCGCGTCTTCCGCGCCATACATGCCGGCGTAGGGCGCCGGCGCCAGATAGGGCCAGTGCGGCTTGATGTAGGAGAGGTGCAGGCACCAGGGCTGTTCGCCGGCCTCGCTGATGAAGTCCATCGCCCGGCGCGTGATGTACGGCGTTTCCGAATGCTCGTCGGGCACGCGCGCGGGCAGATTGGAGTACTTCAGGAACCAGCCCGACCGTACCGTGCCGTCCGCGTCCTGGGCGGAATTGGCCCAGCTCTCCCAGGGGTTGTCGCCGCCATAGCCCTGCGCGCGCAGATAGTCGTTGTAGCGCGGGTCCGGATCGTGGCCCGAATACGGGTGGATGCCATCGTCGCGTTCGTAGGCGTCGAAGCCGCATTCGGCTATGCGGCGGCCGATGACGGAAGCCGGGTCTATGCCCAGCCGCGACATGCCCGCCGCGTCGGCGCGCATATGCGTCTTGCCCACCAGCACGGAACGCACCCCCAGCGGCCGCAGATGGTCGCCTATGGTCATCTCGCCGGCCTTCAGCGGCACGAAGTTCCAGCTGGCGCCGTGCGCATGCACATAGCGTCCGGTGTAGTAGCTCATGCGCGAGGGGCCGCACACGGGCGACTGCACATAGGCCCGGTCGAAGATCATGCCGCGCGCGGCCAGCGCGTCCAGATTCGGCGTCTTCAGCCTGGGGTGGCCAAAACAGGAAAGATGGTCGTAGCGCAGCTGGTCGCACATGATGAAGAGAATGTTCTTCACGCCTCGGGTCATGCTAGGCTCCTGTCTCCGATGGGGTATGCAGGAATTCTATCGACGACCTGCGCGCGCATCCCTTGAATTGTTTTGATGTCGATTACCCCAGGTAATCGGCCGGAGAGCCGGCTTGCGACTCCAGCATCTGAACCTGTTGCTTACCTTGGCCCGGACCGGCAGCATGCGCGCCGCCGCGCAAGTCCTCAACGTGTCGCAGCCGGCGCTGACCAAATCGCTGCGCCAGCTGGAAGAAGAGGTCGGCGCTGAACTCGTGGTGCGCACGCCCAAGGGCGTGCGGCTGGCGCAGGCCGGCGAGATCCTCGCGGCGCGCGCCGCCGTGGTCATGCGCGAAATCGAAAAGGCCCGCGAAGACCTGGCCTGGCATCTGCGCGGCGCCGAAGCCCAGGTGACGCTGGGCGTGTCGCCTGCCGCCGCCATCTTGCTGGCGCCGGGCGCGGTGGCGCGCTATGGCGCGCGCTGGCCGCAGGTGCGGCTGCGGGTGCGCGACACGCTGTATCCGCAGGCGCTGGAACGCATCCGTTCTGGCGAACTCGACATGGCGCTGGGGCCGCTGCCCGAGGCGGGCGGCGGCGGCGACCTGGCGGTGCAGCCGCTGTTCGAAAGCCAGTCTGTCATCGTCGCGCGCGCCGCGCATCCGCTGGCAGGCGCGCGGCGGCTGAGCGAGCTGGCCGAGGCGGCGTGGGTGTTGACCGGGCCGGCGCAGGGGCCGGGCGATCCGAGGGCGCTCTATGCCGATGAAGCGCAGGCGCGCACCCTGCACCTGCAGCTCGAATGCGAGTCCTTCTCCACGCTGCTGGCGCTGATGCCGCAGCTGGACCTGATCGGCATCATGCCGCAGGGGTTTCTGGACCGTTACGGCCCGGCGCTAGGACTGGTCCGGCTCGACCTCGCCGATCCCTTGCCCAAGACCGTCATCTACGTGACGCACCGCGCCGACGCGCCGCTGACGGTGCCGGCGCGCCGCCTACTGGACGCGCTGCTGGGCGAGGCCGCGCAGCTGGCCGGCCATCCCTGAAACGCGACGGATCGGTCCAAAAGGTTGAGACCGGCCCGGCAAGCCATGCCAGCGGCGTAAGCCTCAATATCTTTGACGGTTGGCCATGCCCGGTCTTATTTTTTTGGATTCGTGCCGAGGCGCAATACGGGCCGCCTCGACGTTTCCAGAGGCCTCATCATGGTGATCGCAACGACAGTCCTGGTGGTTGGCGCCGGTCCGGCGGGCCTGCTCACCGCCGCCGAACTGCAACGGCGCGGCGTGCAATGCCTGCTGATCGATGCGCATGAGCGGCCGCTGGAATGGGACCGCGCAACGGTGGTCCATCCCCGTTCGCTGGAGATATTCGATTCGCTGGGCATCGTGGAACCGCTGCTGAGGGCAGGCGTGAAGCAGCGCGGCGCGCGCATCCACGCCGATGGCAAGGTGCTGGGCGAAATCGATCTGGACCTTTGCGGCAGCCGCTATCCCTACAACATCGGGATTTCGGAAGAGGTCACCGAGACCATCCTCGCCGACTATCTGGCCAGCCACGGCGGCGGCGTGCAGCGGGCAAGCAAGCTGGTGGACCTGCGGGAACGGCCGGACGGCATGCTGGCCAGGATCGAACAGCCGGCCGGCGAGATCGAAGTGCTGGCCCAGTGGGTGATAGGTTGCGACGGTCACCAAAGCACGGTGCGCGCGCTAGCCGGCATCGAACAGGACGGCCACGACATCAGCCAGCCTTGGGCCGTGTTCGATGCCGCGGTCAGTGGCTGGCCCGAGATTTTTGAAGCCAATTACGCCTACCTGGACCGCATCCCGGTCATCCTGACGGCGCTGCCCGGCCAACGTTGGCGCGTGTATCTGCGGCCCAGCGCCGAAGACTCCGATCTGGTGGCCGATGCCTTGTCCACGCTGCGGCGCTATCTGCCCGAAGCCCGCTTCGAGGACGTTGCCCATCCGGCGCGCTTCCGCTGCTACACGAAAGTCGCGCGGCAGTTCCGTGCCGGCCGCGTCCTGCTGGCCGGCGACGCCGCGCATACCTGCAGTCCGGCCCAGGGCCACGGCATGAACACCGGCCTGCACGACGCCGTCAATCTGGCCTGGAAGCTGGCGCTGGTGTGCGGCGGGCAGTGCTCGGACTGGCTGCTCGACAGCTACCAGGCGGAGCGCCGTCCCGCCGCACAGCGCGTGCTGGCATCGGGCGACGAGGCCGAAAGCGCGCAGTTGGCCACCGATCCGGACGTGTTGCGCGAGCGCAATGCCGCCATCCGCAAGGCCTTCGAGGACGGCGCCTCGCAGCATCATGAGGCCGTGGCCGAGGCGGAGCTGGACATCGACTACGCCGATTCACCCATCGTCATGGGAGACCGGCACGACCCCGTTTCGCCGGGGCAGCGGCTACCGGACCAGATCCCGATCCGTCTTGCGGCGGGAGGCGAGGGGATGTTGCACGACCACACCAACCGCAGAGGCCACACGGTCTTCATTCTTGGCGGTCCGCGCACGCCCAGGGAGGCGCTGGCCCAGGTCCGTGCCGCGATCGAGCCGCTATCCGACGGCTCCATCATCGAAGCCGTGATCGCCTTGACGGCGAATGCGGACATTGACGATGTGGACGGCTACCTGGATCCCTCGATGGCCGGACGGCTGGGCGTGAGGCATGTCCTGTTGCTGGTCGTCAGGGCGGACGGCCACGTCGGGTTGCGCGCGGAAGAACGCCACGCGGAGACCCTGGGGGCTTACGTAGCGCTGCTGCGCGCGCCCGCGCCGGGTACGCCCGCGTCGTCCTGATCGGGGGCGGCAGCCTGCGGCACGCCCGGCACGCCGCGCCGGATATTGCGCGAGAACTGCGCCGGGTCGAGCGTCGCGCGGGCGCGTTGCGTGTAGTGGCCGGCCTGCCGGTAGGCCTGAGGGCTGTCCGCGCCTTCCAGCGCGTCCAGGCGGTACAGGTATTCGGGCAGATAGCCCGAAAACAGCACGCGGTAATCCAGCGGCAGGCCCGGCACGATCTGGTCGGCCAGCCGGTAGACGATGGTGGTGCAGTTGCCCGTCAGCGTGTTGTAGAAGCGCGGCTTCTTCACCAGCCGCGTGGCCGTTTCCACATAGGACAGGAACAGCTTGCGGGCCGCGCCTTCCGGCATGTGCACGCGGTACAGATAGCCTTCCTCGCCGCGCACATTGGTGCGCACGCGCAGGCTGTCTTCCTCGGTCGAGGCCAGCACCGACAGTTCGTACTGGCGGAAGAAGCCGCCGATTTCGGAAAACACGTCGTGCAGTTTGCGGCGGATCTCCACCGAGAACACGACGTGTTGGCCGTCGGCAAAGCCGAACGACACCATGGCGTGGGCGATGGCCGGCCGGCCCCAATACGACAGCGCCAGGTCCACCGCGTCCAGGCGCGACAGGTCGTAGGAGCGGGTTTCCCAGCGTACGTCGTAGTCGCTGCGGGTGCGCCAGTCGAAGTTGCGCACGTTGCGCAGGGTGACGATGTCGCCCTCGACCGACCCCTCGGTCTGGCGCGCCACCTCCGGCATCCACTGGCGCTCGTTCGACGCGCGCACGCCCAGGCGCCACCACGCCAGCAGGGCCAGCAGCAGCGCGGCGTACAGCCAGGCGGGCAGGGACTTTCCCATTATCAGTCCGGTCAGCGCCGCGGCCGCGAGCGCCAGCCAGGCTGCCGGCAGGATGGCGCGCGCGCGGCCGGCGAACGGCGACTGGAACCAGAGGGCGGCCGCGCCCCAGGCGGCGCTGACCAGTATGCCCAGCCCGATCGCTATCTGCAGGATCATGGCGTCTTCATGCGCAAGGCGGGGTGTGGACGCCCGTCATTGCGCTCCTTGCGAGGATTCGGCCTGCTCCGCGTTGCGGGCATGCGCGTTGCGGTCCTGCTTGCGCCAGCCAGCGCGCATGCGGGCGATCTGGCTCAGGGCGTGCTGCGACATCTTCCACCAGCCGAACGGACGCGGGTCGGCCAGCATGCTCAGCGCGCGGGCATAGTCCAGCGTCAGGCCCGGGGTCCAGGCCATGGTCAACGCGCGCTTGCGGATCTGCGCCGCCACCCACAACTCCGGCGTCAGCAGCAGGCGCAGCAGCACGCGCCATCCGGCGCCGGGGCCGTGCAGGCGGCCGACTACGCCGTCCAGCGCCGCCTCCAGGGCGTTGGACACGGAGCTGGAGCAGTTGCGGTACGTCAGGTTGTAGGTCGTGGTCTTGCGGTATTCGTCCCAGAACGTCTGCAGCTTGGCCGCGTCGTAATTGCGGATGCGCACCCGCATCGTCGACGGCGTCCAGGCCTTGGATTCGGTGGCGTAGTCAGGCTGGAACACGCCGGGAACGTTGTTTTCCGCCGTGGCGCGCAGCAGCGTGCCGAATTGTTCGGGGGAGTGGTCGATCTCCTGGGCCGGATACAGGCTGATGTACACGCCTTCCGGCGATTCCAGCGCCGCGTGGCCGGTGGACACGACGCCATTGATGTCGACGGCGGCGATGTAGCGGTTCACCACGGGATAGTTGCGCGTTTCGTTCTTGGCCGAGCCCGACGGCGTCCAGACGTGGACGGTCAAGGCGCGCTCGGATTCCAGAGGCGGGCCGTCGAATACCGTTTGCGCCGGGCTCTCGGCACGTGTGGGCATGAAGTCCGGATGAGGGTTGACGTCCAGTGCCGGGTTGGAGTCCAGGTTGCGGACCCGGCGCGCCAGGGACAGGAGCCGCAGGCCGGAGAACGCCAGGAACAGCCCGAGGCAGTACGGCACCGTGCCGACGTAGTGGGTGGGGTAGGGCTGGAAAAAGAAAATGGCCAGCAGTATTTCCACCACGCCCGAGGCGAACACGTAGCGCCAGCGTTCGTAGCGCACCACATAGGCGGCCATGCACTGGATCAGCCCGTCCACCAGGAACATCAGTCCGAACAGCATGGACAGCACGAAGTGCCCGTGATGGTCGCCGACCAGGACCAGCATGCCGGCGGTCAGCACGATGGCGCCCTTGGCATAGCGCAGCACCCGCTGGCCACCCACCCCCGACTTGGCGATCATCAGCGTGGCCAGGCCCTCGATGACCAACAGGGCGGCGAAGAAATTCAGCGGGAAATACACCGCGTTGTCGAGCGCATCGATGAAAAGCGTAACGCCTATGAGCAGGAGCAGGCCGCCGATGACGTACAAGGCGCGGGCACGTTTGCGCAGGTACTCTACGCCCAGCAGCAATAAGACAAGATTACCCATTGTTCCGAGCGCTCCTTTTTCATAATGGGGGGGCTGCTGAACACATTAACAAATTTTTCCCGCGTGGCGGGATTTCAGCAGGCGTCGCGAGGGCCAGGCCATGGGCCTGACCCTGGCCCTTCAGAATCGATATCGCACGTCCAGTGTGCCTGAGCTCTGGCGGTTGCCGCCGCCGTACTGCCCGCCGTAGCTGACTGCCACCGTGGTGCGTTTGCTGACCTCGATGCCCACGCCCAACTCGATCACAGCCGCATCGCGCGCGATCGGCGCGCCGGTGACGGTGAACGCGTCGCTGCCTTGGACAAAGGACAGGGTGCTGGCGGGATTGCGTTCGCCAAAGGCATGGCGCCAGCCCAGCGTGCCATGCACCTGGCCGCGGGCGCCGGCGCTTTCAAAAGTGCTTAGCGCATGCAGGCCCAGTGTCGTGGTCGTTACAGTGTTGCGGCCGCTCTCGCCGCGCAGCGCTGCGTCGCCGCCGGATTCCGAGAAGCCGCGCGTGCGCAGGTCGCTGTAGTTCGCGCCGACGAAGGGCTCTAGGGTGATGCGGTCGTTCAGCGGCACGGCGTAGCCGAGCTCGCCGAAGAATTGCCCGGTGCTGGCGCCGTAGCTGGCCTTGAGCGTCTGGTCCAGGCCGGCCCCGGCCGTATTGCGCTGGGTATCCAGGTCGTGCCAGGTGTAGGCCGCGCCCAGGCTCAGGTTGATCTTGCCAGCGCCCGCCTCGAAGGCCTTGCCGCCGTAGACGGTGAGGCTGTAGCTGTCGGCTTGCGTGTTGGAAGCACGGTCGCTGGTCCGACTGCGGCCGCTGTTGTAGCCCAGGGCGCCGCCCAGGCGCCAGCCGCCGCCGACGGCCTGGTCGCCGCCGATGGTGATGCCGGTGTCGGACTGGGTGGTCTTGGCCGCGTTGCCGTCGCCGTCCAGTGTGGTCCAGGTGCCGTAGACCTGCGTCCACAGGGGTTGCGCCGCAGGGCGGGGCAGGGAGGCTGCATCGCCGAGGCCCAACTGCGCCGTCGGCGCGCCTGGCATCCAGCCAGCGTTGAGATTGCTGCGCAGGCGCGTCAGCGGCGCCTGGATGAAGGCGCTGGCCGTGCTTTGCAGGCCTGACATTGCGCTGGCGTGGGACTCGCCAGACAGGGCATTGAAGGCTGCGGGGGGCGCGCCGTTGGGCAGGTTCAGCACATGCAGGCGCAGCGCGCTGCCGCCAGGCAGGCTTTGCAGCGCCCGGGCGACGGCGCGCTGGTTGCCGGTGACCGCGGCGTCGGCGAACTCGATGGGGCGCGTGCCGCCGTCCACGGGAGGCGTGCCACCATCCACAGGAGGCGTGCCGCCGTTCACGGGAGGCGTGCCGCCGTCCACGGGAGGCGTGCCGCCGTCCACGGGAGGCGTGCCGCCATCCACGGGAGGCGTGCCGCCATCCACGGGAGGCGTGCCACCGTCCACGGGAGGCGTCCCACCGTCCACAGGAGGCGTGCCGCCGTTATCCGGAACCTGCTTCAGGCTCACCACCAGATTGACCTTGTTCGCGTCGTAGTTCAGCGACGGGGAGAGGAATGCGAAGTTGCTGGAGACGGCATCAAAACGGCCTTGCACGCCATGGTCCGCAGTCAGGATGGCGTACGTGGTCGAAGGCGCGTAATTGCCGTTCTCGGCAAGCTGCACGACGGAGCCGGCCAGTCTGGCGGTGCCGGCCACATGCACGCTGCTGTGCAGGCCGCCGGCGGTGGTGGCGACGCGGTAGGCGGCGCCCGGCTTGAAATTCAGGTCGCCCAGCAGATTCAGCCGGCCATGGGGGGAGGCGGCATTGCCCGGCGCCAGCGTGGCGCCAGCGCCGATGGTCACCTCATTCAGCGTGCCGCTGCCGGCCAGCGTCGTGCCGGCGCCGGCGTGGAGCTGGCCGCCCAGCTTGCCGTCCACCTGCAGCGTGCCGGCAGACAGTTGCGCGGCGCCAGCGTAGGCGCTGCTGTCGCCCGTCAGGACCAGTGAACCCGCGCCCGCCTTGGCCATCGCGCCGCTGCCGGAAAGCGCGCCGGCATAGCGGATATCGTCCGCGCGGTTGAAGACCAGGCTGCCATTGTTGACGATGTTGCCCGCCACGGCGCCCGAGGTTCCGCCATCGCCCACTTGCAGCGTGCCGGACTCGATGGTCGTGGCGCCCGTGAGCGTGTTCTGGCCAGTCAACACCAGCGTGCCCGTGCCGGCGTGGCGCAGTTCGCCCGCGCCGCTCAGATCGCCGGCAAAAACCAAGCGGTCGCTGCGCTTGAACGCGAGGGTGGCGCCGGCCTCGACGGACCCGTTGCCGGCGATGCTGCCCGAGACGGCGCCATCGCCGATCTGCAGCGTGCCCGCCTGGACCGTCGTGCCGCCCAGATAGGAGTTGTTTCCGGTGAGAACAAGCGTGCCGGCGCCGAGCTTGGCCAGCTTGCCGTTGCCAGACAACGCTTGCGCGACGGTGTAGGTGTTGGCGGCGTCGGCGATGTCAAAGCCGCCGCCTGCCGCGCCCAGGTTGATATTGCGGGCGGTGCCTTGGAAGCCCGTGCCGGTGACACGCAGCGTGCCGCCCTGGAAGTCCAGTCCGGCCGTCGCCGCGCCGAGGTTGGCGTCGCTGGACACCGACAGGGAGCCCCTGCTGATGCGGGTGGTCTGGGTATGGGTATTGGCGCCGTTCAGCACCAGCGTGCCCAGCCCGGTCTTGTCGATGCCGGCGCCCGTGAGGACGTTGTCGATGGTGGCGGTCCAGGCCCGGGACGCCAGGCTGCCATCGCCCACGCGCAATTCGCCCGCCGCGCCTGGCGTGGTTCCGGTCAATGCCAGGGAGTCGCCGTTCAGACGGTAGCCGTCGCTGGCGAACTGGATGCCTTTGGCCTCGACCGGTCCGGTTGCCGTGTCCACGGTCACCGTGCCTGCGGCGCCACCGAAGATGGCGAATGCATCAGCGGGCTGGCGAGCTGACGTCATCGTGCCGACGGCATCGGTCCAATTGGCATCGGTGCGCGACCAGACTCCGGAGCCGCCGCCCAGCTGGGTGGCGCCAGCCTGCCGGTTGGCGTTCCAGAAGTTGAGTTCGAGGTTGGCGCTATTGATCAGATTGATCTGCTTGGCTCCGGCCAGGTATTGGATCCCCAGGCCCGTGGCGGGCAGGATGCCGCCATTTCCCAGGGCCAGATTCCCGGTGTAGTCGAACAGCCGGTACAGGCCGACGCCGAATCCGCCGGCATCGCTGGCCTCGAGTTGCACGCGGTTCAACGTCAGGTCGCCGTTGACCGTCACGCTATGGCCCGCGCCGGGAGCGGAACCCGTGCCTGGCGCGCCGAAACTGAAGGCAGCCACGCTGCCCTGCTGCATGACGAGGTTGCCGTTGATGGTGAATGTGCCGCCGGGGTTGCCGGGAGCCAGGCGGCCGTTTGCCGCGATCGATACATTGCCGTTGACGCTGCCGAAGCCGCCCACCGAGGCGCCGCCTGCCACGTTGACATTGCTGGCGAGGCTGGCCGTCGACTTCGAGGCGTCCCCGCCGATACGCAGCGCCCCGTTTTGCACCAGCGTGGGGCCGCGGTAGGTATTGACGCCGTTCAGCGTCAGCGTGCCGGTTCCGGCCTTGTTGATTCCTCCCGTGCCGCCAGCCACGCCCGCATAGGTGCCGCCGCCGACGGTCAGCGTACTGGCGCCGAGTTCCATCCTGCCGCCGTTGCCGCCAAGGGTGCCAATACTCAGGGAGCCGGCGGCAGACAGATCGAACGTGCCGCCGGTATAGATCCAGATGGCCGAGTTCGTCGGCAGGGCGCCCGCCCCGACGGCCAGCGTGCCGCCGTTGATGATGACTTCGCCCGTGAAAGTGTTGCTGCCGGTCAGCGTCTGCGTCCCGGTGCCCAACTTGATGAGTGCGCCCGAGCCCGATATGACGCCGCCGAATATATTGTTGGTGCTGCCGTTCAGGGACAGCGCATTCGTGCCCAGCATGACGCTGCCGTCGAGTCCGCTCAACGCGGCGATGGTCTGACCGGAGGCCGTCCTCAGGTCCAGCGTTGCGCCGGATTGCAGCGATACCTGGCTGGCAGGCAGGCGGCCAGACATGGCCAGCGCGAGCGTGCCGGCGGAAATGGCGGTGGCGCCGGCGTAGGTGTGGGCGCCGGTCAGCGTCAAGGTGCCTGCGCCTTCCTTGGTGAGGGAGCCGCCGCCAGAAAGGTTGCCCGCATAGGTGGCGCTGGTGGCCTGGGTGAATACCAGCGCGCCATCGACGGCGATGTCGCCTTGCAGGCTCTGGGCATTGCCTCGCAGCTCCGCTTCCTGGCCCACGGTGGTGCCGCCGGCGTAGTTGTTGGTCCCGCTCAGGATGACGGGGGCGGTACCGTTCAGCGTCAGGTGTCCCCCGCCGGACAGTCCGCCTGCAAGTGTGATCGCGTTGGCGCCCTGCATCGTCAGGCCCTGGGGCCCGAGCACAAAGTCGTTGCCCAGGGTCATGCCGATGCCGGCGGCCAGGGAGCCTCCGTTTGCGTTTACCTGGCCCGGGCCAAGCACGTTGCTATTGGCGAGTGTGACCAGGCCGCCGTTCAGCTCGACGTTTCCGCCATGGGCCAGCGCCGTCCCCGTCAACGTCCAGGTGCCGCTGTTGACGCGCAGGTTCTGGAAGTTGATGTATGTGTCGCCGGAAATCGTGGTGCTCGGTCCGCCCGTGCCGGTGCCCGTACCGTTCGTCGGCAGGACATTCTGCAGCACCAGCGTATTGCCGGCGCCCAGGCCGCCGTTGACCGTGCCAGGCGGCGCGAATTTCAGGCTGGGCATGCCGAGGACGGTCAGATCCGCCGTGGCGTAGCCTTGGCCCCGACTCACCGAGGATCCCGACACCGCGGTAAAGGTATTGTTGCCGCCCTGGCCCAACCATACGCTGCCGTCGATGGTCCCGGCATTGACGAAGCTGTGGCCCGTGCCGGGCGTACCCGAGGCCTCGAAAGCCACGCGGCCGGTGATCGTGCCCGTGCTTTCATTGACGAAGTCCACGTTGCCGCCGCCGTAAACGGCGACCACGGGGATATCCTCGGCCTGGATCGATATGCCCGGGATCGTTTGGCTGCGGATCGTGCCCGCATTGCTCAGATGGCTGGTTCCTCCGGTTCCATTCTGCACGGCTATCGCCATGGCGCTGAGATTTGGCAGGACGTTGTCAGCCCCCGTGGTTCCGCCTATCCATCCCCTATTGGTGAGCCTGAAGGTGTGGGCGGTAGCATTGCCCGCCGCAACCCCGCCCGACAGGGTCTGGGGCCTGCCGAGCAGATTGGCGTCGATCCTGCCGTCGTTGATCAAGGTCGCGTTGCTGCCGGTCAGGCTTAGCGCCGCGCCTCCACCAGCGGGCAGGACGCCGAGCGTCGCGGAGCTGTCCAAAATGACCTGGAGGTTGTTTGTAGCGTTGGCATAGCCAGGTTGCGCGGGATCGGCATTCCCCGAGCACGTCACAACCATACCCGCCTGTGTGCACGCGGCCTGGAGGGCGGTGCTCAGCGACGACAGGGCAATCCCCAGCGCCATGCACAGCACCGGGCGGAACGCGCGTGCCGCTACGGCTCTGCCGGCCTGCGAACCGCCGCCGCGCGACTGCGACGCCAATTCCGATGCCGCCTGCCAGACGCGCAATTTACGGTTCCACACCAGCCGGTAAACGTGGTTCAAGCCTTGCTCCTGTACGGGACGGACGCGCGCGTTTCAGCTGCGAATCCGCCGCGTCATCGCAAATGCATCAAAACGAAAGCCGTCGCACAAATCGTTACGGCGAAAAGATAGGCCGAAGTTTAGGCGTCCAGCCTGCGGGCTGGTATCCCTGAATCTTGGTATTTGGGGGGTAAAAGCGCAGGGTCCGAAGCACGACGAGCTGCTGTGAAGGCGCGGGTTCGCGCTGCGACAGCCTCGAACGCGGCAGGGACATCCGGCGTCTGCCAGACCGTCCCCGCCGCGCGTTCCCGTCAGGGCGTCGCCGGCCTGATGTTCTGGTTATGCCGGAACAGATTGTGCGGGTCGTAGCGGGTCTTCACCTGGACCAGCCGGTCGAAGTTCGGCCCGTAGGCGGCGCCCAGACGTTCGGGCTCATCCTGCGTCAGGAAGTTCACGTACACCCCCTCCTGCGCATAGGGCTCGGTGGTGCGGAACAGCGTCCGGGCCCACGCGACGCAGCGCTCGTCCTCTTCCGGGAAGTCCCAGCGTCCGTGCACGTTCATGGCGAATTGCGCCGAGCGGTGCGGATAGGCCGTGGCGGACACCGGCACCCCACCGGCCACGCCGCCGATGTAGCCCAGGAAGATCTCGCATTGCGGCGACGGCAGGTTTTCCACCGCCGCGACGATGGCGTCGATCAGCCCGTCCTCCAGGCCGCCCAGATTGTGCGACTTCCAGTAGTTGCGGGCTCCGGGCGTCAGCAAGGGATCGAAGGCCTTTTGCCAGGCGGTATACGGCATGGGTCCCAGATGTTCGCCATAAGGCTTGCCCAGCTTGCGCACGACCTCGACGGCAGCAGGTCCCTTGGCCGGATCGCCCGAATAGCACACGGCGAAGGCGACCATGGGCTTGCCATGCACCGCTTGCGGCAGGAAGGGCAGCGGGGGCGCCAGCCGCAGCACGGCCCAAACCGTCAGTTCCATGGGCATGGCAGCCAGCGCGTCGCGGTACTTCGACAGCGCTTCCTTGCCCTGTTCCAGCGGCAGCACCACCAGGCCGCCATAAACCTCGGGGCCAACGGGATGCAGCTGGAATTCGAACATGGTGACCACGCCGAAATTGCCGCCGCCGCCCCGGATCGCCCAGAACAGGTCCGGGTTGTCCTGTTCGCTGGCGTGCAGCAGTTTGCCGTCCGCGGTGACGACGTCGGCCGAGAGCAGGTTGTCGATGCTCATGCCGAACCTGCGGGTCAGCCAGCCGAAGCCGCCGCCCAGCGTCAGCCCGGCCACGCCAGTGGTGGAATTGACGCCCAGCGGCGTCGCCAGGCCAAAAGCCTGGGCCTCATGGTCGAAATCGGCCAGGGTGGCGCCGGGCTCGACATAGGCCCGGGCGCGCAGGGGATCGACGCGCACCGACTTCATCAGCGACAAGTCGATCATCATGCCGTCGTCGCACACGGCGGTGCCTGCGATGTTGTGGCCGCCGCCGCGCACGGACAGGACCAGACCGTTGTCGCGCGCGAAATCCACGGCGCGTCGCACGTCGGCCGCGCCCGCGCAGCGGAAGATCACCGCCGGCCGGCGGTCGATCATCGCATTCCATATTTTTCGGGCGTCTTCGTAGCCGGCGTCTCCCGGGCTCAAGACCTGGCCTCGGGCAGAGGCTTTCAGATCGTCCAGGGCGCTATCGGAAAGTTTGCTCATCACACACCTCCTTGAAGGTGCAGCTTCGTGAACAACCTCTGAAACAGGGGCCTGCGGAGCAGGCCCTGGCCGCCTATGGATTCGGGCGCGGCATGGGATACGCCTCCTGCGTGAGGGGGCCATGACCCGGGGAGGGGCGGCGCGCCGCGCCGGGAGCCGGTCGGCCTGCTCCCATTTTGCGCGCCGTGGCGTGCGTATCTGGAGAGCTTACTCCTCGCTGGTCCATTCCACCTGCACGCCGAGGCTGCGCAGGTTCTCGACGAAGCGCGGATGGGCGCGGCGGATCGGCGTGGCGTTGCGGATCTCCGAACGACCGTCGATGCTGCTGGCGATCATGAAGAGCGCGATGGCGACGCGGATGATGTAGGGGCTTTCAACCACCGCGGGCGTCAACGGCCGGCCGCCGAAGGTGATCAATCGGTGCGGATCCGACGAGAACACGTGCGCGCCGAACTTGGACAGTTCGCCGGTCCAGCCCAGCGCGCCGTCGTAGACCTTGTTCCAGAACATGGCGTTGCCCTCGGCGCACACGCCCAGCGCGATGAAGATGGGCAGCAGGTCCACCGGGAAATAGGGCCACGGCGCCGCCTCGACCTTGGTCAGCACATTGCTGGTGAAAGGCGTCTGCACTTTCAGCGGCCCGGAACGCAGCGCGCGCGACCAGCCGTTCTCGTGCACGATCTGCACCCCGAACTTGGCGAAGGTGCGGTCGATCAGGGGGAAGTTTTCCGGCGTGCTGTTGCGCACCACCACGTCGCCGCCCGTGATCGCGCCCAGCGCGAGAAAGGTGGTGATTTCGTGGAAGTCTTCCTCGAAGGTGAATTCGCCGCCGCCCAGGCGGGCGCCGCCGCGCACCGTCAGGCGCGACGTGCCGATGCCGTCGATGTCCGCGCCCATCATCGCCATGAAGCGGCAGAACTCCTGCACGTGCGGCTCGGAGGCTGCATTCGTCAGGGTCGATTCGCCTTGAGCGGCGGCCGCGCACAGCACGAAGTTCTCGGTGGTCGTCACCGAGGCGTAGTCCAGCCAATGATGGGTCGGCTTCAAGGGGCCGCTGCTGCGCACCAGCAGCGAGCCGCTGGCGCGTTCCACCTCGCCGCCGAAGGAGCGGAAGATGTCCACGTGCGGATCGATCTCGCGCACGCCCAAGGTGCAGCCCTTGACGTTGTCTTCCAGCCGCGCCACGCCAAAGCGCGCCAGCAGCGGCGGCACCAGCATGATGGACGAGCGCATTTCCTCGGGCAGCCGGTGGCTGGCGGCATCGAAGGCAGTGTCGCGGTGGTGCAGGTCCAGGGTGCGGGTGGACTCGTCCAGCCGCACGTCGCTGCCCAGGGTGCGGAAGATGTCCAGGATCTTGCGCACGTCCGTGATGTCGGGCACGCCGTGCAGCCGCAGCGGCTGGTCGGTCAGCAAGGTGGCGCACAGCACCGGCAGCACCGCGTTCTTGTTGGCCGAAGGGATGACGCGGCCGCGCAAAGGGGTGCCGCCGTGGACGATGAGGTTGGACATGGAGCGAATAGGGCGAGAAGAAAGAGGAAGTGCGGAGCCAGTTGGGCTCCCGGTAATTTCACACTGTAAGGGGGCGCGGCGCCGGTGTCATGCCGGCCTGGCGGCGCCGGGGCCGGGATTCCTGCGGATCAGGACCCAGCCGCCTATGGTCAGCGCCAGGCCAGTCACCAGATAAGGCAGGCCGAAAATCAGTGCCCAGAAAAACAGCGCCGTATAGGCGTCGTTGGCGGCCTGCTTGCCGCCGGTGGCCGGATTGAAGATGCCGGGTTCCATGCCGAGCAGGCCGGCCAGCAGGGTCAGCAGGAGGATCAGGCCAAGCACCGCGCAGCCCCAGCCGAGCAGGCGGCGGAAATTGGGAATGCGCACGAGCGCCGCGACGAGCGCCACACCGGTCAGCAGCGACACGACGCTGGTCGCGATCAGCATCCGGTCCAGCGCTGCCGCATAGGCAAGCCCCGTCGCGTCCGCCAGTCCGAACATGCGCAGCATGACCGGACCGAGGACGCCATGACTGGCCCAGGCGACGAGCGCGCCGAATGCGATGCTGGCGAGCCACTTGGTCAGGGCAGAGGGCATGCGGGAGTCCTGTTCATAATGCGGTGCAGCGAGAATACTGCGGATTGCGACTGACGATTGAGACGGGCGGTAACCGCCGTCCGGGCGGAGCTACCGCGCCTGGGCCCGGCGTCGCATTCTTTCCTGATGCAGCAGCCTGACCTGCTCGGCGAATTCCGGCACCGGCCCCTCCACCGCAAGGCCATCGACGACCTCGGCGATGGCCAGCGGGCGCACCTTCGATGTCGGGGCGACGCCCCATTCCTGCAGCCATTGCCGGTACTGGGTGGACGAGCAGGCATAGACGATCCTGCCCAGACCCACCCATCCATGCGCCGAGGCGCACATGGAACAGTGTTCGCCGGAGGTATAGACGGTGCAGGCGGCGCGCTCGGCGGCAGGCACATTATTGGCGGCCCAGCGGGCAATCGCGAATTCCGGATGGCGCGTGCGGTCGCCGCTGGACGCATGGTTATGGTCTTCGAACAGGACCTCGCCGCTGGGCGACACGAGTACCGAGCCGAAGGGCTCGTCGCCCGCATCCAGCGCCTGTTTCGCCAGCTCGACGCATCGCGCCAAGTGTTGCTTGTCCGTTTCGGTGATCATGCGAGCCTCCTCGTATATGCCGCGTGGCGGGGGCCGGCGGGTTGTGGATGGGGAGGCCGCCGGCATGCAGCCGCAAGCATAGCCTTCTTGCCGCTCGGCTTAGTAATACACGTCCACGTAGTCGGTCAGCCCGCCGCAGGCTTCCATCTGCTGCAGGCGCCAGTACTTGCGCTTGCCGGTGGCGCGGAACTCGAATTCGCCGTTGCGTTCGCAGCGCCGGCCCTTGTCCGGCGCGTCCAGGATCAGGATCGTGCCGCGGAAGACGAAGCGGTCGCTGGCGATCGAGACGATATCGCCCTTGATCTTCAGCGTGCCCTCGTGGTTGGCCTGCGTGCCCTCGATGCGGACCAGGTCGTTTTCATCCGTCGCGGTCAACTTGCCGCGCTGCGCGGACCAGAGCCACTGCAGCGTGATGCCGCTGTTGTTCATCAGGCGCTCGTAGGCGGCCTGGTTCTGGATGTCGGTCTTCTGCGCCGAACCCGAGGGGGCGCCCGCGGCAGGGGCCGCGGCGGGCGCCGCAGCGGGAGCGCCTTGATGCGCCTTGATCGGAGGCACCGCCATGACCGGCGTGGCTGCCGCAAAGGCCAGGCCTGCCGCCAGCAGCAGGCTGGACATCCGCTTTTTTCCCTGGGCGATGGGGCTGTCGCTCTCGAGGTTCTTGTGCATGGTTCTCGTCAAATAGGGGTAGGAGGGCGCGGCTGCCCGGCTTGGCCAGCCTGACGGGGACACCGCCGCGGGTGGGCCTGGGCCGAGGGTCGGCGGGCGCATAAATTAGCACGGCCATCGGACCCCGATAATTGCTGTTGTTTGAGCTTGTGTATCCATTCGTTATTTAAATTGCCAATGGATACGGCGCACCGCCGTGCCAGTCCATGCCGTCCCGCCGCCCGCCCGCTCACCGCTTGGCGTCGGCTGCGCTCTGCGCCCGGAACGCGGCTTCGCCCGCATCCGAGATCTCGACCCATTTCTTGTCAGGCGGCGCGTCTGCCACATAGCTGTCGTGCCAGTTCCACCACTTGTAGGTCGGCGTCTGCGGATAGCCCTCGGGCGAATCCTCCCAGACTTCCTGCCGGCCCAGCGGCGTGATGTCCAGATAGTTCCAGGTGCCGCCCATCTGCTCGTCGCCGCGGTTGTTGAGAAAGTAGGTGCGGAAGATGCGGTCGCCGTCGCGGTAGAACACATTGGTGCCATGCCACTCGTCCACGCCGAAGTCGCCATCGAAGCTGTCGGTCAGCGTGTACCAGGGCATCTTCCAGTCCATCTGCGCCTTCAGCCGCGCGATGTCTGCCTGCGGCGCCCGGGACGCGAAGACCAGCGTGGTGTCGCGGGCGTTCAGATGCGCCAGATGGGCGACCTGGTCGGCCACCATGGAGCAGCCGCGGCAGGCATGTTCAGGCCAGCCGTACACGCCCGGCTCGAAGAAGGCGCGGTAGACGATCAATTGGCGGCGGCCATCGAACAGGTCGGACAGAGTGAGAGTGCCGGATGGCCCCTCGAACGCATAGGTCTTGGCCACTGCGGTCCAGGGCATGCGCCGGCGTTCGGCGGCCAGGGCGTCGCGGGCGCGGGTCTGCGCCTTTTCCTTTACCAGCAGTTGCTGGCGGGCGGCTTCCCATTCCTGGGGCGAGACGACCGGGGGCATGCGCATGCGGGTGTCTTTGGTGGTTGCGGTCATGGTGTCGATACCTCCTTATCGCGGGCCGGCGCCCTGGCGCAAAGGTTTGCGCGCAGCCTGGCTGCTCGGCGGCCTGGAAACAGTCTGGCATCGCCGGGCGGGAAGGGGGGAGTAACAAATCCGGCGCAATTCCGCCGGCGGCCCGGCTCAGAAGCTCACCGCCAGGCCCACCGAGAAGCCGGACACATTGGTGCCGAACACATAACGGCCCACCAGCCGGGTGCGGGTGATGATCACGTCATAAGCGCTGGAATCCAGCTCCAGGCCAGCGCCCACGGAGGTCAGCCGGTCGAATCCCAGGATGCCGCGTTGGTCGCCCAGGAACTCCGAGTGCGTCAGCTCCAGCACATAGCGCAGCGGCCGCTGCAGCATCACGAATCCCGTGGGGGCGCGGTAGCGCGCCCACAGATTGGCCGATTGCGCCGTGGCATGCCCCTCGACGGCCGCCGAGCTGCTGAAGCTTTGCAGGCGCATGTCGGAATAGCGCAGCTCCACATCGACTTCATAGCCGGGGCGGTAATGCTCGTAGTCCAGCATCAGCGAACCGCCCAGGCCATAGGCGTTGAGCGAACCCCGGTCCAGGAAGCTGATGTCCTTGCCTGTTTGACGCCCCACGTACCAACTGGCCGCTCGCAGGTCGCTGGTGACGTTGCCCAGCGCGAAATTGAAGATGGGCCGCAGCTTCAGTTCGTCGGTCAGCTTGAAGTCCCAGCCTATGCCGCCGGTGGCGGAAAAACTGTTCCATTTGGTGGGGATGGATCGAGATTCCGCTCCCTGCGTGGCGATGAAAGTTGGGTCGTAGCGGCTCGCGGCGAGCACGCCTTCCAGATAGATGGGTACCGATTTGGATATGGTGTCGCCGCCGCCCAGCTGCGTCATGGCGAATTCGGTGGACCCCGAGACCGATCCGCTGCCCCCGCCTATGTTCAGGGAACTGGTCGTGATGTCGGGCACGATGGAGAACGACATGATGGCGAGTACCCCGTTGGCGCGTTTCTGCAGGTCGTCCTGGCTCAGGCGCAAGCCCTGTTGGGCCATGGCCGGCGGCGTGGCCCCGCAGGCCAGCAGGGCAAGCAGCCAACCTGTGCGTCGTTTGGCCATCTTCACGGGCATGGGCATGTCATCTCCGGAGTGAACGCGAGCCAGTCTTGCGGCGCCGGGAAATCTATTGGGCGGCGGGCGGGTCGACCATGGCTTGGCGCTGCGCAGCCAGGAGCGCGTCGCTCTGGTCGATCCGGATGGTTCCTATCCGCGGGAACTCGAAATCCACGATGATGTAGATCGCTGCTGTCATGACCACGGCATAAACCAGCTGGTGCAGCATGCTGTCGCGTTGCGTGACAGCCAGCTTTGATCCGATCAGGCAGGCGCACACCAGGGCCAGAAAGACCAGGAAGGCGTAGGTCGCTATGGGCGGATGGACCTTCTGCGCCACGGTCTGCGCGCTGGATACGTCGAACATGTCGTTGACAGCGCCTATGTACGACGTCGCAAACGGCGGCACGGCATTGCGCGCGGCGCTCATGGACGTGGTCCAGATTTCCTTTTGCAGCGTCCCGACCCGCGCCGCGATGGCATCGCGTTGGTCCAGGTCGGGAACGTGGCGGTAGTAGTCGATGCGCGCATCTACGTAGCGCCGGAACTGGTCGCGCAGCTTCGGCTGGTCCTGGGCATTGAGCATATCGATGCGCAGCCAGGCCGTGCCGATGGAGTTGACCTCCAGGACAAGCAGATTGCGGCGCTCGGCCATGCGCTGGGCCGCCCCCGAAAACGTGAAGGCCACCAACAGGCCCAGCAGCGCGAACACGGAGGCCTCGATGGCCGCGGCGCCGGCGCTCTTGTCGTCGGCGCCATGGCCCAGGCGCTTGCCGATGCGCATCGCGACCAACAGCAGTACGAAGAACAGGACCGCAAGACCCGCCAGCAGTAGGGAGTAGTTCATATGGTCACCAGGTGTTCAGTTACGGTTGGTCGGGTAGGGCGGCGCAGCCGGGGCCTTGTCGTGCCACAGCGTGACGCGATTGCGCCCCGTCTGCTTGGACTCGTACAGGGCCTCGTCCGCCCGCTGTATCACTTCGGAAGCAGAATCGCCGTCTTGCGGCCAGAGCGCGATGCCGATGGACACCGTGACGCGGCCCACGCCATCAGGCATGAGGCGCCGGGCCACGGCCGCGCGCAGACGCTCGGCAACCTCGCCCGCCAGGGAGGCCGCGCCGGTGGGCAAGAGCGCAATGAATTCTTCCCCGCCCACCCTGAAAGCCCGATCCTGGTCGCGCAGGCCGGCGCGGATCACCTCGGCCAGCGCGATCAGCACCTTGTCGCCCGTCATGTGGCCGAAGGCGTCGTTGATACGCTTGAAGTGGTCCAGGTCCATGGCGATGACCGCGACGGGCGTGCCGTTCGCGGCGTAAGCGTCCAGCACTTCGGTCATGGCCCGGCGGTTCAGCAGTCCGGTCATCGGATCCGTCAGCGCCTGGGTGTTCAGACGGCCCACTTCGTCCTGATGCTGGTCCAGCGTCAGTTGGACCGCGTCGCGCAAGGTGTCGGCCTCGGCGTACCAGGCATTGAGCCGCCCGAGGTCCACGCCTGCGGATTTCCCCGCAGTCATGGCGCGGGTCAAACGCGATAGCGGCGATGCAATGGCATAGGCCAGCCCGCATACCAGCAGCAGTGTCAACACAATGGCGGGAATCGCGGCGCGCAAAGCGTCGCCGAGCAATTCGCGCAGCGGCGACAGCACCTGATCCAGCGAGCGTTGCGCCACCACCGCCCAATTGCCTTTGGCCAAGGGTGCGTAGCCGGTCAATACCGCGCCGCCTTTCGCATTCGAGAGCAGGGCGGCGCCGTCCCGTCGGGCGGGTTCCATGCTGGCCAGATCGAATACCCCGGCGCCTGCTTGCTTGCGGTACAACACCGCGCCGGTGCCGCTGACCAGGAACACGGACATGCCGGCGATATCGTCGCGTTCGCCGATGATCCGGTCCATGCCGCTGCCGGCGTCCAGCTTGATGACGATGGCCAGATGGGCCAGCGGCGCGCCAGCGGGGCCTGCCACGGGTTCGGCCACGGTAAGCACTGCAGCCTGCGTACTGGATAGCGTCGTCACCCAGGCGCTCGGGCCGGAGGGACCCACGCCCAGATCGGCAAGGCTCAGGATCTTCGCATCGGCGAGCTGGCCGCTGGGCGAGCGGGCAACGATGCGGCCGGCGGTGTCGGCCAGCATGACCGCGTGCAGCGAGTCGATCTGGCCGGCCAGGCGCCGCAGTTCATTCTGCAGCGCTTGCGGCTTGTCCATCGAAGCGGGGAGTTGGCTTGCGGCATTGCGCGCCTGGCGGTGCAGCGCGGCAATGTAGACGTCGATGACCTCGGCCAGCTTTTGGGCGCGCGCGTGGTTGGCGGCCAAGGCATTCCCGATGATCTGCGCCTTTTGTACCTGGTAGCTGGAGTACATGGCGGTGGAAAAACCGACGGCAACGCTCAGCACGGCCAGTGCGACCAGAACCGCGTGCAATCCAAGCTTGCGCCTGCCTGTGGGGTTTGCCCTGGGGCTCATCGAGACTCCATGCAGTATTCCATGCGTAGGGGGGTATCGACCGCGTCTAGTTTGACAAAGATAAATGGCGCGGGCGCTGCCCGCAATGCGAAACGTGATTAATTGCAATCCGCGATTGATTTAAGGGAAAAAATGTGTAGGCTTTGTTCGTTAAAGCCAACACAGCGCCGCGTGATGCCGTTCACGCCTGTAATTCCTGTTACTGCCGCCGCTTCGGCCGTCACGCCCTGCCGCTTTTTTGCACGTGTGATCTTGCCTTTTGCATTCGCCTGACTTCGTTGTTTGCCGGACCGCCATTTCGGGCGGTTTGTCCTCTACCCGTCTGGAGAAAGTGACTATGCAGCTGCTTCACCGCGCGACGCTCTTCCATATCCAACAGGACCGGGCACCCAGGCGCCGCGTTGCGGCGCCCTCTGTATTGACCGCGCTGGCTATCGCGCTGGCGGCGCCGGCCTGGTCGGCCGAAGGACCCAAACCCGCCGAAGCGTCCACCAAGGCCGCCAACGCCGCCTTGTTGAAGGAACTGCCGTTCGCCGACAAGACAGCCTTCGAATTGGCGCACAAAGGCTTCATCGCCCCGCTGCCGGCCGGCATGATCAAAGGCGCCGAGGGCAACCCGGTATGGGACTCGGACAAATACGGCTTCATCAAGGAAGGGTCGGATGCACCCGACACCGTCAATCCCAGTCTTTGGCGGCAAGCCCAGCTGATCAATATTTCAGGCCTGTTTCAAGTCGCCGACGGGATCTACCAGGTGCGCAATCTGGACCTGTCGAACATGACCATCGTCGAGGGCAAGGAAGGCCTGACGATCATGGATCCGTTGATCTCCACCGAAACGGCCAAGGCCGCACTGGACCTCTACTATCAGCATCGCCCCAAGAAGCCCGTCGTGGCCGTGATCTACACCCACAGCCACGTGGACCACTATGGCGGCGTGCGCGGCGTGGTGGACGAGGCCGACGTGAAGGCGGGCAAGGTCAAGATCTATGCCCCGCTAGGATTCCTGGAGCATGCCGTGGCCGAAAACGTGATGGCCGGCACCGCCATGAGCCGCCGCGCCAGCTACATGTACGGCAACCTGCTGCCGCCCAGCGCGACCGGCCAGGTGGGCGCGGGCCTGGGCACGACGACCTCGGCGGGCACGGTCACCCTGATTCCGCCCACCGACATTATCGAGAAGACCGGCGAAAAGCGCACCATCGACGGTCTGACTTACGAGTTCCTGTACGCGCCCGGCAGCGAAGCGCCGGCCGAGATGCTGTACTACATCCGGGAAAAGAAGGCGCTCAACACCGCGGAGGACTCCACCCACACGCTGCACAATACCTACTCCCTGCGCGGCGCCAAGATCCGCGATCCGCTGGCCTGGTCGAAGTATTTGAACGAAGCCCTGAACTTGTGGGGCGACGACGTCGAAGTGATGTACGCCATGCATCACTGGCCGGTCTGGAACAACAAGGACGTGCGCGAACAGCTGAGCCTGCAGCGCGACATGTACCGCTACATCAACGACGAGACCTTGCGCCTGGCCAACATGGGCTACAACAAGGAAGAGATCGCCGAACAGGTCAAGCTGCCCAAGTCCATCGCCACCAAGTTCTCGAACCGGGGCTATTACGGTTCGGTCAATCACAACGTCCGCGCGACCTACGTGCTTTACCTGGGCTGGTTCAATGGCAATCCCGCCACCTTGCACACCCTGCCCATCGAAGAGGGCGCCAAGCGCTACGTCGACATGATGGGTGGCGTGGACGCGGTGGTGAAGAAGGCGCGTGAGTACTATGCCAAGGGCGACTACCGTTGGGTGGCCGAGGTCGTCAACTATGCAGTGTTCGCGGATCCGAAGAACCAGGAGGCGCGCAGCCTGCAGGCCGACGCGCTGGAACAGCTGGGCTATCAGGCCGAAAGCGGCCCGTGGCGCAACTTCTACCTGACCGGCGCCAAGGAGCTGCGCGAAGGCGTGCAAAAGCTGCCAGTGCCGGACACGGCCAGCCCGGATACCGTGCGCGCCATGACGCTGGACATGCTGTTCGACTACTTCGCGGTGCGCCTGAACCGGGAAAAGACCGAGGGCAAGCATGTGGTGCTGAACGTGGATTTCACCGACACCAAGCAGCAGTACATGCTGGAAATGGCCAACAGCGTGCTGAACCATTCCGAAGGCAAGCAGGCCAAGGAGCCCAGCGCCAGCGTGTCGCTGACCCGCGATACGCTCAACAACATCATGCTGAAGCAGACCACGCTGAAGGATGCGATGGCCAAGGGGGATGTGAAAGTCACGGGCGATCAGGCCAAGCTGGCGGAAGTCTTCGGCGCGCTGGATGACTTCCCGTTCTGGTTCAATATCGTGACGCCGTAGGGCTGAAAGCGAGAGGCCGATCCTGGCCTCTCGCCGCATGCGTCGAAGCTCCACGCAGCCGCTGCGTGCGCGGGACTATCGGCAGGAGGATAAATATGGCTAGCAAAAACACCATTTGTCTGTGGTACGACCGGGACGCGCTCGAAGCCGCGCAGTTCTATGCCCGGACCTTTCCAGACAGTGCCGTAGGCAAAGTCTTGCGCGCCCCGGGAGACTATCCCTCCGGCAAACAAGGCGATGTGCTGACGGTGGAGTTCACCGTGGCGGGGATTCCTTGCGTGGGCCTGAACGGCGGCCCGGCCTTCAAGCACAGCGAGGCCTTTTCCTTCCAGATTGCGACCGAAGACCAGGCTGAAACCGACCGTCTCTGGAACGCCATCATCGGCAACGGCGGTCAGGCCAGCGATTGCGGCTGGTGCAGGGACAAGTGGGGCCTGTCCTGGCAGATCACGCCGCGCATGCTGATAGAAGCGATCTCGGACCCCGATGCCGCCGTCGCCAAGCGCGCCTTCGACGCGATGATGACGATGGGCAAGATCGACATCGCGACCATCGAGGCAGCGCAGCGGGGCTAGGAGGGCGGACTCATCCCTTTGGCTGATTCCGGCGGGAACGGCGCGATCTATCATGAAGGCGCCGCGCGCGGACCGGCCATCAGCAAGGCCTGTTCCCAGGTTTGGCGGCGTTTGCCGTATCTTCCTCGGGGAGCTTTCCTATGGCCACGCTCGCGGTTCGCCTTGTGGCGGCCATCGTGCTTGCGGGCATCGGCGTCTCGGCGCAGGCAGGGCCTGGGCAGGCCATGGAAGCTACCGGCTCGTCCCGTTCCTCGTCTTCCTCGCGCAACAACACCGGCGCTGCCATCGACGCGGCGCAACGGGCGTTGAGCGACTATCTGCGCGATTCCAGCCAGCAGGACGACGCGCTGCTCGACCAGGGCGCGCAGGACCGGTTGCGGCAACAGTATGAGGACGCGCAGCGTGCGGCCTCCCAGGCCCTCGCGAAGCAGCGGGAGGCCGACTACCTGCGCAACCGCGACCGGATCAAGGAGCGTTACAGCACCGATCCCGCCCTGAATCCCTGGGGCAACACTCCCGCCAGCCGCGACAAGCCGCGCAATGCGCCCGCCGGCGCGCCAGATCCATCGGTGTCAGCCAAGGCCGCGGCCAAGGATCCCGGGCTTGATTATGCCGGCCAGGCCTGCGAGTACTTCACCCGGCCCTCGGACGCCGCGCATCTGAACTATTACAGCGAAGGCTCGACCGTCGTCTACGGCGGGCGGGTCTATCAGTGCCGGGACGGGCGCTGGGCGTACCGCTATCCCGACTCGGTATTGAACGCGCGTGACCGCACCCGGCTGTCGGCCACCCAACAGGAGAAGTGACATGCCATTGTTCGCGTCGGTCATGACGGCCGTGCTGGCGTCTTCGACCCTGGGGGCGCCGCTGGGTTTGGGAACGGCAAGCAGCGAGGCCTTGTACAAAGCGTATTCCAGCGCCCTGGATGAGGGCTTTCAGGCCATGGGGCCCAGCATGAAGCGCGCGCTGGCGACGTATTGCCAAGATGGGCAGTCTGTCGATGGCTACTGTTTTTGGGTGGCGCAAGGGGCCATCATAGGTAGCCATCTCAGCGGCAATTACGAGGATGTGCTGCGCTACGGCGATCGTTACGCCGCCGCGAGGCTGGCCGACCTGCGGTCCAGGCGTGAACCCGCTGGCGCCTGCCTGCCTACATACGTGAGCACGGTGAAACCGGGCACGACGAGCACCTTGATCTCGTGGAGTTCCCCTGTGCCGTCGCTGATCTACCTTGCGCAAGCCCGCCTCAAGCGGCCCGCGACGGGCTCGTATTATCAGGCGTTCTATTGCGCGCGCCGCGCGAAGAATGAGCTGCTGGACGCCTATGACCCCGAGCATTCCAGCGTGCCGGCGAGCGAAGCGGAAGCGCGCGTGGCCCGCAAGTTCGAGGCGGAAATCCTGCGGCCGATGCGCGCGGAGAGCGAGCGGCTGCAAGCTGAACTCACCCGGACGATCCAGTCCGACAGCACGGCGCTCAGCCGCAATTTTCTACAGAATGCGGTGCTGTACGGAAACGCCTATGCCGCGTGCAGCCGGGCCCGCTTCCCGGCCAATCTCTGCGGCTACCTGAGCGCGGACCGCATCGAGGTGGAGTTTTACGAATCCAAGATTTGAGCTTGCGGGTCGACCCGGCCCTCAGCCCCCGGCCGGCAGCACCCGGATCCCCGTGCGCTTGACGAATTCCTCGTAGCTGATGGGCGGCCCGGCCTTGGTGCTGGCGGCGTTCGCCTGCCAGTGCACCCACGAGCGTCCCGAAGTCGCGTCGTACACGACTTTGTAGATGTAAGCGGGCACGGCGACTCCCGAACCGATGGTCTTGGGCTTGTCGGCATAGACCGGCCCCGTGAAGACGTACACGTCGCCCGCGGCGCGCATCACGTATTTGCGCGTGTCCTGCTCGATGCTGCTCCAGGCGCCGCCATTGTGCGTCTGGTCCTGCGGCACCATATTGGCCAGCGAGAAACTCTGCGCCATGGCTTCGGGGCTGGACATGTCGCCGGCCGGCGCCATGTGGCCGCGCGAATAGCCGGAACCGCGGTAGTCGTCCAGTTCGGCCCGTTCGGCGCGCGGCAAGCGCGCCTCGGCATAGAACTTGTCGGTCCGGCGCTGCCCTTGGGCCTGGGTCAGCATCTGGCGGTTCAGGCGTTCGGCCACGAACACCGGCGTCTTGGTCTGCCCGTCATGCAGGATGGCGAAGGCGGAAAAGCACACCTCGCGCAGCTTCTGGCCGCCCGGCACTTCGGGCGGGCGTGAATGCGGAAAGAACTGCCGGCATTCCGCAAACATTGTTTGAACTGGCGCCCCGGTCCGCGCCGCGGTCGGTACTGCCGCAGGCGTCGCGTGTTCGCGCTGCTGCGGCCAGCCCAGGCGCGTGATGACGTCCTGCACGGGCGCCGGAATCCGCCACTGCGGATTCAGCATATAAGTGGCGGCGCCGAAACTCGCCAGGGACGAGAACAGCAGGGCCTTCAGGAACCGGGGGAAACGGCCGCTGGACCGGGAACCGGCGCGGGCCTTGGATCTGCTGGGGGAACTTCTCTTCTTGGAAGCGGGTGTCTTCGCGCGCGTCATTACTACCTGTGAGCTACTGCCCGATTGCGGTTGGCAACCGGCACCGCCACGGATTGTAGATGAGTGGCAAATTTGCCACTGAGCGCGATTGTTTCTTCATGCGAGGCAGTGGTGTCGCGCTACCGCTACATATAAAGAAACCGCTCCGTGCAAGGGGTTACGCTATGTTTCAACGACATATTTCCCACGTAGAATTTCTGCTGGCCCCGCGATGCGGCGGCGCGATATCCAAGCATTCAAGATGTACGTTGATCTCCTCACCCTTTACTTCATCATCATCGGAACGCTGCTCGCCAGTGCAGGCCTGACGTTCTGGGAGCATCGGACCCATCCCAACCGCAGCGGATCATTGCGTATCCTGGCCGCGGGCTTCGCCACGCTTGCCCTGGGCTGTACCGTTGTGCTGTTTCGCGCGAAACTGCCCAGCCCGCTGGGCTCGGCGGTCGCCAATCTCATCGTCCTCAGCGGCTATCTGCTGATCATGAACGGCGCGGCTTCGCTCAGCGGCCGGCGCTATCGCGCCGCTTCCATCGGGCTGCTGATTGTCATGGCCCTGATCTGGCTGGCGGCCGGCGCCCAGCGGGAAGATCTGGTCTGGAAGTACGTCAGCGCATTCCCGATCGCGCTGGTCAGCGGCATGACGGCTTGGGAGCTGCTGCGCTGCCAGTCGCTCAGGTCGTTGACGCCGCTGCGCATCGCGACGGCGGCGGTTAGCATCCACGCGCTGGTCTACGCCGCTCGGGCTTTCATCTTGCCCTGGTGGGTGGCCGAGCATGGTCCCGGCATACACCTGACCGCCAGCACGCTCACCATGTACGAAGGCGTGCTGTATTCGATCGTGCTGCCGATGACGCTACTCAAGCTGATCCGCGAAGAAACCCATGGCCAGCTGCTGCGCGAATCGCAGACCGACTACCTGACCCGCCTGGGCAACCGCCGGTGGTTCTTCGAACAGGGCGCGCGCATCATCGAGGGCGGGGCAGGGCGTGGGCCTGTTGCGGTCCTGGCGTTCGACCTGGACCAATTCAAGGCGATCAACGACAGGCATGGCCACCAGGCCGGTGACCAGGTACTGAAGTTTTTCGCGGAATCGGCCCGTTGCGTGCTCGGCCCCGACGTGCTGCTCGCCCGCATCGGCGGCGAAGAATTCGCCGCGCTGCTGTCCGGTCAGGACGCCCGGCGCGCCACCGTGCTGGGCGCGGCCGTGGCGCAGCACTTTGCCGGCACGGTGTCGAGGCGGGAGGACGGCGCCGGCATCCCGGCCACGGTCAGCGTCGGGCTGGCGCAGTTCGATGACAAGGTTCCGCCCCTGGCCGATGCGCTGGCTGCGGCGGACCGGGCCTTGTATCAGGCCAAGGCGCTGGGCGGCAATCGGGTGGAATTGGCGTTTGCGGCGGCGGGTTCGGTGAACTGCTGAGGACGCCCGGCCGCGGCGCGAGTCAGCCTTTTTTGCGCCTGGCCCGCGGCCTGGGCGCCACGCCCATGCGCGGATCGCGCGCCAGCGCCAGCCGCGCCATTGCCGCGGCAATCGTCTCGAAGTCCTCGTCGGTCTGGGGCAGGTATAGCCATTTTCCCAGCACCGGGTGCGGCCGCAGGGCCGGAAATTCCGTCAACAGCGCCTCCTGGCGTTCCTGCGAGGTGCACACCAGCAGCCCGCTCCAGGGATCGTCGCGGTCGGCGGCCACCAGGTACAGCAGGCCATCCAGGTACGCGGCGTCGCAGCCGAACATCTTGCGGCGCATATAACCGGCGTCGCGTTCCAGAGGCTCGAGGATCCAGAGCAGGGAATTGAGGCGGACGGTCCGTTGCTTCGGGGGCGGGGCGAATGGGTCTGATCGGTTGCGCATGGAATGACGCCAGGCGGGATGCGGTTGCGGCGGGTGCCTAAGAATAATGGTAATAATGGCGCCAGATCAAAGTTTCCACTGCGAGGGGATAGCGTGCATTGCTCTAGATGCGGAGCCGCCCATAAGGGCAAGAACAGCGTGTGCGGCGAATGCGCAAGAGTGCTGGGCAATATGCGCAGCAAGGACATCTTCGCATCGGACGCGGGCAGTTTTACGGCGGCCGAGACGCCGTCAGCTACGGCGAGTCCGCAGCCCGCCGCCAATCTGCCAGCCGCTGCGGCTTCTCGCGGCAGCTGGGCTGAAGCATTCCAGCGCTACAGCATCGTGCCCCTGCGGCT
This sequence comes from Achromobacter sp. SD115, assembly GCF_017355315.1. NCBI lineage: Bacteria > Pseudomonadati > Pseudomonadota > Betaproteobacteria > Burkholderiales > Alcaligenaceae > Achromobacter > Achromobacter sp. SD115. The sequence continues at coordinate 205,392 of NZ_JADIJM010000001.1, read as the reverse complement.
GCGCGGCAAACCCGTCAAGGCGGCCTGGCTGTTGACAGGCGGCGCGGCAGGCTTGGCGATCACCGCCCTGGGCGTCTACGCCTGGGGGATGTCGGCGTGGTGGTTCATCCTGATTTTCCTGAGTTTCATTAGCCTGGACACTGGCGGTGATCTGAAGCGTAGGCGCTATTCGCGGTTTTTCATGATGTGCAACCTGGAGGCGAATCGCGCTGGCGAGGTTTTCTATACGGAAATCGGCGGGCAGTGTCCCGTATGCGACGGGGAATTGAAGCTCAGGGAGATCGGCCCGAAGCGCCACAAGAAGACGACGGCGGTGTGCAGCGTCAATGGCGATCACCGCTGGCGGTTCGATCCCAGCGTGCTCGGCGATCTTTGACGCTTGCGGCAGGCGCAACCCGTCGGCCGTTGTCCGGGCGGCGGGGCCGGTTCCGCCGCGCTGCCTATAATGGCTCCGATCCCCGCTTCGACGGCAGTCTTGCCGTGCTTCATGTCCTCTTTGCCTTTACGCGTGCTGTCGGTCATCCCGCCGATGACGCAGCTCAATACCCCGTATCCGTCCACCGCCTACCTGACCGGCTTTCTGCGGTCGCGCGGCGTGACCTCGTTCCAGGAAGACCTGGCGCTGGCCCTGGTGCTGCGCCTGCTGTCGGCCGACGGCCTGCGCGCCGTGGCGGAACGCGTCGCCGCCTTGCCGGCGAACAAGCGCAGCCCCGCGGTCCAGGCCTTCGTGGAACAGGAGGCGCGTTACCTGGCGACCATCGCGCCCGTGATCGCCTTCCTGCAGGGCCGCGATTCGACGCTGGCGCACCGCATCGTCGGCCGCAATTTCCTGCCCGAGGGGCCGCGCTTCAGTTCGCTGGACGTGTACCTGGACGAAGAGGGCGGCGATCCGCTGGGCTGGGCTTTCGGCGCGCTGGGCCTGCATGACCGCGCCAAGCACCTGGCGACCCTGTATCTGAACGACCTGGCCGACGTGCTGCGGGACGCGGTGGACTCGCGCTTCGAGTTCGTGCGCTACGCCGAATCGCTGGCGGGCAGCCAGCCCACGTTCGACCCCTTGGCCCAGGCGCTGGCGGCCGCGCCGACGCTGGTGGACGACATGCTGCGCAGCCTGACCGCGGAGGCGCTGGCCCGCCACACGCCCACGATGGTGCTGCTGTCCGTGCCGTTCCCGGGCGCCGTTTACGCCGCCTTCCGCATCGCCCAGACCATCAAGGCGCATGATCCTTCCATCATCACCGTGCTGGGCGGCGGCTTCGTCAACACCGAATTGCGCGAGCTGAAGGATCCGCGGGTCTTCGACTATTTCGACTATGTGACCCTGGACGCGGGCGAACGCCCCTTGCTGTCGCTGCTGGAGCACGTGCAGGGCAAGCGTTCGCGCCAGCGCTTGGTGCGCACCTTCCTGCGGGAGGCCGACACGGGCGCGGTGCGCTATGTGAACATGGTCGAGCCCGACATCGCCTTCGCCGAAGTGGGCACGCCGACCTGGGACGGCCTGCCGCTGGACCGCTACCTGTCGCTGCTGGACATGCTGAATCCCATGAACCGGCTATGGAGCGACGGGCGCTGGAACAAGCTGACGGTGGCGCATGGCTGTTATTGGAAGAAATGCAGCTTCTGCGACGTCAGCCTGGACTATATCGGCCGCTACGAAGGCGCGTCCGCCGAGGTGCTGGCGGACCGCATCGAGGCTATCGTGCGCGAAACCGGGCAGACCGGTTTCCATTTCGTCGACGAGGCCGCGCCGCCCAAGTCGCTCAAGGCGCTGGCGACCGAACTGATTGCCCGCAACACCGGCATCTCGTGGTGGGGCAACATCCGCTTCGAAAAGACCTTCAGCCCCGAACTCTGCGAACTGCTGGCGGATAGCGGCTGCATCGCCGTATCGGGCGGCCTGGAGGTCGCCTCGGACCGCCTGCTGAACCTGATGAAGAAAGGCGTCTCGGTGGAGCAAGTGGCGCGGGTCACGCGCGCCTTCACCGACGCCGGCATCCTGGTGCACGCCTACCTGATGTACGGCTTTCCCACGCAGACCGTGCAGGACACCGTGGACGCGCTGGAATACGTGCGGCAGCTGTTCGACAACGGCTGCATCCAGAGCGGTTTTTTCCACCGCTTTGCCTGTACGGTGCATTCGCCGGTGGGCAAGAACCCCGAGGAATACGGCGTCACTCTGAAGCCCTTGCCGCCGGTCACTTTCGCCAAGAACGACGTCGGCTTCCATGACCCCACGGGCGTGGACCACGACGCTCTCGGCAAGGCATTGAAAAAGGCCATCTACAACTACATGCACGGCATCGGACTGGACGAGGACGTGCGCAGCTGGTTCCCGTTCAACGTGCCGAAGACCACGGTGGCTAAGCACCGGATCAGCCGGGCGTTGAGCCAGCGGGGCTAGGGCCGGCGCGGCGGGCGGACAGTCGCACCCGCGCGCGGGGCAGCCGCCGCGCTAGCGCAGCAGTACGTCCTCGTAGAACGCGCCGATGGGTCGCTGCGCATCGCGCACCTGAATCTCCAGCACCCAGATGCCGTCGGCGGGCACGAAGTCCGCCTGCGCCAGCAGGTGCTTGCCGTACAGCGCATGCGGGAAGTCGGATACCCGGTGTCCGGGAATTTCCCGCACCAGCTCGCAGCCCAGCTCGCGCGCATATTCTGAGGCCCGGTCGTAGAGGGCAGCGCCCGTCAGGCCTTCCAGCCACGCCAGGCGGGCGCGCCTGAACACCTCGCGCGCGGCCTCGGCGCAGCGCTGGCGGTCGGCGTCCGCGCCCAGCACGAAGGTGTCGCCGTAGTCGCCTTCATGACCGTCCCACACGGGCCCGATGTCCAGCACAAAGATGTCGTGCTCCTGCAGCTTGCGGTCGTAGTCGGTGGGCTGGACGGGCGGCGATTGCGTGTCCGGGCCGAAGCGCACATAGGTCGGATGCCAGTTGTTGGACGCGCCCATCTGGCGCAGGTGGCCGTCCGCCACGGCGATGGCCTCGCGCGTGGTCATGCCGGGCTGCATCAGCGCGGCGATTTCTTCCACCGCCTGCATGGAACGCCGGCGCGCGTCCAGGATGCCGGCCAGCGTGTAGCGCGGGCTGATGCGCTCCCAGGGATGCGCTTCAGGCTGTGGCGCGATGCCGGCCGCGCCGCCGGCCGCCGGGTGGAAGGCTTCGGCGCGATACCGGTCTGCGGGCAGGCCGGCCGCCAGCAGCCGTTCACGGGCCGCGCTCACCATCGCCGGATTGCCACAGGCGTAAACCAGGCTGCGGGACCAGTCATGGCCGGCCGCCACGGCTGCGTCCTGCACGTGCCGGCCGGCATGGCGATGCTGCGCGTCATCGGCCGCATCGGCATCCTGGCCGTCCTGGGCCTTGGACAGCACCGCATGCCACTGGAACCCGTTGCCTTTGCCCTGCAAGGCGTTCAGCATCTGGCCGGCATAGCAATCGTCCGGCGTCCGCCCGCCCCAGTAGAGCGTCACCGTCTTCAGCGCGCGGCTTTGCAGCGCGGCCATGAGGATGGGCGCCACGCCCGCGTAGCCCGTGCCGGTGGCCAGCAGCACCAGGTGATCCATGCCTTCAGGTTCATCGGCGGGCCAGGTGCAGTCACCTTGGGCTGCCTCCAGGATCAGCGTGTCGCCGGGCTGGAGCCCGGGCAGGACGCCGTTGGTGAAGGCGCCGCCAGGCATGCGGCGGATGTGGAATTCCAGCCGGGCTGGCCCGGCCGCGCCGGGCGCGTTCGCGATCGAGAAGTTGCGGCGGGCGCCGCCCTCCAGGACTATCCGGGCATGCTGGCCGGGCAGGTAGCCGTAGTCCTCCCCGTCCTGCAGTTCGACGATCAGTTGAGTCACGTCCGGGGCCAGCGGCAGGCGCGACACCACGCTGGCGCGGCGCGGCGGCAGGGGCTGCTCGGGGGCGCTCCAGTGGGGGAACCGCAGCGTCAGGTCGCTGGCCGCGCGGCACTGGCACATCAGCAGTTCGTCGCTGGCGGTCTGGTAGCTGCCGTCCGTGGGTGGGGCGATGCGTTCGTAGCTGCCGTCCACGATTACGGCGCGGCACGAGCCGCAGGCCCCGCGCTGACAGGAGAAGGGTACGGGTATGTCCTGGGCCAGCGCCGCTTCCAGAATCGAGGTCTTGCCGTCCGTGACGAAGGGGCCGGTCTCCAGGCTGATGGTGTGGCAGGGCGCAGAGGTGGTCATGGCTGGTTCCAGGAAAATTGCCCCATATGAGGCTCAGGCAGCCAATCTACCGATAGAATGGCTACATGAAATAGAGCCATTTCCTTCAATATGAGCAAGCCACTTTCCGCCAGGCCTGGTGCGAAGCGCCAGGAAGCCAGCCTGGACCTGCCGATGGATGCCGCGCGCCCAGGGGAATCCAAGCAGACCTGGGTCTACCGCGAGATCCGCGAACGCATCTTGAAGGGCGCGTTGCCCTCCGGCGCGCGTCTGCCGTCCACGCGCAGCCTGGCCGGACGCTGGCATATTGCGCGCTCCACGGTCGAGGCCGCCTACGACCAACTGCGCAGCGAAGGCTATACCGCGGGCACGGTCGGCTCGGGCACCTATGTGGCGGCGGTGATTCCGGACAATTTCTTTCGCGAGGGGCTGCCGGGCGAGCAGGCCGCGACGCGCAAGGCGCGCGCGCCGCTGACCGCAGCGCAAGCGAGGGCGGCGCCACCCGCGCCAGTACCCAACGCGACTCAATCCGCGCCAGCACCCAACGCGGCGCCACCCGAGCCAGCCGCCGACGCGGCCCGGCCCGCGTCGCACATGGCCACGCTCTTCGCGCCGCCGCAGCCCAATTCCATGTTCTTTTCCCGCAGCGCCGACGCCGCGCTCTTTCCCATGGAACGCTGGCGCAAGGGGCTGATGGCTAGCGCCCGGCGCGTCACGCCGGCCCAGCTTGCCAATGACGAGCCGCAAGGCTGGCGCCCGTTGCGCGAGCAGATCGCCCGCTACCTGGGCGCGGCCCGCGGCATCAGTTGCGACCCGGATCAGGTCATCGTCCTGAGCGGCATCCGGGACGGCCTGGATCTCTGTGGCCATCTGCTGCTACGGCCGCAGGACCGGGTGCTGATCGAGGATCCCGGCTACCTCAACGCCGAGCCCATCTTCGGCCAGTACACGCGGCACATCGTGCCGCTGGCGATCGACGCGGAAGGCTTTCCCGTGGAGCAAGCCAAGCTTCAGCGCGGCGTGAAGCTCGTTCACGTCACCCCGGCGCACCAGTCTCCCACCGGTTCGACCATGTCCGTGTCGCGCCGCCTGGAACTGTTGGACTGGGCCGCGCAGAGCGACTGCTGGATCGTCGAAGACGACTACGACAGCGAATTCAGCTATGACGGCGCGCCGCTGGCCGCCTTGAAAAGTCTGGACACGGCCGACCGCGTCATTCATTGCGGCAGTTTCAACAAGACCCTGTTCAATGCGCTGCGCATCGGCTACGCCGTGGTGCCCAGGGAACTGGCGCCCGCTTTCGTGCAGGCGCGGCGCCGGGCAGGGCGCTCGCCCAGCATCATCGAACAGATGACGCTGGCGGCGTTCCTGCAGGACGGCAGTTTCGCGCGCCACGTGCGCAAGGCGCGCGGCGTGTACGCGCGCAGGCGCGACGCCGCGTTGCGCGCATTGCGGCAGGCGGTGGGCAGCGACGAACTGCGCATCAGCGGCGAGCACGCCGGCTTTCATCTGCTGTGGTGGCTGCCGCCCGGCTGGGACATGGCGCAGGCCGTGGCGGCGGCGCGGACGGCGGGCGTGGGCATGCAGCCGGTCGCGGATTTCTGCCGCAAGGTGGACTTGCCGCCGGGCGTGGTGGTGGGCTATAGCGCCGTGGAAGAAGAGGCCCTGCTGAAGCTGGGTACGCTGCTGCGGCAAGCGGCGGCGAGTCAGGGGCCATTGCAGGATCCGGCCCTGCTGCGGCGCCTGTTGCGGGTCAAGGACCGCATGGACGCCGCCTCGCACGAGGCCTGGCCGGTGGAACGCCTGGCCGAGGTCAGCGGCATTTCCAAGGCGCACTTCGCGCATTCCTTCAAACGCGCCTTCGGCCTGCCGCCGCATCGCTACCTGCTGACGCGACGCATCGAGCAAAGCGTGGCCCTGCTGCGGGACACGGAGCAGAGCGTCACGGAAATCGCCTACGCCACGGGCTGGGAAAGCCTCGGCACCTACAGCCGCATCTTCCGCGACGTCACGGGGCTGAGTCCCAGCGCCATGCGCGCGCAGGCGCGGACCGACATGCAGCCGCTGGACCGGATGCCCGCCTGCGTCGTGAAGGCCGCGCAGCGCCCCGATCTCAATATCGCTGTTTTGGAGAAGCGGCGCCGCGAGGCCGACGGTAAATTTCCGCCATCAACCCAGGAGGTCTTATGAACTTAGGCATCAATGTGGCGGGCGTGTACGTGGACGATCAGGACGCGGCGCTGGCGTTCTACGTCGACAAGCTCGGATTCCGCGTCCATACGGACGTGCGCAACGGACCGTACCGGTGGCTGACGGTGCAGCATCCGGATCAGCCCTCGTTTCAGCTGGGCTTGTTCGCGCCCGGTCCGCCCATCCACGACGAGGCCACCGCGCAGACCTTGCGCGCCATGGTCGCCAAAGGCGCGATGCCGCCTCTGGTGCTGCATGTGGCCGACTGCCGGGAAAGCTATGCCCGGCTGCAGGCGCAGGGCGTCGAATTCACGCAGGAACCCATCGAACGCTACGGCAGCGTGGACGCGGGCTTCCGCGATCCGGCAGGCAATGGCTGGAAGATGATCCAGGCGCCACGGGGCGCGGCATGACATCCGGCCCCGGGCGATAAAGGCATGATCAGTAGGTGATCCGCACCGAGGCAGCGCTGCGCTCGGCCCGCGTGCGGGAGACGGCTTCGATGTTGTTGCCGTCCGGATCCAGCACGAATGCCGCGTAGTAGCCGGGATGGTAGGCAAGACGCTCGCCCGGCGGGCCGTTATCCCGGCCGCCGTGCGCCATCGCCGCCCGGTAGAAGGCATCCACCATGGCCTGGTCTTCCGCCTGGAAGGCCAGGTGTATGCGGCCGGTCAGTTCGCCCTGTACCTCGGCGCTGCCGGGCGCGGAGATGAACAGCTCGTCCGCCCAGAAGTTCTTGTCGTCGGAGCCGCCGATGGGAATCTTCAGCGCATTGCAGACCGCGGTATAGAACGCCTTGCTGGCGGACAGGTCGCGCACGACCAGCCCGATGTGATCGATCAAGCGGCCCTTATGTCGTTCTTTCTGCGCCATGAATCGCTCCTGGCTATCGAGTGGGGGGAGAATCAGCGGTGTCAGACTACGCTTGCCGGGTTCCTGTTTCAAGCTGCCGCGCAGCCGTCTTGGATGCCGCGCTCACTCCTTGCCGGCCATGGCCCGCATGGGTTGGCAGGTCAGCTCCTTCTCTTCCTCTCCGAATTCCGCCATGTCCTTGCGCGCCTTGGTGTAGGCGCGCAGATACTCCGCGTCGAACACCAGGGACGACACGCCGGACTCGCGGGCGGAGGACTGCTGCCGTTTCTTCAGTATCTCCAGCAGTTCGGGGGTCAGCACCTTGCAATACTCCATGATGGCGTGGATCTGGGCCAGCGAGGTGGCCCGCTCCAGGTTCTGCTGCGCCGAGGCGGTTGCGGCGGGCAGCGCCAGGACGGCAGCCGCGGCCCAGGCGGCCGGATTGAGGAGGGGATGGGGCATTGCGGGGCAGTTCCGTTCGTATTGCGAAAGACCGCATTTAACACGATCTGCGACCGGGCTTCCGCCGACGCCTTGGTAAATGCAGCTGTCGGTCTACAATTCCCCCCGCTCCATCCGGGGGCTCAGGCTGTCCGTACGTGTAGTGTCGATAAGGGTCTACCCATGCGTCTGAACCAGTGCCAGAACTTCCACGACTTTCGCCGCATGGCCCGCCAGCGGCTGCCGGGCCCCATCTTCAATTACATCGACGGCGCCGCCGACGATGAAACCACCTACCGACGCAACACCGCGGCCTTCGAATCCTGCGACCTGCTGCCTGACGTGCTGCGCGGCGTGTCCGACGTGGACATGTCGGTGACCGTCATGGGCCAGAAATTGGCGCTGCCGGTCTATTGCTCGCCGACAGCCTTGCAGCGCCTGTTCCATCACGATGGCGAACGCGCCGTGGCCGCCGCCGCGGGCAAGTTCGGCACCATGTTCGGCGTGTCCTCGCTGGGCACCGTCAGCCTGGAAGAAGCCCGCAAGATCAGCGGCGGCCCCCAGGTCTACCAGTTCTACTTCCACAAGGACCGCGGCCTGAACCGCGAGATGATGGCCCGCGCCAAGGAGGCCGGCGTGCAGGTCATGATGCTGACCGTGGACAGCATCACCGGCGGCAACCGCGAACGCGACAAGCGCACGGGCTTCGCCATTCCGTTCAGGCTGAACCTTGCCGGCATCGCGCAGTTCGCGGCCAAGCCGGCGTGGGCGCTCAACTACCTTACCCATGAACGCTTCCGGCTGCCGCAACTGGACACCCACGTCGACATGGGCGGGGGCGCCATGTCCATCAGCCGCTATTTCACCGACATGCTGGACCCGGCCATGACCTGGGACGACGTCGCCGCCATGGTGCAGGAATGGGGCGGACAGTTCTGCCTGAAAGGCGTGATGTCGGTGGAAGACGCCAGGCGCGCGGCCGACATCGGCTGCACCGGCATCGTGCTGTCCAACCACGGCGGCCGCCAATTGGACGGCTCGCGCAGCGCCTTCGACCAGCTCGCCGAGATCGTCGATGCGGTCGGCGACCGCATCGACGTGATGATGGACGGCGGCGTGCAGCGTGGCACCCACGTGCTCAAGGCGCTGGCGCTGGGCGCCAAGGCAGTGGGCCTGGGCCGCTACTATTTGTTCCCGCTGGCGGCTGCGGGTCGGCCGGGGGTGGAGCGCGCGCTGGAACTGATGCGGGTCGAGATCGAGCGCGCGATGAAGCTGATGGGATGCCGGACCGTCGCGGAATTGCAGCGGCGGCATTTGCGGTTCCGCTGATCGATAGCGCCAGACGGATCGGGCCGGGCGGCCCGATCCGCGGGCTTGCGCGTCAGAAGGCGATCTTCACGCCGAGCTTGCCGTTGAAGCTCTGCCCGTCGCCCCGCAGGCTGATCTCCGAGCCCACGCTGCCGTACACCGAGACGTTGCGCTTGACGCCCACGTCCGCGCCCAGATTCAGTTGCACCGACGTGCCCTTCATGTCTGCACGGAACGGCACATAGCCATTCTGAGAAGAGAATTCCGTGGTCGGGTTGGTCAGGAACTCATTGACCAGGCTGGCGCGCAGCCAGGTGGTAGCGACCCGCTTGCCGTCCGGTCCCGGATCCAGCTCCACGGTGCGCGCCAGGCGCACGCCCAGGCGGCCCCTCAGGCTGTCGACGTCGTTGAAGCGGATCTTGGCGGCGCCGTCGTTGGCGTCGTTGAGATTGACGTTCTGGAAAACCAGTTGCGCCTGGGGTTCAATGACCCACTCGTCGTTCAGGCGGAACGGATAGCCGCTTTCCAAAGAGGTCGCGAAGCCGAAGCCGCGCGTGTCCAGGTTATAGCCGGCCGGGGAACGGCCGTTGTCGACGTCGTAGCGCGTGCCTTGGATCACGGCATCGACGTACCAGCCTTCCTTGCCGATATGCGTCCAGTAGCCGCCCAGCGTCACGCCATTCATGGCCGCCTGGCCGGCGGAGCGGCCGTCGAGGTGGTCGACGTCGGCCGTGGCGCGTCCGAAGGCGACGTAGGCGCCTGCGTGGTCCATGCTGCCGTTGGCGTTGGCGCGGCGGTAGAGATCCACGCCGGATTGCAGGCCATAGATCTTGTAGTCGTAGTCCGGGCCTCTGGAGCCCAGGATGCCCGAGTTGCTGCCGTTGCGTTCGCCGGTCACGCCGATGACGCGGCCCCAGGCCAGGGAATTGCCGCCGGCCGGGGTGGAGGGCAGGGCGTAGCGCGCCTCGCCGATGCGCTCATGCAGCGAGTCCAGGAAGGTCGCGCCGTAGCGCAAGGCCAGCTCCGGCGTCGCCACGGCGGTGGAGACTTCAGGCCGGTAGTTGGGCGGCGCGGGCGGAACGGGCGCGGGCGGATTGGGCGGAATCGGCGGCACGGGCGGATTCGGCGGCACGGGCGGATTCGGCGGCACCGGGGGCTCCGGGTCCTTGCAGGCGGGATTGCTGGGCGCGGCGGCGCAGTCCACCGTCGAACGCAGGTACCAGTTCTGTAGCCCGCTGCCATCCACGCTGGAGCGTTGCAGCGTATAGGCGTAGGGGCCCGCGGCAACATAGCCGCCGGCATTGCCCAGCGTGAACGCGCTGGCGGCAGTCGTGCCGCCATTGACGGCATCGACCAGCAGGATGCCATTGCCGGTGGTCACTGCGCCCGCGCCGCCGGCATTGGCGACGATCAGCGACGACGAGCCGGAAGCGGTCCCGCCATTGATCACGAGCCGGTCCGACGGCGAACCGTCGCCGCCCAACAAGGTGTTCATGGCGATCCTGCCGCCCTGGCCGACGTAGTTCGGAGTCGTCAGCGTGGTGCCGGGCGCAGTGCCGCTGCCCATGTTGATGAGTCCGGCGTTGGTCACGCCGGCCGTGGTCTGGCTGTAGCCATTGAGATCGAGCGTGCCAGCCGCCGTCACGTTCACGGCCGAGTTCGGGCTGAGCGTGGAGACCGCGCCGGCGCGCAGCACGCCGTTATTGATGTTGGTCGGGCCGCCATAGGTGTTCTGGGCCGTCAGGATCGTGGTGCCGCTGCCGTTCTGATTGACCGTGCCGCTGCCGGAGATCAGGCCCGCGAACGTCACACTGTCGGAACGGTTGAAGCTCAGTGCGCCGTTGTTGGCGACATTGCCCAGGATGCCGCCGGAGGTGCCGCCATTGCCTAGCTGCAGCGTGCCTGCCGAAATCGTGGTGCCGCCCGTGTAGGTGTTGTCGGCCGTCAGAATCGTGGTGCCGGCGCCGATCTGGTTGACCGTGCCGCTCCCGGAGATCAGGCCCGGGAATGTCTGGACGTCGGAGCGCTTGAACGTCAGCGCGCCATTGTTCGCCACATCGCCCAGGATGGCTCCAGAGGTGCCGCCGTCGCCCAACTGCAGCGTGCCTGCTGAAATCGTGGTGCCGCCCGTGTAGGTGTTGTCTGCTGTCAGTATCGTGGTGCCCGAGCCGATCTGGTTGACCACGCCGCTGCCAGAAATCAGGCCAGGGAAGGTCTGGACATCGGACCGGTTGAAATTCAACGCGCCATGGTTCGTCACGTCGCCCAGGATGGCGCCCGTAGTACCGCCATTGCCCAGCTGCAGCGTGCCCGCAGAAATCGTGGTACCGCCGGTGTAGGTGTTGTTGGCCGTTAGGATCGTGGTGCCGGCGCCGATCTGGTTGACCGTGCCGCTACCGGAGATCAGGCCCGGGAATGTCTGGACGTCGGAACGATTGAACGCAAGCGTCCCGTTGTTCGCCACATCGCCCACAATGGCGCCAGAGGTGCCGCCGTCGCCCAGTTGCAGGGTGCCTGCGGCGATTGTCGTCCCGCCCGTGTAGCTGTTGTTGCCCGTCAACACGGTGGTGCCGGTGCCGATCTGGTTGACCGCGCCGCTGCCGGAGATCTGGCCGGCAAGCGTCATGGTGTCGGAGCGGTTGAAGGCCAGCAAGCCGTCGTTCGCCACATTGCCCAGGATGGACCCCGAAGTGCCGCCATTGCCTAGCTGCAACGCGCCCGCCGAAATCGTGGTGCCGCCGGCATAGGTGTTGTCTGCGGTCAGGATCGTGGTCCCGGCGCCGATCTGGTTGACCACGCCGCTGCCGGAGATCTGGCCCGCGAAGGTTTGGACATCGGAGCGGTTGAAGGTCAGCGCGCCGTTGTCGATCACATTGCCCAGGATGGCACCCGACGTGCCGCCACTGCCCAACTGCAGCGTGCCCACCGAAATCGTGGTGCCGCCGGTATAGGTGTTGTCTGCGGTCAGGATCGTGGTGCCGGCGCCGATCTGGTTGACCACGCCGCTGCCGGATACCTGGCCGGCGAAGGTCACTACATCGGATCGATTGAAGGTCAGCGCGCCGTTGTCGAGCACGTTGCCCACGATGGCGCCCGTGGCGCCGCCATTGCCCAGCTGCAGCGTGCCCGCGGAAATCGTGGTGCCGCCGGTGTAGGTATTGTTCGCCGTCAGGATCGTGGTGCCTGTACCGATCTGGTTGACTGCGCCGCCGCCCGATACCAGGCCCGTGAACGTGACGCTATCGGAGCGGTTGAAGGCCAGCATGCCGTTGTTGGCTACGTCGCCGACGATTGCCCCCGAGGTGCCGCCATTGCCCAGTTGCAGCGTGCCCGCCGAAATCGTGGTGCCGCCCGTGTACGTGTTGTTGCCCGTCAGCACCGTGGTGCCGGCGCCGATCTGGCTGACCGAGCCGCTGCCGGAAATCTGGCCGCCGAGCGCAAGGGTATTGGAGCGGTTGAATACCAGCGCCCCGTTGTTGACCACGTTGCCGACGATGGCGCCGGTGGCGCCGCCATTGCCCAATTGCAAAGTGCCCGCCGAGATGGCGGTGCCGCCGGTATAGGTATTGTTGGCCGTCAGTATCGTGGCGCCCGTGCCGTTCTGATTGACCACGCCGCTGCCCGAGACCAGGCCCGCGAAGGTGACGCTATCGCTGCGGTTGAAGGTCAAGGCCCCGTTGTTGCTCACGTTGCCCACGATGGCGCCGCTGGTGCCGCCATTGCCCAACTGCAGCGTGCCGCCGGCTATCGTGGTGCCGCCCGTGTAGTTGTTGTTGGCGGTCAGGATCGTGGTGCCGCTGTAGGTGCTGAGCTTGCCCGCGCCCGTGATGCCGGGGACAAACAGATAGCCACTGGTATTGGTGTGGTTGAACACCAGCCCGCCGGTGGCACCCAGCGTCAGATTGGGGCTGGGACCCGTCAACGTCAGCGTCCCGGGGGCCGCTGCGGCGGATAGCGCGGCCGCGCCGATATTGATGACGCCCTGCGAGCCGGCCGCCACGCCTGCGCGCGCACTGGCTGCGCTGACGGTGGCGTTGTTCGAAATGGTCAACGCGCCGGAGCCGGAATTGCCCACGGTGAGGACGCCGGAGTTGGTCCAAGAGGAGCCGGTGCCGTCGACCGTGACCGCGCCCGTCGAATTCGCGCCGGCGCCGATGGTGCCATTCGTGCTGGCAACCGCGCCGCCATTGGTGACGTTGACCCGGCCGTTGCCGGAAAAGCCCACAGTAAGTTCGGCGCTGCTGTTCCACTGCGTTCCCGCGCCGCTGATCGTCACCAGACCCACGCTGCCCGAGTCATAGCCGACGTAGGCCAGCCCATTGCTCACGACCGCGCTGTCGCTGATCTGCAACGTGCCGTTGCCGGTCTGGCCGACGCGCATGAAACCGGTGCTGTTCAGCTGCGATCCCAAGCCGCTGACCGTCACGGTGCCGGTGCCGCCAGCCGCCACGCCCACATAGGTGTTGGTGGTGCTTCTTACAATGCCGCCATTCGAAACGCCCAGCGTGCCCGTGCCCGAGAATCCCACGGACAGGCCCGAACTGTTGGTCCATTGCGCCCCGGCGCCGCTCACGGTTACATGGCCGGTGCTGCCGACCTGCCGGCCAACAAAGCCGGAGCCGTTGGACACCACGCCGGTCGCGCCGATCTGCAATGTCCCGGTACTGGTGTTGCCTACCGTCAGGGAGCTGGCGCCCAGGTTCCAGGGCGAGCTCTGCGACCCCGGAACGGTGACCACCGAACCGCCATCGATGGTCTGGGAATAGGCGGGGAAAGCGCCCAACGCGATCAGGAATGCGCTGGAAAGCTTGAATGACAAGCGGACGTCAATTGGTGACAAGGGCTGCATCTTCTCTACTCACTTAATCAAAAGAAATTCAGTGAAGTGATCGTCTGCGCGTAATGCCTGCCAATTGAAGTTGCCGGCGGGTCTAATCCCGGGCAAGGGCAGGCATTTAGCATAAGCCTGTTTATTGCTGTGGTTACAACAATAAAAAGGGGCGGATGCTGGAGGCGCAGCGATGTCTAGGCTCCCGCTTTTTCAAACGGGAGCCTTGGGTGTGCGTGGAAGAGCCGGGCGATCAGGGAACCGAAGCGGTTCCGATCAGAGGCTGAATAGGGACGGTGTCCAGGCCAAGGCGCGCGCGCAAGGCGGAGCGATGGCAGGTCTGGCCGGGGAGGAGGGGGGACGTACAGGCAACGCGCATGACAGATAGAACCGACAAAAAATGCCTAGCCTCAGTAGTTCTGTTCCATGGCAGAGCTGCTTGGACCTCCGGATTCAGCACATGGTCTGGAAATGCACGAACGAGGGTTTTGCAAAGGAGGTCAGGTTCAGATTAGTGCTGGAAAATCCGGGCGCGATTGATGTAAATCAATGGCAGTGCGCGGCGCGTGCTTAATCGGCTGTCCATGCGCAGAACATTGTCGTGTTGCCGCAACCGGCAGCAATAGTGTTGCGGACGCGACGCGGATAAGCAGCGTCGCGTCCGGTATCAAGTCCCGCTCAGGCTCCGGCTCTGCGCAGGAGGCAGGCTTGCGTGCACTGGTTCAGCAAGGGATCGCCGGCTTCCATCAGTATTGGTTCGACAGGCTGACGCACGCGCGGCAGCAGCCGCGCCAACAGCATTTCGCAATCGCGCCGCAGATAGCTTTGCTCGCCCGTCAGCTTGCCGATGGCGCGCGCCAATGCAGAGTCCCGCGCCAGTACCAGCAGCGCCAGACGGTTGCTGGCGGTGTCGCGCAGCAGCCAGACGCCGGTGGCAGTGCGCAGCAGCGGGTCCAGCGTGTCGGCCAGTTTGCGCAGATCGGACTCGTTCAAGCCGTGCGCCTGAAAGCGCGGCGCGGCGTCGCCGGCCTGGGTCTGGCGTTCCAGCAGGTCCGCTTCCAAGCGCCAGGCTCGCGCCTGCTCCAGGTCGCCGCGCCGCAGCGCCGCCGCCGTCAGTTGGCGCAGGCAGGGCAGGCGCTGCGGGCCGGGCTCGTTGGCGGCCTGCGTCCACAACACTTCCGCCGCTGCTTCCAGGCGCGAGGCCTCGGTAGGGGCCATGCGGGCCCTGCGCAGCTGCAGCGCAGCCAGTTGGCAAAGCGTAGGCACGTGGCCGGGGTGTGCGTGCAGGTTCTGTTCCAGCAGGACGGCGGCGCTGTCCGCATCGCCTGTGAGCATGTCGGCGTACCAGGCCATGCTGGCCCGTTCGTCGGCCGACAGCGCGCGCAAGCGTTGCTTGCGCATCAGGTCATGATGGCCGGCGATGGCTTCGTCGCGTTCGTTCCGCAGCTCGCGGGCAGTCTGCTCGATGGCGTCGCGTTGCGATGCGTCCAGGGTCTGGGCCAGCGGCAGGCGTTGGTCGCCGAGCCATTCTTCAGCTGCGGTGGGTGAGGCGCGGCGCCAGGGCAGTGGGTTGGTACTTGCTGGCGCCGCTCGCGTGGCTGGGGTTTGTATTGCGTTTTGGCGCGAAGGTCCGGTATCTCGCTGTTCCGGCGATGCCGTGGTGTGCAGCGGGTCCAGGGCATGCAGCGCGGCCAGACGGTCAGATAGGGAAGGGTGAGTGTCGTCGCCAGTGGTCGGACGGCACAGCGCCTGATCGAGCCAGGCCTGCGCCTCGGCTTCGTCTCGCGGAAAGGCCAGTTCGGCATGTCCGGCCAGCCGCGCATGGGGAGAGGGCGGCTGAGCGTCGACGGCTTGCGCGTAGGCGGCCGGCCAATACTCGCGCAACGCCCGGGCTTGCAGGGACACCGCTACCAGCGCATTTGCAGCCGCAGCCGCGCCGCAGGCTTGTGCCGATTGCGCATCGGCCTCGTACTCGCATTCCCGGGCAAAACCCAGGCTGGCCGCCAGAAAGCGCGGCACATGCCAATTCATGAAGAGCCGCAGCGGCCCCGTCGACAGTCCCTTGCGCCGCTCCAGCTGCCGCGCCGCCTCTTGCCATTGCAGCCGCGCGAAATATACCCGGCTGGCGTAGCGCCCATGGCTACCGGCGATGTGCGCGCACTCATGCGCCAGGATGGCGCGGCAAGCATCGGCCGACAGCATCTCCAGCAGCGGCTGCCCCAGCCACAGCACGTTGCGCGTGCGGCCCAGCAGCTGCCGGTGCTGCCGGATGCTGGCGTTGAACTCGCTGTTCAGATAGACCGCGTCCAGCGCCGGCGCGCCCAGGCGCGCGCGCACCTGCTCGATCTCGCGGAACAGCGCGGGGGCGTCTTCGGCCCGCAGGCGGATCCCATCCTCCGCGGCTGGCGGCCGCGCCGCGAATGGCAGCCGCAGCATTGCCCAGCCCGCGAAAGGCAGCGGCAGGGCGAGAGCTCCTGCTGCAACGCCCAGCACACCCGGCAGCGCCGCATACAGCCATGCGGGCGCGGTGCATAGCGCCACGCCCGCACTTACCAGCGCAGCATCGCCCAGCAGCAGCCGGGCCGACAGCTTCAATCCCGACAGCCCGCGGCGCGCCATGTGCTTACTGTGCGGCCGGCGTGGGCGGCAGGTCTTCGGCCGAAACGCCGCCGCGGCCCAGATAGGCGCCGAACACCGTGCCTATGGTCTTGACCAAGCTGTGCGAGTTCAACACCTGCGCCTGGATTTCTTCAATGTCCTCGTCGTCCGGCTGCAGGCGGCAGGCGTGCTGGGCCCATTCGATCGCGGCAAAGCGGTTCTTCTTGGCGCCGCGGCCATGCGTGTAGGCCAGCGCGATCTCGGCGCTGGCGCGGCCGGCGCGCCAGTCGTCGTCTTCCTCGACCAACGGACGCAGATAAGCGCGCACGCCTTCCTGCTGTTCCTGTCCGGTGCCATGGTCGCGCAGCAGCACGCCGATGCGCAGGCGCGCCAGCGCTTCCGCGCGCGGCTCCTCGCGGGCGCCTTGCAGCAGCCCCAGCACCTTGTCCAGGTTCTCGCGGCGCGAGAGGTCCATCCCGCCGTCGAAGATATTGCGATGGGCCATGTTGTACATGGCCAGCGGCGAGCCGTCGTCCACTGCGCGCTGCAGCCACTGGTCGCGCACGGCGTCGTCCAGGTAGCTGTCGGGCGTGTTGTCGCGGAAGCCGCGGTGGATGTCATACATGCTGCTGGCCGCGTCCGGCACGCGCCGGTCCGCCAATTGGCGCGTCAGGAAATAGCCTTGCTCATGGTCGCCGCCGTCCCACAACATCGCGGCCGCCGCCAGCACGTTGAAATCGTCGTCCATCTGGTCTGCCGCCAGCTCCGCCGCGCGGTCCAGCAACTGCTGCGCCCGCACCGGATCCTGCGCAAAGCCCCAGCGGCCGAACTGATGCGCCACCGCCGTCAGCGCCTGCGCCGTGGCCACCTGGTCCCAGCCGCACATGCGTTCCAGCACGCGCTTGAACGCGCCATCCTCGTCCGGCTGATGATGGATGATGCTTACGTGCGCGAAGCTGCGGAACGGCCCGTCCACCTGCGCAAAGTACTCGTTCGGCCCAAACGCCGCCACGCTTTGGCCATGGAGCGCGCGGGCGCGCGCCTGGTCCTGTAGAGAATAGCTGGCGAATTGCGCGTAATAGCCCAGCGCCATGCCACGCTCCGTCGGCCGCAGCTCGCGCGCCAGGAACGACTCGAAAATGCGGCGGTACTCTTCCACGGCCTCGACGTCGTCCGGCTCCGGATAGCTGTCCAGCGAGTCATGAATGCCGATCCAGCGGATCGCATTGCGCTGCGATTCCGTCAGCGCCGCGCACAGCGGGCCGCCCGCCATGCCGTCGATGTCCTCATAGCTGCCGCCCCAACGCGGCTGCAGGTATTGCGCGTAAGCCGTCAGCGCGCCCAGATGCCCGGGCCGCAGCTCCAGGGCGCGCAGCAGCCAATAATCCTTGGCCTGCTCCATTTCATGCTCGGCGCGCGGCGCCAGCCAAGCCGGCAAGGCTTGCGGCGCCTGCGCGAGACGCGGCACGCCCACTGACGCCAGATGCGCCAGCGCAGCATCCATCAGGCCTTCTTCCTCGATATCGTCATGCGTCAAGGTCTCGGGCGGATTGCCCGCGTACAGCGCGCGCAGCCAGTATGGTTCCTTGAAATGCGCGGCCAGCTGCATCATCGTCACGCAGGCCGCAATCGGGCGCGTGGAAAGCGCCATCGCCCGCAGCAAGGCAGCGGCGGAGCTTTCGCAAGCTAGCGCCGCGCCCAGCCAGCGGTCCTGGGTCACGCTGTCCGCCCAGCCATAACCGCGTATGTCCGCCGCGCGGCCGTAGCAGAAATTACCCATCACCAACTGCGCGTGATACGAATCCGGGCAGGCGGCGATCCAGGCTTGCAGAAAATCCGAGGCGTCCTGGTACGGCACCGTCGAATAGTCGAACAGGGTGCCGGAATTGGCCGCCTCGAAATAGGGCGCGCCAGGGTCTTCCGTATTTGCCCAGTCTTGCTGTTCCAGGTCGGCGTAATAGGCGTCGAGCTGCGCGTAGGCGCGGGATTGAACCAGGGCGCGGACGTCGCGGCGGATGGCGGTGAGGGATCGCAAGGAGGCACCTGAGGGGGATGAACGGGAATCTGCCCGCGGGCGGGGCGGGGCAAATGATGCCTTACTTGGAAGTCAGGCCAAGGAATAAAAGCGATAAAAAATAAATAAATATGTCTAAATGTGTTTTTTTGCGATGTCTCCGCCGCACTATTGCCCTTGGTCGGCCGGAGCATGGCCAGATTCGATGATCTTGGCCATGCCGTATTCCCCCGTGCGATCAGCGTCGCCGCACGGGGAGCGGCGGTCAATGAGGCTTGATAGCGACTTTCAGCACGCCATCGCGCTGGTTGGCGAACAGCTCGTATGCCGCGACGATGTCATCCAGCTTGTACTGGTGGGTGACGAGCAGACCCAGATCCACACGGCCCGATTCGATCACATTCATCAGGCGGCGCATGCGTTCCTTGCCGCCCGGGCACAGCGCGGTGTTGATCTGGTGATCGCCCAGGCCCGCGGCAAACGCATCCATGGGAATGCGCAGGTCGGAGGAATACACCCCCAGGCTGGACAGCGTGCCGCCCGGTTTGAGGATGCGCAGGGCTGATTCGAACGTGCCCTGGGTGCCCAGCGCCTCGATCGACGAATCCACGCCGCGCCCGCCCGTGAGCTTCAATATCTCGGCCACGACGTCGCAGTTCTTGAAGTTCAGCGTCACGTCCGCGCCCATCTTGCGGGCGATGTCCAGGCGGTGGTCGTTGCCGTCGATGGCAATGATGGTGGTGGCGCCGCGCAACTTGGCGCCCGCCGTGGCGCATAAGCCGATAGGTCCTTGCGCGAACACGGCCACCGTGTCGCCGATCTTGATGTTGGCGTTCTCCGCGCCCTTGAATCCCGTGGACATGATGTCCGGGCACATCAGCACCTGTTCGTCCGTCAGCCCGTCCGGAATGGGCGCCAGGTTGGCCTGCGCGTCCGGAACCAGCACGTACTCGGCCTGCGTGCCGTCGATCATATTGCCGAAGCGCCAGCCCGCCGTGGCCTTGTAGCCGTGGCAGCCGCAGCGCCCGCTGGGAATCAGATAAGCGCCATCCTGGCTCGGGAATCCATCCTGGCTGGGATACGAGGTGAAGCTCGGGCAGATGGCGCCGGCGATGACGCGCTGGCCCTCCTGGTACCCGATCACGGCGCTACCCAGCTTCTCGATCACGCCCACCGGTTCGTGCCCCACGGTGAGACCCTGGGCGACGGGGTACTCACCTTTTAAGATGTGCACGTCAGTGCCGCAGATGGTGGTGGTGGTGATGCGGATCAGCGCGTCGTTGGGACCGACGTCCGGGATGGGCTTGTCGGTCAGCTCGATCCGGCCAGGCGCGACGAAGATTGCAGCTTTCATGAGAGCGGGCATCAGAGTCTCCTTGGGGCGGTAGGTGATTCCTCAGGCTAAACCGGAGCGGTCCGCAGGCCAACTGTAGTGCCGCAATCAATTGATGTGGGTCAAGACAAGTCGGCAGGCGGAAAGCGCGGCGATGGCGCGCTCTTCGCAAATGCTGGCAATCCTCAATGACACAAGCGTCGCAAGGTATCATGCCCAGGTTTTCACGGATCGACCTCCTACATGGTCAGAAGGCTTTTCAATGAAAAAAGGCATTCCGCTGGTATTGCTGTCGTCCATGCTGCTGACGGCTTGCGGCCCCGACAAAATCATCGCCGATCTGCCTTCGCCTGACGGGAAGTATCACGTTGAGGTCCGCAAATGCCCGCAGCGCGGGTCGCTGACCTGGGACGAGCAGACCCAGGTTTCCGTGGTTGAAGCGGGCGTGTCGGAAAAGTGCAATGCGTTCATCGTGGCCCTAACGCAGTTTCGATCGTATACGCCTGACGAACAACTGCAACTTGAATGGATTTCCGATACGGAACTCAGGGCCTGGCATCCTGCGTTCGAGCCGAAGAATGGCCCCTGGGCCCGGACGTTCAAACAGAACTCGCCCGTTCAGGTGACATTCGCGCCCAAGCAGTAATAGGCCGCCAGTTATCCACGCGTTGCCAGGGCGATGTCGTAAACGTGATAATTTGTTGCGCCGTCGGCGCAGTTGTTACCGCTTGAATCGACGGCTTCGAGGGCATGCGGAAAATCCGCGGCTTATGGCCGGGGATAGCTGATTTTTTTGCCATCCGCGCAATGGCATCTATGGTTGAATACGCTCCGTTTGCGCGCGGCTGCGCCAGCCGCGCGACTCATACTCCACGGAGCTTTGTCCAGTATGCGTTTCAGAGTTTTGACCATGGGGTTGCTGATGGCGGGCGCCAGCGTTGCGCAGGCCGCCACGGTGCCGGAAGTCTTCAACGGAAAAATGCTGGGCAAGAGCCAGGCGCATTTCGAAACGATAGCCGGCTCGCCGCAGGAATCCTACGGCGACGATCGCGTGTTCGACGTGCAGGGTTGCCTGATCACAGCAACGATCAAGTCGGACAAGGTATCGGCGCTGAGCATGGAGCCTTCCGAAACCTGCCAGCCCGACCTCGCCAGTTTCATTGGCGAGTATGCGCCCAAGCCTGGGCAGAAAATCATCCCCGCCGCCTTCGACTCGGGCCTGACGTACACGGCCGATTGCCTGACGGACTGCGGCAATGCCGCCGACCCTTGGGTCTACGCAAGCTGGACCGCGCCGCGTGCGGCGGGCGGCATGGAAGTCATGCTGGGCTTCGTGCAGGCCGGAGGCGACGCGCTGGACGCAGCCGATAAATGGGCCACGCAGATGGAAAAGGCGGAAGGCAAGGATTACCTGCTCAACAACAAATTCAATTGCGATGCCCGCTACAACAATGTGGCGGCGGCCGCTTTCAAGAACGTGACCGCGACCAGCGTCAAGATCGGGTTTGATCTGCCGAAGGAACCTTGCCGCTAGGTCGCGCTGCGAACTGCTGTCTTTGTAATCCACGGCCATGCCAGGCCGATCCCAGGGGAAAACAATAAATGAAGAAGCTAGTCTTGACGGTTCTTGCGACTCAACTGCTTGCCGGGTGCGCGGGTTCCCCGATAAGCAACATGATCAACAATGAACGCCAGGAAACCCGGGCTGACATGATGCAATCGTGGGTCGGCGAGAGCGAAGAAAAACTGGTTTCCAAATGGGGGCCGCCCACCAACAGCTATACCTTGTCCAGCGGCGGCAAGATCATTTCGTACGAATACGTCCGTGGCATCATCAACAACACCATCTACCGATGCACGGAGAAATTCAGGATTGACGATGGCAGTGTCACCAAGTGGGGCCTGAGCTCCGGCTGCGACACGAGGATCAATGGCGGGGACCTGATATCGAAGGATATCCCCATTCCGCAGCCGACTTTGTGATGACGGGCGCGGCTTATGGCCGGGCTGCAATGGGCTGAGACTGAGCGTGAATATCGAGAACATCAAAGGCCGGCTGGCCTTTCTGCAGGAAGCCGAAAAACTCAAAAGCGTGCTGCGTAGCGGATTCACGTCCACCGGCCGTCCCGAAAGTACGGCCGAACACAGCTGGCGCCTGTGCCTGATGGCCATGGCATTCGAGGACGAACTGGCCGGCCTGGACATGCTCAAAGTCCTGAAGCTGTGCGTGCTGCACGATCTGGGCGAGGCCATCCATGGCGACGTTCCGGCCATCGAGAAACACCAGCATCCGGACAAGAGCGAGCAGGAGAAAGCCGACCTTTTGCTTCTGACCCGATCCCTGGACGAGAAACAGCGAGCCGGCATCATGGCGCTTTGGCAGGAATACGAGGATGGCGCCACGCCGGAGGCCAAGGCTGTCAAGGCCCTGGATAAGCTGGAAACCATCCTCCAGCACACGCAGGGCCAGAATCCGCCGGATTTTGATTATGGGTTCAACCTGACCTATGGCCAGAAGCACACCGACGCGGATCCCTTGTTTGCATTGGTGCGCAGCGTCCTGGATGAGAAAACGCGCGAGCGCATGGATCCGGAAACCTGAGAAGTCAGCGACCCGGCGGCTAACTACGTCGCGGTCTCGCGTGAAGCCGCAGGCCGTTCATGCGTGCCAAACCAGACGCCGGAAAGCACCAGGATAAATGCTCCCGTCAGGCGCCAGGTCAGCGGATACGAGGCACTCAGCAACTCGATCAATACCGCCGTGATCGGCGCCAGCGCCTGAAACGACATCACCCGGCTCGCCTCCAATCGGCTCAACGCCCACAGCAGGCAGAAATAGCCCACCGCACTGGAAAGCCCGATGAAGACCACATTCGCCCATTGAAAGCCCGACAGGCTGGGCAATAGCGGTGCGCCTCGCATCAGGCAGACGCCCGCCAGGAACAAAACGGAGACAAACATCGCCACCACGCTGATATACATCGACGGATAACGCTGCAGGTAGGGACGATATAAAAGACTGCAAGCCGCGCCGATGAACGTCGCGCCCAGCAAGGCGGCCCAAGCCCAGCCATTGGAAGCGCCGCCAACCGCAGCAGCAGTGGGCTGCAGCAACAGCGCAATCCCCGAGACCGCCACGACCGCACCTGTCAAGCGGGCCCAACTGAAGCGTTCGCGTCCCGTGGCGATCGCGAGGCACAGGGTCACCAGCGGCAGCGTGGAAAACACCAGGGCGCAAGTGGCAGCGGGTAGTCGGGCCAACGCATAGTTCAACAGCAGTATGAGCATCGCGAATTGCAGAATGCCCAGGCCCGCGACGGCACAGAAATCCTTGGCCGTAAACCGCACCGACCATCGCCGCAGCATGGGCGCGGCAAGCACGACCGCTCCTATGGCATAACGCAGGAAGGCCAGCGTCTCCGGCGAGACGTCGTTCGACACCGCGCGAGTGGACACCATCGCGGCCCCCACCAATGCGCCTGTGACGGCGGCAGCGGCAACAGCGTGGGCGCGTTCACTCATCTGAGCCGCGCCTGTCCGCAAACACGGATTTCATCTGACGGCAGGGATGCATGGCGTTGCCTACAGATCCCGCGCCCAATACTGCCCCACCAGATCCTTGCCGAAGCTGTGGTGCTGTTCTTCCTCGACCAGCTCGAAGCCTGCCTTCTCATAGATCCGGCGCGCGTCCGTCAGCACGCTATTGGTCCACAGCACCATGCGCTTGTAGCCCGCCTGCCGCGCAAACCGCAGGCATTCGTCCACCAGCCTGTGGCCTATGCCCAGCCCGCGCGCGGAACCGTCCACGTACAACAGGCGCAGCTTTGCTGTCGTCTCGTCCTGCCGCACCACGAAGACCGAGCCCACCATCTTCCCGTCCTTCTCCGCGATCCAGCAGCGCTCGCTATCGCGGTCGAACTCCCGAATGAACTTCGCCACGATCTCGGCCACTAGCGCCTCGTACTCCGAGTTCCAGCCGAACTCCTGCGCATAGACCATGGCCTGGTTCGCCACCACCAGCCCCATGTCGCCCGGCCGCGGATCGCGCAGCACATAGGGCAGGGGGGCTTTATCGCCGAGCAGGTTCTGGATCTCGTTCATGGCATTAACCAGCTGCACTTGCGCCGGCTCCGATAGCTGTTTGAGGATGGCGATGATCTCGTTGCGCGACGCTTCATTGAGCGGCGCGAACGCCGCCCGGCCGGCTTCTGTCAGTTCCAGCAGACCCACGCGGGCGTCCGCGGCCGAGCGCGTTTTGGCGATCAAGCCCTTCTTCTCGAAGCCCGAGATCACCCGGCTGACATATCCCGCGTCCAGATTCAGTTCCCGGCACAGGTCCGAGGTGCTGAGTGCGGGGCGGTGGGCCAGCTCGTAGAGAATGCGGACTTCGGTCAGCGAGAACTCGCTGGCCAGCAGGTGTTCGTGCAGGACGCCGATCTGGCGGGTGTAGAAACGGTTGAAATAGCGGACCGCTTCGGCGCGGTCGTGGAGCGATTGCTCTGTCATGGGGAGAATCCAAATACTTGCCTGAAGCATATTATTGTTTGCTTTAGGCAAGTATTGGAAGATCTTTTTCTGATCCGCGGCGAACGGTCCGATAGGCCGGCGCTATCTGGCGCGCGGCTTGGCGCCTGCCTGGATCAGCGCTGCCGGAACTGCTTCCGATAGGCGGCAGGCGACACCGAGAACGCCGCCGTGAAATGCTGTCGCAGCGACACCGTCGACCCGAACCCCGTCGCCTCGGCCACCCGGTCCACCGACAATCCGCCCGTTTCCAGCAGCCGCTGCGCTGCGGCCAGCCTGTGGTTCAGCACCCATTGCGTCACCGTCGTGCCCGTCTTCAGCTTGAAGCGCCGCGTGAAATTGCGGCGGCTCAGGCCGGCGTGCTCGGCCAGGCGGTCCAGCCCCAGCGGCTCCTGCAAGTGCTCGATGGCCCATTCCATGGCCACGCTTATCGGGTCGCCGCCGTCCTCGCGCGTGAGCGGCCGTTCGATGTACTGCGCCTGCCCGCCATCGCGATGCGGCGCCATCACCATGCGGCGGGCCACCCGGTTCGCCAGCTCCGCGCCATGGTCGCAGCGCAGCAGGTGCAGGCAGCAATCGATGGCAGCGGCAGTGCCGGCCGAGGTCAGGATATCGCCGTCGTCCACGTACAAAGCCTTGCGGTCGAGCCGGATCTGCGGATACTTGCGGGCGAAGTCGTCGCTCCATACCCAGTGCGTCGAAGCCGGTCGGCCGTCCAGCAGACCGGCCTCGGCCAACACAAAGGCGCCCAGGCACAGGCCGATGACCCGCGCGCCGCGCGCATGCGCGTCGCGCAAGGCTTGCAGCATGGTCTCGGGCGGGCGCTCGTCCGGATCGCGCCAGGCTGGCACGATCACCGTGTCGGCCTCGGCCAGAGCCGAATAGTCGTGCGGCACGTGGATATCGAAACCCGACATGGTCGCGACCGGCCCGATTGCTTCGCCGCAGACCAGCAGGCGATAGCGCGGCGCGCCCAGCCGGGCCAGGTCGTCGCCGAACACCATGCAGGGCACGGACAGGTGGAAGGAACTGATGCCCGCGAAGGCGACGACGGCGATGGTGTGCATGGCGCTTGAGGTAAAAAATGCGGATTTGGCCCGATCCTATCATTTATTGGTATTCGGGCCACTTTCCGGTGCTGGGCCGATGGCGGATCCTTGATGCTGTTCGCCCTCATGCGTGAACTGCACACTAAACGCCTACAGATCAAGGACCTACGATGAACCACCCGACTATCCGCGCCATCGCCGGCGCCACCGCCCCGCAGTCCATCGACCCGGCCAGCACCGCCTTGCTGGTGATCGACTTTCAGAACGAATACTTCAGTGGCCGGCTGCCCATTCCTGAAGGCGCTGCGGCCCTGCGCAATGCTGCCCAGCTCGTCGCCCATGCCGATCGGCACGGCATCCCCGTCTTCCACATCCAGCACGCCACCCCGGCTGGCAGTTCCGTCTTCGCTGACGGTAGCGCCGGCGTTGAATTCCATCCCGATCTGAGCCCCGCGCCGGGCCATACGGTACTGCGCAAGTCCACCGTCAGCGTGTTTCCCAGCACCGACATCGACCAGCGCCTCAAGGCAGCAGGCGTGCACACGCTGCTGATCACGGGGCTGATGACCCACGCATGCGTTGCAGGCGCGGCCCGCGACGCGGTGCCGCTGGGCTACCAGGTGATCGTGGCGGCTGATGCCTGCGCCACGCGCGACCTGGATACTGGCGCGGGGCAACAGTCCGCGCTGCCGCATGCAATGCTCCATCGCGCCGCGCTGGCGAGCATCGATGACACCTTCGGGGACATCATGACGACGAAGCAGGTGCTGGAACTGCCGCTGGCTTGATAACGGGAAGGGGTTGGGCGTGAGCCGACCTGATGCGCGCTCGTGGGCGTTTTGCTTTTGAGCGCGCCTACGGTCGCGTGGCGTCGGTCTGCTTCATCTCGGCTGAAATTGCAGGCCGGTTCCGCTTTTGATCAGCGCCGCCTGCGCACCCCGGTCCCGGCCGCTTTGACCACGCGCACCAACGCCGCATCCACCTCATCGGAACTCATGATCCGGGTGAATTCGAAATGCATGCCATCCAAACGGCCTCTATAAAAGCCGCCCCAATAAGCGCCGAACTCCTGCGCCACCGGAACCAGCCGGTAGACACAGCCGATCTCGTCCGGTGTCGCCGGGAAGGCATTCAACTTGTTCGCGCTGTAATTGATATCGAACGCGGTTGCCCAGCAATGGTTGCTCAACTCATGCGTGCTGCCGCGCTTGTAGCGCCGGCTGAAAGTGCCTTCGAAGGATTTCACATCCGGCAACAGGCCGGCTTTTTCCCAGGCGCTCCATAGCGCAGTCAGCTGATACGTCAGCTCCTTATGAAACGGCACCTTGGGCTGCCCGCCAGCAATGCCCTTCAATTGCGGCAGGGCCACCGACTGCAAGTGCTTCGCCTCCCACCCGTTGGTAATGATCAGGCGTTCCTTATTGCCTGGTTCGCCCGCCGGCTTGGCTTCGATGCGGCCGAACACGTCGTGCATCTGTTCCTGGCTGAGCGGGCTTTTGGTTTGCGCGGCGATTTCGGGATAGGAATAGCCCCAAAGCTTGGCCGCCAGGCGAGCATCGAAATCGTCCGTGGTGTCGAAGGCCAGGCCGCAACCCAAGGTCATGTTCCCCACGATCCCATCGACAGTGAGGATGCTCGCGTTCGCCTTCTTGTTGAACGCGACCTGGAAACTGCGGGTTCCCTTTTCGCTTTCCCCATCGAACTGCTTTGCCCCATGCGCGAAGTTGTGGTCCTTCAGGAACTGATTCCAGCGCTCGACCAGCAGTCCTGAATCACCCGGGTTGAATCTAGGCATGATTGTCTCCAGTGTTTTTGGTGCGTCGTCTATGCGCAGGGGCGGAGTGTCATTGCGTTGCAGGGGCGTTCAACAACCAACCGAAGACTGGATCGGCTTGCGTCAAGGGCGTCGCAGTATCGGCCGAAGACGGGGCAGCTGCCGGTGTGGATGGGGCGACCGGAGCCCCCGTCTTTACACACGACTCGATATCCAGGAGGGCCAGCTTTACCTCCTTGGCGAGTAGTTCAGCCGCCTGATAATTTTGAATGGCGACGCCTGCGACCTTCTTGCCTGAACCCTGTAGGGGTGTGCTCTGCATCTTGTAGTAACTGTTGTACGCCGCCAGTACCGCCGCAGCATCGATGGGGGCCGGCGTCAGCGTATTGAGATTTTGGCGCAGCTGCGATTGAATCTCCATCGACGCAAAATTCATGGAACGTACCAGCATGGGCAGCTTGTCGAGCGCGTCGACCAACGACGGTGGGGCGCTGTTCTGCAAGACGTACGTCACCGTGACCACACAGCCCGCCTTCTTCGCCGCCGCATCGAAAAAGCCGCGCTGAGCCTCCAGGTGATACCGAGCGCCTAATTGACTTGCACCCGCGGCAATGCCGGCGCCAGCGGCCGTGGTGGCCACGTTTCCAATCAAGCCGCCCGTGACGCCGACGACCACGCCTGCCAGCGTCCAATCGCTTTGTTCATATAGTCCACGTTGCGCCTGATCCGCGCGGGCTTGGTATTTCTTCCGTTCTTCTATAAGGCGTCTGCCGCCGTCGGTGACGGTGGCGAAGGGCTCACGGGCCTCAGGAGTGAATATCGGATAGGCGCCTGGGGGGCGGGCGGCGCAGGCGGTCAATAGAACCAGTACCAGGGCAGATGGCATTCCTCGGCGCACGAACGCCATTCCGTGCAATCGCGGAGCAAGAGGGGTATTGCGCGTCCGGTGCCTGAGCATATAAATGGGTGTCGATAACTGGACCGAGCGTTTCTGACGAATGCTGGTAGCCAGCGTAGCAACGAGGCGTCGACGCGCCTAGCCAGCCAAAAGCATGATGCCCAAGGCACAGTGAACCCATTCAGGCGCGTTGCAGAGACGGGTTTCAACGCCGGTCAAGTGGTGTCAGTTTGAGGCTGCTCTTGCCTCGGAAATGTGGAAGCCGCCCACGCTTCCCCTGCCGCCATCACCACTGCCGAAACTGCTTCCGATAGGCGGCAGGGCAGCGCCGGCATCGAATTCCATCCCGACCTGCGTCCCGCGCCGCCAAACGCTCCCTGACGCGCCGTCCGCTACGCGCCGGCCTGACTCTCCGCTTCGCCGATCCGGAATACCTGCGACAGATCCCAGTCCCCCATCCCACGCTGCGCGGCATCCTGCAGCAGCCGGCGAACTTCCGGCAGCACGCGTTGGATTGTGGCGCTCGCTTCGGCGAGTTCGGCAATCGCGTCGAGATCCTTGAGCAAGACGCGCACCGTGCCGGTGGCATGCTCGGGCGGGGTCACCATGCGCGGCCACAACGTTTGCAGCAGCACGGAATCGGCCCAACCGCCTTGCAGGGCCGACGGCAGGGCGGCGGTATCGATGCCGCTGCGCTTGGCTAGCACGAAGGCTTCGGCCAGGCCGGCGAGCGTGGTCGCGACGATGGCTTGATTGGCGAGCTTGGTGGTCTGGCCTGCGCCGACGTCGCCCATGCGCGTGACGCGTGAGGCGTACGCGCGCAGCAAGGGCGTCACGGCTTCGATCGTGTCCGCCGGTCCGCCCGCCATGATGGCCAGTTTGCCGTTCGCCGCGCCCTCCGTGCCGCCCGAGACTGGAGCGTCAATCCACACGCCGCCGGTTGCTGCCGTCCAGCGCTGGGCCAGGGCGCGGGTGAGTGCGGGCGACAAGGTCGAATGGTCAATGAGAGAAGAGGGCGGCGTGGCGGCGTGCGCCAGGCCGTGTTCGCCGAACACCACGTCCTCCACGGCTTTGCCGTCGCCCAGGCAAAGCAGGGCGATGTCCACGCTTGCTCCCAGCGCCTGGGGTGTGGCTTTTGCCACGGCTCCGGCAGCCGCAAGGGAGCTGAGCTTCGCGTTGGAGCGGTTCCAGACGGCGACCTCGTGCCCGGCGGCCAATAGGCGCCGGGTCATGGGTTCACCCATGCGGCCGATGCCGCAAAAGCCGACGCGCGGCGTTCTCGTCATTTTTGGCCTCCGTGGGCAGGCGCTTCCCCGATATGAGCTTCGTACGGCCACGTCACGGCCCCGGAATGGGTCACGGCGCCCAGCTTGGCCGGACGCACCAGCGCTTCATACTTCTCAAGCACGCCGCCCAGCCGGCCGCGCGCGAACGGCTGGCTGGCCTTCGCCCGCTCCGCGAGTTCCTCGTCAGAGAGTTCGACGTTCAGGCTCCCCTTGACCGCGTCGATGTGTATGCGGTCGCCGTCGCGCAGCAGGCGTATCGGACCGCCCGCCGCCGCTTCGGGGCCGACATAGCCGATGCACATGCCGCGCGTGGCGCCCGAGAATCGGCCATCGGTCAGCAGCGCGACCTTTTCACCCATGCCTTGCCCATAGATCGCCGCCGTGACGCTCAGCATTTCGCGCATGCCCGGGCCGCCCTTGGGTCCTTCGTTGCGTATCACGAGGACGTCGCCTTCCCGATAGGCGCTGGCCGCGACCACCGCCATGCAGTCCTCTTCCGTCTCGAACACCCGCGCCGTGCCCGAGAACACCAGCTGCTTGAGGCCGGCGGTCTTCAGCGCGGCGCCGTCCGGGGCCAGATTGCCGCGCAGGACCACCAGCCCCGCGTTGGGCGAGAGCGGTTCGTCATGCGGCTTGACCACGCGGCCGTCGGGACCGGGGAAGGCGCGCAGCGCCGTTTCCAGCGTTTCGCCGCTTTGCGTGAGCGTGTCGCCGTGTATATGTCCGCCCGCGAGCAGGGCGTTGAGTACCGCCGGCACGCCGCCGACATGATGCAGGTCCACGGCCAGATAGCGTCCGCCTGGCTGCATGTCGCCGATGAGCGGCGTGCGCGCCAGCACTTCCGACACGTCATCGAGCGTGAACGTAATGCCTGCCTCGTGGGCGATGGCCGGGATGTGCAGCATGGCGTTGGTCGACCCCCCGGTGGCGGCGACGGCCGCGCAGGCGTTCTCCAAGCTCTTGCGGGTAACCAGGTCGCGCGGCAGCGGCCCGCCATTGCGCAGTGCGCGCATGACGTTTTCACCGGCGCGGCGGGCAATCGCGATGCGTTCGCTGTAGACGGCCGGCACCATCGCCGAGCCCAGCGGGGCCAGCCCCAGCACTTCGGCAACCATCGCCATGGTGTTTGCCGTGAATTGCCCTGGGCAGGAACCGGCGGTCGGCGTGCAACGTTTTTCTATGCCGCGCAGCGTTTCGGCCGACATATCGCCGCGCTGCGCCGCGCCCACGGCCTCGATGGCCGTCAGGATCGTGGCCTGCGAGCCGTCCGGGGCCACGCCCGGCAACATCGCGCCGCCGAACAGGAACACGCCGGGGACGTTCACGCGCACCATGCCCATCAGGATGCCGGGCAGGGTCTTGTCGCAACCGGCCACGCCGACCAGCGCGTCGTAGCAGTGGGCGCGCACGAACAGTTCGACGCTGTCGGCAATGGTCTCGCGCGACACCAGCGAGAAGCGCATGCCCGAGTGATTCATCGATGTTCCATCGGAGACCGAGATCGCCGAGCCGCGTATCGGCACGCCACCGCCCGCCGCGATCCCGAGCCGGACGTTGTCCGAGATCTGATTCAGCGACATGGAACAGGGCGTGTTCTCACCAAAGGTGTCGACGATGGCGACGAACGGCTTGTCGATGGCCTCGTCGTCCAGGCCCGTGGCGCGCAGGAAGGCACGGTGCGGCGCGCGCGTCACGCCCTCGGTGACCGTGCGGGAGCGGTGTTTGTGCAGATCTTTCATGGATGGAATTCCTAGTATCAGTATTGGAGGAGGCTCAGGTGTTGAGCATCAAGCCGTTTTCCAGGGCCAGCACCTGGCCGGTCATCGCCGGCGCGCGGGCGGCGATGAACCAGGCCAGCTCCGCGACTTCCGACGGCTGCGACACCCGCTTGAGCGGCGCGTTCTCGCGCATGCCGTCGACCACGCGGGCGTAGGCCTCGTCGCCGAGCACGCGCCGCAGCAGACCGTCGTCGACCATGCCCGGGGCGATGGCATTCACGCGGACCTGCGGGGCGAGATTGCGCGCGAGCGACAGCGTCAGCGAATTGACCGCGCCCTTCGAGGCCGCATAGGCGATGGACGATCCCGTGCCATTCAGGGACGCCAGCGAAGAAATATTGATGACGCAGCCCGACGCCGCGCCTGCCGGACGCTCGCGCAACAGGGGAGCCGCGGCGCGCGTCACCTGGAACATGCCGATGAGGTTGACGCGATAGACGCGTTCGAACTCGCTGGCGTCGACCGCTTCCAGATCGCCGTGCGGAATCACACGGGTCGTGCCCGCGCTGTTCACGACCGCGTCCAGCCGTCCCCACCGTGCCGCGACGGCATCGACCATGCGGCGGCAAGCGGCGTCGTCGCCCACGTCGGCATCCACGATAAGGGTCTGGGCGCCAGCGTCGCTGCACTGCGCGGCCACCGCCTCGGCCGCCGCGCGGGTGCCTTGGTCGAAATTGTTGATGGCCACCGCCCAGCCTTCACGCGCGAAATGCAGGGCCGTGGCGGCCCCGATGCCGCTGGCCGCGCCGGTCACCAGACAGACGGGCACGCTCATGCCTGACCCCGCTTCGTGCGCAGCGACATGGCGATGAAGGCCCCGCCGACCAGCGCGCAGGCCAACAGAATCATGCCGGGCAGCAGCT
The DNA here is from genome assembly GCF_017355315.1 of Achromobacter sp. SD115. Classification (NCBI taxonomy): domain Bacteria; kingdom Pseudomonadati; phylum Pseudomonadota; class Betaproteobacteria; order Burkholderiales; family Alcaligenaceae; genus Achromobacter; species Achromobacter sp. SD115. Next base: position 173,491 of record NZ_JADIJM010000001.1, on the reverse strand, counting down.
GTCCCGTGGTGTCCTTGAGAAAGCCGATGACATAGGGACTCACGAAGCCGGCCAGGTTGCCGACGGAATTGATCAGCGCGATGGCCGCCGCGGCGCCCGCGCCGCTCAACATCGCCGTGGGGATGCCCCAGAAGACCGGCGCGATCGAGTTGATGCCGATGGCGGCGACGATGAGGGCGGCCATCGACCACCACAGATGTTCGGCAAGCAGCACCGAAACCAGCATGCCGACGGCGCCCAGCACACAGCACACGGCAACGTGGATACGGCGTTCGTTCGTGCGGTCCGCATGGCGCGCGATGAGTATCATCGCCACCGCGCTGACCAGCGAAGGCACCGCCGACAGCAGGCCGATACTGCCCAGGTTGGCCACGCCCGCGGCCCGTATCATCGTCGGCAGCCAGAACACCAGGCCATAGTTGCCCATGGCGATACAGAAATAGAGCAGGCCGAGCAGCCACACTTTGCGGTCGCCGAACACCTGCCGCACGCTATGGCGGGCCCGGGTGCTGTCGTCGGCGGCAAGATCCTGCGCCAGCAGGCGCTTCTCGTCCGCGTTCAGCCACTTCACCGTCTCGATCCGGTCCTGCAGCATGAAGAAGGCGGCAATCCCGACCAGCAGCGACCCGATACCTTCGACCAGGAACAGCCACTGCCAACCGGCCAGGTCATGCAGGCCGCCGAACCGCTCCATGATCCAGCCGGACAGCGGGCCGCCGATGGCGCCCGACACCGGGATGGCCACCATGAACAAGGCGATGATCTGCGAGCGGCGGCTAGACGGGAACCAGGTCGACAGGTACAGCACGATGCCCGGGAAGAAGCCGGCTTCCGCCACCCCCAGCAGGAAACGCAGCAGATAGAACGACAGCGGTCCTTGCGCGAACATCGTCAGCGACGAAATGATCGACCACGTGACCATGATGCGCGCGATCCAGATGCGCGCGCCCACGCGATGCAGGATCAGATTGCTGGGCACCTCGAAGATGAAGTAGCCCAGAAAGAAAATGCCGGCCCCCAAGCCGTAGACCGTTTCCGACATCGACAGATCGGCCAGCATTTGCAGCTTGGCGAAGCTCACGTTCACGCGGTCGATGTACGCGACGATGAACGACAGGAACAGGAACGGCATGATGCGCCAGGCCAGCTTGCGGTACAGCGCGTCTAGCTGCGCAGGATTCCGCGCGGCCTGCGAGCCGGCATAGGCCGGCGCGCCGCCGGAAAGGGACGTGCTCATGGGTGTTGTCTCCGTGGGTGTGTGCCATGGGGCACATCGAGTTATTCGGCAGTCTGCGAGTTCGGTTATGCGATGTGGCATCGACGTGGAATCAATCATTGTTCCCGGTTGATCGTCGATGCTTCACGAAAGGCCTGCGCTACAGTGCTGTCCGTTCGAAGGGTACGGGCTGCTCGCATTCGGCGGCAAATCACACTTTCCGCATTCGGCATTACCATTTAGTTATGATTGGCGGCTTACGCCATTACCCGATGGCGACCGATACCCCCGTCTTTCCATTCACGACATGTCCGCCAGCACGCCGTCCGACAACTCGATAGAACGTTTCTTCCGCAGCGGCCTGAAGCTTGGGCATCTGCGCATCCTGGTGGCGCTGGGCGAGCTTCGTCAGGTGACGCGGGTGGCCGCGGCGTTCCACGTCACGCAGCCCGCCATTTCCAAGCAGATCGCGGAGATCGAGGAGGCGCTGGCCACGCCGGTCGTGCGCCGCGTGGGCAACGCCATTGAATTGACGCGCATAGGCCGCGTGCTGGTCGAACGCGGGCGCGAGATCCTGCGCCAGATCGAACTGGCGCGGCGCGACGTCAAGGCGCTGGCCTCTGGCACGGCGGGCCACGTCAGATTCGGCGCCGTGGTGACGATCCCCCAACCCCTGATCGCGCATGCCGTCGAACTGTTCACGCGGCGCGCGCCAAACGCCTCGTTCTCGTTCGTCGAAGCCACGCTCGATCGCCTGCTCAAGATGATGGACGAAGGCAACCTCGACCTGGCCCTGGGCCGCAACCGCGTGACCGGATATCTGCCGGTGATGCGCCACGAGTCACTGCATCACGAGCCGTTCGTGTTCGTGGTGGGTACGCGCCACCCATTGGGCGGCCCCGACACCCCCGTGGCCTGGGGCGACCTGCAGGACGTGCGCTGGATCACGCCGATGCAGGGTTCGCCCGCTTTTGCGACCATGGTTGAGATCCTGGCCGAACATGGCGTGACCCTGTTGCGCCCGACCATCGAATCCAGTTCCTTGGCGCTGAACCTGTCCTTGCTGCGCGACGGGGGCTACGTCTCGATCCTGCCGCTGTCGCTCGCGCGCCGCTACGTGCAGCGCGGAACGATGCGGATGCTGCCGCTGCCGCCGCTGGGCCCCTTGGGCGAGGCCATCCTGTACTGGCGCGAAGACACTACGACATCCACCACGCAGCTATTCGCCGAGTGTTTGCGGGAGTCGTCGGCGGAATTGATCGATCCCGCCGGCGCCTAGCGGACAGTCATCTTATTTCGGCCCGGACCCGGCCCGCTCCACATAGATCGGGCTGGAGTAGATGAAGAAGCCGTCCTCGGTCGTGATGCGCAGGTACACCGCATTGTCGGAGCCTGTGTGCAGCGGCACGCGCACCCGGGCCTGCATCCGTTGCACCGGGTTCTCGTCTGGCAGGCGATAGACCTGAAGCCGGCGCCGGATGCCGCCGTTTTCGACGACGACCGGCTCCAGTCCGATCTGGTCGACGGGGATCTCGGTACGCACGACCGGCGTGTCGATTTTCAGCACGCCGGCGCGCGGATTGCTCAGCCGCACGTCGATGCCGCTGTAGCCGCCGGTGGTCAGCGAGCGCCAGCTCAGCATGTCGGGGCGGGGTTGTGCCAGGGTCTTGTCCAGGTTCCAGAAATTGATCGGTAGCGGATCCACGAAGGTGTTGCCCTCGAGGGTCGCGCTACCGTCCCAGACCGTCTGGCGGCCGCGCCCGCGGTACTCGGACCCTTCCCAGACAACGCGTATCCGGCTGCCTAGCGCGGCCTCGTCGTAGGGGTACAGCGTCTGCACCACGTCCATGCGGTTGCGGACTTCCACGCGCTCGATGGCGCCATGGGTCAGCACCTCGAAGGACAGCTCCAGCGAGTCGCCGTCGTACGACAGGATGGCGCCCATATCGGCCTGCGTGACGGGCTCGCGCGTGACCGGGGCGCCCAGCTTGGGATCATCGGAATAGCGCTGCGCCGGCCTGTCGAAATGCGCCTGCACGTCCAGGTAGGCGCGGCATCCGGTGGTGGCGTAGTGGCGGCGCTGGCGCAGGCACTCGGCGATCGACTGGCGGGTCAGCTGGTCGGCAATCAGACAGCTCAGGCCGCCATACGCGCCAAACATCGATGCGCCAGGATGGCTTGCCCCATGTCGGCCTTTGTGTCCATCGCTGTTGGCCAGGATGCCCACGCGGTAGCCCAGCCGGAAGGCATCCTCCAGCAGCCATTCGAAGGTACCCCAGTCGGAGTGGATCTCGATGGACCGCTCCAGCCGCGCGTCATGGGACCGCGTAATGTCGGCGTAGCGTCCGCCTATGTGCGCGAACACCACCACATCCTCATCCTTCAGCGCGTCAAACAGCGCATCGGCATCGTTGGCGTCCAGCGCCAGGTCCGACAGGTCGTCGATCAGCGCGTGCGAGGACCGATGGATGGGGCGGCCTTCCTTCAGGTACAGCACGTTGCGGTCGCCGCCCAGGCCGGTGTTGCCCGACCATTCATAGCCGGGAAAGATGATGAACGATCCATCCTGGTTGTATTGCGCGGTCAGCTTATTCAACTGTTCCCAGAACGGCGTGGTGATCTGGAAGTCATTGCCCTGGTGGCTCATGACGTCCAGAAAGGCGCGGTCGCGCGCGAACAGGATCAGGTCCTCGGCGGAATTGGTGCCTATGGTTTCCTCAGACTGCCCGTGCAGGTCGGCCCAATAGTGCCCGCGTGTGCCGCCGCCAGCCGCGACGATGCGGCAGGGCGTGCTTTGCGCCATGGGCACGCCATCGCGCAGCACCTCGATGCGCAGCTCGCCGGGCGCTTCGGCCACCAATCCTTCAAGCTTCGACGAGAGCTCGCCCTCGCGCATAGTGAACGTGGCAGGCAGGCCGCGCAGCGGCAGGCTGCTGCGCAGGGTGAACTCGCCGGCTACCTGATCGCTGGGGTTGCCCCATTTGTCTTCGCCCTTGAAACCCAGGCCGAAGGGCACGCCCGCCACCGCCTGGCTGGGCAGGATGGCCTTGTAGGCCACCGGCGGCCCGGCCACCACGGCGATGGTGGGCGAGTGCTGGAGCTCGGTGTAGTTATAGGTGGCAAAGGCGTCCACCAGCACCTTGAATTCGAACGTAGGCTCGCTGAACGTCTGCACCCGCATGCCGGGCGAGCCCTGCCGCGTATCGCCGAAGCGCACCACGATGCGATCGCCTTCCTCCAGGTAGCCGCGCACCACCCGGATGAATAGCGTCTTGTCCCAGGGCCGGATATTGCGCTTGCCGTCGTACTCGACCTGCAGCACCGCGCCGTTGGAAGCCTCTACCGTGGTGTAGTTCCAGCCGTCCGGCTGATCGAACTGCGGCTTGCCCATGTCGCTGGCGAAGCGGTGCACGATCTTGATCGATCCGGTGTCGTCGATGCCGAAATAGCCCGCGGTGTACGTCAGCGTGAACGACGCGAAGCTGCCCGCTTCGAAGCGGCCGGTAGGTTCGACGATGGCCGATCCCATGCGGTCGGCGGCGTAGGAAGAGTGGGGCATTGCGGTTCCTGGCGGGTTAGGGAAATCCCATCTTAGGGACCGCACATCCATATAGCTATAGTATGCAAACTATTCCATCATGACGTCGCTACATGACCGAGCCGATCGAATCCGTCTCCCTGCGCCAACTGCGCGCGCTGGTCGCTATCGGTGAAACGGCCAGCTTCACGGCCGCCGGCGAACGCCTGGGCCTGTCGCAACCTTCCGTCAGCCACTTGATCCGCCGACTGGAGACCGAAGTCGGTCAGCCGCTGGTGGTGCGTGGCCGCGAGGTCTCCTTGACGCGCGACGGCCAGGCCATGGTCGACGCAGCGCGGCGCGCCATCCTGGCCATCGACAGCTCCATCCAGGAATGCCGCGAACACTCCGACCTGAAGCGCGGCAAAGTCATGGTCGCCGTGGGCCACGTCAGCGCGGCCACCTTGTTGCCGCACATCCTGATGGAGTTCCGCCAGCGCCACCCCCAACTGGACCTGATCGTGGTCGATTGCATGGTGCAGCAGATCCGCACGCGCCTGCTCTCGCACGAGGCCGATGTCGGCCTGGGCGCGGTCATGCAGGACGACGACTCCCGCATCATGGTGGAACAGCTTTCGGACAGCGGCGTCGCGCTCTTCGCGCGCATGGATCATCCCCTGGCCAGACTGGACGAGGTCGACGCCAAGGTGCTGGCCGAATTGCCCTGCATCCAGCTGAATCCCGAAGCGCCCGCCTGGCTCAACATCAGCCGCCGCTTGATCGCCGCGAACATCTATCCGCGCGTCGAACAGCGCGTCGTCCTGCTGTCCACGGCCATCGGCCTGATACAGGCCGGCATGGGCGTGGCCATGCTGCCGCAGATCGCGCGCGGGCAGATGCCCGCCGGCATCAAGGGCATCGCCTTGCGCAACCCGGCGCTGGAATGGCCGATCTCCATCGCGCGCCTGGCCAACTACCCCTTGTCTCCCGCGGCCCAGGCCTTCGTCGCCGTAGTCCGCTCGGTCTCCCAACGCCTGCGCCGCGACGCCGCCATGCCGTGATGGCATGACGCTATAGCACCCCGCCTATTTTTCGGGGTTGCCTGCTCCGATACGCTGCTTGGCATCATGCAAGCCCGCATGGTTTCCATTGCTCGCGCCAGCGCGGAGGCATCATGAAAACACTACAAGGGGTTCTACTGGGGGCTGTACTGGCCTGTGCGTCGCTTGCCGTGACGCCCGCCGAGGCGGCGCCGTTTCCGGATCGTCCCATCACGCTGGTCGTGCCGCTGGCGGCGGGCAGCACGGCCGATATCCTGGCGCGGTCCATCCAGCCCGGCCTGAGCCAGCAACTGGGGCAAACGGTCGTCGTCGAAAACAAGCCCGGCGGCGGCGGCCAGATCGCCATGAGCTACGTGGCCAAGGCCTCGCCCGACGGCTATACGCTGGTGCTGGGCTCCAACAATACCTGGGCCATCAACCTGGGACTGTTCTCGAAGCTGTCGTACGACCCGACCAAGGACTTCGTGCCGGTAGCCTATCTGGCGGGCGGCTCCAACGTGCTGGTCGTGCCGTCCGACAGCCCGTACCGCTCCGTGCCCGAACTGGTCTCGGCCTTGAAAGCCCAACCGGGAAAACTGATGTACTCGTCTGGCGGCAACGGCACCACGCACCACCTCTCGGCCGAACTGCTGCTGTCGATCACCGGCACCCAGGCCGCGCACATTCCCTACCGTGGCGCCCCGCAAGGCGTGGCCGCCGTCATGGCGCATGAGGTCGCCTTCGCGTTCTACAACACGCCCAGCGTGTCCGGCCTGGTCAAGGAAGGCAAGCTGCGCGCGCTGGCGGTCACCGGCGAGGCCCGATCCCCCTTGCTGCCAGACGTGCCGACCATGATGGAAGAGGGCGTGCAGGGCTACGTGATCACCGTCGACCTCGGCCTGATGGCCCCCGCCGGCACGCCGCCGGACGTCGTGGCGAAACTCAACGCTGCGGCGCGCAAAGTCATGGACAGCGCCGAACAGCGCCAGCGGTTGCAGGCCTTGGGGTATGAAATCTTCCACGACGGGCCGCCCAGCGGATTGGCGGCATTTATCCAGGCCGATATCGCCAGATGGGTGCCGCTGGTGCAGAGGTCGGGGGCGAAAGTGGATTAAGTGTTCGCGTTGCCTGATTCCTCTGCCTGGGGAAATGCGCGGGGCGCCAGCTTACAATTCGCCGGCCCCAACCACCTCAGCAGAGCGAGTCCCGCCCATGTCCGAACACCACCAGTTTCTGTGCCCCCGCGACATGCATTTGCCGCCGCCTGATTGGCGGGCGCTGGAAACCAAACTGCTGGAAGGCGGATACGTGATGGAACCGCGTGGCGACGGCGTTCCGTATCGCGCGCTGTTGAACCTGAGCTTCGATCTGGCCAGCCTGAACGAAGGGTCGTACCAATATCAGGAAGGCCTGCGCACCACGGGTGACGTGATCGCCATGTACGTGGGGGCGGGGTATCTGCCGGCGGATATGCCGATACGCCACAACGACACTGTGGAAGAGGCTCTGGCGCTGCTGGCTGAGCACGGCATTACGCCGGGCGATCGGTATGCGGATAACGAGAGCAGCGACTGGAATAGTCCGCAGTACTGCCTGGGGCCGGCGGCTCGTGCCTATCTGACTGACGATACGCGGGCTTCCTATGATGCCGACCCCAAGAATTTTCCGTTGATGCTGCTGGCCTATGACTGCCCTGAGCCGCATGTGGCGGTGGGGGAGAATCTGTCCGAGCCTAGTTTGCCGGGGTCAGATGAATTGCTGGAATCCATGCCGCCGTTTGACTCGCATGTCGATTTTATTGGGGCGGCTTACGAGGATCCGGCTGCGCAATGGCATTGTGCGGAGAATGGGCTCGATTACCGGATACTGGAGCTGGATTGGCAGTACAGCATGGCGATGGGGTTTCGGATGGTTCGGACGGAATGGCTGGATGAGGGTAGCGCCGGGGGGCTGGCCAGGCTGATCAAGGGGCTGACCGGGCAGGTTATGGTTTGCAGCCATCGGCATTTGTGAATGGGGGGTAGGGGATAGGCGCGGGGTTGTTATTCCCTTGTTCTTGCGAGATGTAAACCTACGGTGCCGATGAGGTGTCGCTACGGCTGTTCCAGCGGCCACACCTCAATGACCCCGTACGCGACGGCACAGGGCGTTTGCGACACCATCGCTATAGCTTCGGCCAAGTGGGCGGCTTCGATGATGGCGAAGCCGGCCACTGGCAAGGGTGATTTCATGAATGGGCCGTTTGTCGTTTCAACCCGTGCGGCTTCGTGGTTGCGAACTTGTACTGGTGTGCCTGCAATGCCCATCAAAACGCCGTCTGCCTGCAAGTTTGCATCGTGCGCATGCGCTGCGTTTCGGATGGCCGCGGGCGTACGATCGTAGCCCTCTTGATCGCCATATCCGATGGTCACGAATTTTGGCATGGGGTGTCTCCTTTAAAAAAGGTGTGTGACTACCGTTTGATGTGTTGAAATTCTAGTTTGGCACAATTCCTAATAGAAACTCCTTTCATGCTGACCCGTATACCTACTAAAAATCGCGTACGCAGACTCAACGCTCGCCAGCGAAAAAAACGTCGTCTAGGCGAGTTCCGGGAGCTTTGCTTCGACGTAAAAATCACATTCAAGGAACCGCTTGCTGCGCCCAGCTACGATGCATGGTGGGAAGCAGTCATTGACCTAGTTGAATCACGTCAACTATTGATCTGTGGTCTTGGTGGTAGGCTGCCCCTACGCGAAACGGACGGTATTGTGGTTGCGGCGGGGCGTGGTTCCCCGTCTGAAGAGGATCGAAAGGCTCTCCTTGTCGGATTGCAAGCGCTGCCAGAGGTTGCTGGCATTGAGTTGGGCGACTTTTCCGATGCTTGGTATGTCGAATAAAAGGGGCTCATAGGGAACCAGACAGAAATCTTGAGAGGAAAACCGGAAAAAGTGTCGGACTAGGATTTCGAAATAGGAATTGCAGTCTGACACCATTTCTACGCACGTATGCCGCAAGCTACACGGATACGAATACCCAAAATTAGGTATTTCGGCCCCACACTTTTTTTTGGAAGATGAGCGAACCCTAAGTATGCGTCGGAATGCTTGTGCCAACCTGCCGGTTGCGCCAATTCAGAATTCGAGCTGTTAGTCCAGAGGTCGACATTGACGGCCTCCTACTCCACGCGACCGTACGAGGTTACGGAGGCAATCTTCTGAAGACGGCGCGCGGCCCACCGAAGGCGCCGGCGACTGTTCGATTTCATGTTCCCGCTGGTCCAGCGCTGTCATGCATCGTCAGCCCGCAACTTCTCGCTCGAGCAGGCATCGCGAAGATTCTGGGAAGGTATCTCGCTACTCGGACGCAATCCCGCTGATATCGCCGAGCCGGTTGTTGACGGCAAGGCTATATCTCGAGTGATAGCACTCACGAAACACTCCCGCGTCGCGGGCTTGGAGAAAATCCTCATGGACGATCCTAGGCGCAATAAGTTCGATTATTCTCAGTGCAGTTGTCCGTTAGACGTGGCCCTTAATGGCGAGTGGTATCTCGATGTTCAGTTGAACTGGGCTCGATGTACTAGTAGACCTCGCGTGAACCTGATCTGTGGAATCCGGGCCGTCGTAGCCAATCCTACCGCTGGTATAGCATCGTTGCGTGCGATCTTTGCGCGCATCATGGCTCGGGCCGCCCCAAGTCGCTCATGTTCGAGGGCCGTAGTGATGCACTACGCGCCGCAGTGGCATAGGCAGTACCCTTTTCACACCTGCGGTCGCCCCGTGTTTCCCGGCTGCGATGTAAATCTCGTCAGCGATTGATCCTCGTCACTTTTCCGCCTGCAAGATGGCGACAAACAAAGTTGTGATGTGACCACGCGGAGGAAGAGATGACCTACAGGCCTGCTGTTTGGGAGCGAATCTGCGTTGCGGCTGCCGCTTTCATCATCATTGCGCTGGTTGCTCTGCTTGCGTTTAGAAATCAGCACATTAACGACCCCAACATGGTAGTGATGCTGCGAACTCTGTTGAGTTTGGCAGTGGCAACGCTGGGCGCAACAGTGCCAGGCTTTCTAAATATAAGTTTCAACGCAGCCGGCTTGGCCGTGAGGGCGGGCGGTGCGCTCGCGCTGTTCGTCCTTACGTACGTCTATACACCAAAGGTTGTTGATCGGCCACCAGTGCCGTCTGCTCGTGTGAACTTTTACGGTGAGAATCTCCCTTCTGAGCTCGACGTTTCGAAAAAAGAAGGATTCACAGACGTGTCGATGCGAGAAGGTCATGTCATGACGTACCGATCATCGGCAGAACACGGTGCGCTCAACGTCAAGCCATACCTGAGATACCTCACTGATCAAAGCAACGGAGGACCAATCCTCCCTCTATGGATTCAAGGATTTTTCTTTCCTGTGCCAATACTTGGTGTGGTCGTCAACAATCCCACCAGCGCCCCTATCGCGGTGTCGAGCATTGAGCTGGCAATAGAGCACCGAGCTTCACGAGCGGACTCTTGGTTGCTAGTGTCCCAACCAAGGTGGAATAGGAAAGCACCAGGGCTCGTAACGATCGATTTCCACGACTTCGGTTGGAACAACTTCGCAAACGCCGTTGTCTCTTATGATGTTGTGCCGATCCCCGAGTCACATCCTGGGTTAGATCCTAAATTCACATCGGTTCATTCCGCGGATGCGTTGCTCAGCGTGCCGGGCATCTACTGGGATCGCCCTTATCCTTATACAGGCTCAGCGAACAGCTACGAAAACAACGATGTTGTCGGTGCGTCAGTCAAATTTCCCCTTGCGGAAAAGGCAATCGAAGATGTGAGAGGGGGGCAAAGTACGGCGGTTATCTTTGGGCAGTTGGTGACAACTGACTCAGCTGGGCAACGAAAGTCGTACCGCTTCGCGACACGATTGTTTCTGTCCTGGCCTGCAGGACCAGGCAGGATAAATCCGAGTTACAAGTACACGGTAGAAATCGAACCAGATGGCCCTCCCATCGTTGTGCCTATAGGAGTCGCGCATGAAGTTGATTCGGGAAAACAAGACTATTTCTTGATAGGAGTCTTTACTGTGAAGCCCGCTGACGTACGAATGAGAGTCCGCGTTGCGTTGTCCAGCGGTGAAGTCGTGGACGCCGGAATGGTGAACTTGCAAACGTTCTTCCCTAAGCACTACGGCCTAGGTGGAGAACCGGAAAGGTACGGCAAGTCGTTTATTCGAGTACCGAAGGAGGATGCTCCTTCCACGACAGGGCATTGAATTTTCAGTAGTCGTGACAACTAAAGGTGGCAGACTAAAATTTCGGTCCTTATGTTGTAGTCTCGCACCCTATTTTGTTTTGGGGCTGGAAAAAAGATACCGTCTTGCCCGTCAAGAGATTAGGCGTAATTCAGCGTTGGCCATAAGGGAGGGGCTTCGCATGTACGAGCCGAAAGGGCAATCGCTGCTATCCACAAGACGTTTCGTGTTCCGGATGCTGTGGCATCTTTTCTGGGCGATGGCGATGGCGATGGCGGTCGCGGGCCTGGTTGCCTGCGTGGGCATCGTCGCGCACCTGTGGTTTGAGGATATCAGTTGGCATGACGCCATGCTCAACCCCGCGCTCATCACCGGCGGTATCTGGCCATTCATCGCGCCTGCCTCAATGGGCGGGAAGATATTCTTCTCGTTGTATAGCCTGTTGGTCGGGCTATTGTTTGTGGGCACCCTAAGCCTGATTCTCGCTCCCGTGGCGTATCGCTTGATTCATAAGTTTCATTTGGATGGGGATTGAGGGGGGGAATCGTCTCGGACTGAGATTACGTCAGCTGATACATCCTTGGGGGAATCGCGGAACACTGTAGTTGAAAACTCTAACTCTAATTGCAAATACGGTTGAATTGCGTTTCGTGGATACTGGATCAAAGCCCCTGTTTACCTTTAGCCCCTTTTTTTTGAACGTTGGCTTGTTGCCTCGACTTGATGATGAGGACTCTTCATTCTAAAGTTCCTATCGATGTAGTCTGGAGCAAATGCTCTGGTATGTGGTGAATGGTACAAATAACTGATGGGCATATCTGCGAGGTAATCTCCTCGGTCTCGTGATCTAGGCCGGAAAGTTAATGTTCGGATTCCGATGGTCTGTTAAATTTTAATCATGCCGAATGTATTCTAATATCTCTGTTGGGCGAGATCGTCGGTGACTAGTTTATCGAATGTTGAAATTTGGTATGCGATGCCGTTTTTTCGATGCTGCAAAGGTATTGATTTATTGGATTTCGATTGCTGGCGCATGGGTTGTATAGTTGGGGCGGTTTGGTTTTTTTGCGATTTTTCATAATTAAATATTAAAATTTTTGTACTGACTCCAAAAGTCGCTCGCTATCAAAAGGGGGGTAGGCGGCGGCGCAACGCCGCTACAGCGCGGATGTCATTGAACTATCGTCCTGACTGAGTTCACGGCTCAGGTTAGATATTCAATCGATTGGATTTCCAAGAAAGGCTTATCCATGTGCGTCAATAGTAGATTCTTCTACCGGACTATAGCCGTCTTCGTGATTGCTCTCTCGACGGCGTGCTCACTTATTGGCGGCTATAGCGCAAAGTCGCATGAGCAGGTAACTTCGCTCAAAGCGTCGCACTTGAAATTCATCGATACTTTTACCGAGGGCAATGATAGGACGTGGGAGGTAAAGAAGTTTGTAGAGGAATCAGATCGGGTTGACCTGAAATTTCGGGAGGCGTTGGAGTTCTCCAAGAGTCTGGACGATGATATGCGCACGGCGAATCTGCAAGTATTGAGGGTGATCTTCGAAGAGGACGAAACTTACCTTAGAGGTAAGGGAAGATTGCTTACCCAAATTGAGGCTAGTACCCTTGCCACGACTTCAGCCTACGGCTACGACCGTGCGATTAAAGGGGAGTGCGTACGCCCAGGCAATGCCTGTAAATAGCAATTTATTGACAGGAGAGGGTCGTGGATATTCAGGAACTGCTGGACAGCGTCAAGAACAAGTCGCTTGAGGCAATAATAGAAGAGTTCAAGGACCTGCTGGAAACGGCGAAGAAGGAGAAGTCGGAATTCATCAAAACCTCCGCTGAGCAGGTGGTGCAAGCGCTTATCTATCGCGCCGAAGGAAAGTTGGCGGCCAACGATGTGCTGACGTTATTGAAGAAGCAAAAACAGATCGCACAGATCGAGGCCAACAATGCACGGATACAACTACTGTCGCGTATTCAAAAGGTTTCCTATCGAATCCTAGACATCGCAATTGACGTGCTGGTTAAGGTGATTGTGCCAGTCCCGTAATTGGATTGTAAGAAAAGGCGATGCTGGGGTGTCTTGAGCATTTTTTAAGGACTAATGCAAAATGACGATTCAATCTCCGGCCATCTTGCAGCCTAGCCATGACGCGGATCTAAGTGGGATAGCCTTGTGCCTATCAGGAGGCGGCCTGCGTGCAACGTTGTTTCATCTGGGACTTATTAAGACGCTGCGTCAGGTCCGCCTCGACGGGAAGATGGCGCTCGCATCGGTGCGGGAGATCTATGCCGTCTCTGGTGGCAGCATCCTCGCCGGACATTTTCTTGCGAATTACGCGCGCTATATTGATGAGGATCCTGACGTCTTCGTGGAAGTGGAAAAGGAACTGCTTGCCTTTGCCAATCGCGATCTGAGAAATCGCATCCTGCGACGATGGCCCTTCCGGATATTTGGAGAGAATCCGCGCGGGCGCTTGCTGCAAGCGGAGTATCACCGTTTCCTTAACAAGAAAACGATTGGGCAAAGCTATGCCGAATCGGAAGGATTGCCGACTTTCCATTTCTTGGCGACCAGCTTCACAAACGGTGCTCTTTGCTCCTTTTCCCGCACCTTATTTGAGCAAGTGGACCGTAACGCCGGTAACAGCACAATTTCAACGGCGGCGGATGGCCTTCCGCTGGCATTTGCCGTGGCGGCTTCAAGTGCTTTTCCCCCGATGTTCCCCCCTATGTGTTTAACACCTAAAGCGCTGGGAACTGACGGCTCTCCACCTTTTAATACGCCAATCGCTTTATCTGATGGCGGCGTATTCGATAACTTTGGGATCGACAAGTTCTTTCTAGCGCAGCGCGAGGGCGCCAGACCAGGCATTCTGATCGTCAGTAATGCTGGGGGCTCGTTCGCGACTGATCCTACGCAAAACTACGAAGGCATGATGGCACGAAATATTCGAGCCAGTGATATCCTCATGAGGCGAGTTGGAGATGCCACTCTTGAAGTTGGCGAAAGGGGTGTTGGAAAAGGACTGGTTGTTGTCCGAATCGGAAAGACTGTACGAGACCCGTTTATTGCAGAAACTACACAGTTGCGTTTCCGTATGGTGCGTACGGACCTTGATCGATTTAATAATTCAATCGCGGGGCTTATCTCGGATCATGGTGAACGCGTGGCGCGCGAGGCGCTCACAAATCACCGACTGACGGATGAAGCGCCAGCGACCTTCCACGTGCAGCCGTCCATCGCGAAGCACGGCGAGCAATCGGCCTCGCCCGCGGAAAGAAACCAGACACTCGATCGGCAGCTTTCATCCGCCTCACGCCGTAGTTGGTACAACCTCTTTCTTGACTTGCGGGATCCCGCATACACCATTTTATGGTGGACGATTGGGCTGTTGCTTTTCGCTGGTCTCCTCTATCTGGTATACAGCGGTGTTGTTTATACCAAGGCATTGGACGAGGCGAAGCAAGCTACAGCTGAGGCGAAGCGAGCCACTGCCGAGGCGATCAATGCCAATGATGAGATCAAGGCCGAATATACGAGAAATCTCACTAAACTTGAAAAGATTCGAAGGGCCGCATTCGATGAGGATATGGGAGCGATCCAAACCGAGCTTGCAAAGGCGATAGAGAGTAATAAGAATTTTTCAAAATCGGGAGCTGATGTGGGTGTAAGTGATTCTACGGCGATAACGCCTGAACGTGTCAGGAAAATTATCGACACAGAAGCTATACCTATACTTCCGTCGGTAAACTATCCGCAGAAAGTCTACATCCAGTTTGCAGGGGATCTCAAGCGCGAGCAAATTACGGCTTTGAATCAGATGCTAAAGCAGGCAGGATGGGCTGCCCAAGGGGCAAGTGGCGAACGGACGCCTAAGGCCGCAGGCAAGGCCGAGGTTCGTTATGCTGGTGATAATGCTGCGGTAGCTCAGGCACTCGCCGATGCTCTCAATCATTCGGGATTGCCAATTCAAAAGGTCTCGCCCCGTTTCGATAAAACGATTGGCGATAATCTGGCGGTTTGGATTTCGAACTAACCAGACGTTCATGAGTCACGATAGAAAGGTGTCAGATACTGAGATTTTTCCACGAATTTCCAAGGGAGCCTATTTGAAATCAGAGGCTTGAGATGCTGGGGCGGGGTCAAGTGATCTGCTGTTGAAATCCCGGAAGAATTAAATGTTAGTGTTTCAGGGCGAGTTTCCGAGCGCGAACGGGAGGTTGGCCATGAAACGCAAGAAATATTCGGTCGAGCAGATCGTGAAATAAAGGTGTCAGACTACAATTTAACTGGCCAAATTGTAGTCTGACACCTTTTTTAAGATTTTAGTCTGACAGCATTAACTCGCATCGCCTCTGGAATCGCCGCGCCTCGCGCGCTGCGCCGCCGGCGGTGACCCTGTTCACTTCATCGGCGGTTGGACTCCGCGGCACGGTCGAAGCAGCCGAACAAAAACACGGCAATTGTGAATCCCAGTGTGACGACGCACACGCCATTCCATCCCGCCCATGCCCATGCCGCGCCTGACAGCGCAGCACCAATTGCGCCGCCGACGAAAAAGATGCCGACAAAGAGCGCGTTCAATCGGCCACGAGCCGCCGGATTAATCAGGTTGATCGCGCGTCGGCCGAGCGTTTGATCGGCGATCACACCGGCGTCGAGCGCCGCCGCCCCGACTACCAGCAATGCGAGCGCAAGGACGGGATGCGTGGTCGCGGAGAACCCGCCCCAGCCCGCCCCGGCAGCCGCGAGCACGAGTACCGCCGCGATCATCACCAGATGCGCGGCGATTTGTGTCGCACGCCCGGCGCCGCAATCGCCGAGGTAGCCCGCGAGCGGCGTCACCATCGCACCGGTTGCACCCGCCAGCGCGAAGGCGGCAATGCCTTGCATACCCAGCGAAAACGGCGGCTGGGCGAGAAGCAGTGCGATGGCTGTCCAGAACGCGCTGAACGCACCGAGCGCGAGCGCGGCAAGCGTCGCGCGACGCTGTAAGACGGGTTCGGTGCGCAGCAAGGTCCACAGCGAGCGCAGCAAGTCCAGGTAGCGAGCGGCCGTGTGCGGCGTGTGACTCGGCAACCGCGTCAGCAGCACGACTGCAAGCAGCAAATCGGCCAACGCCGCGATGCCATAGAACGCACGCCAGCCAAACGTTCCGCCGATCAGGCTCGCGAGCGGTCGTGACAACAGGATGCCAAGCATCAGGCCGCTCATCACGTTGCCGACTGCGCGTCCGCGCCGGCTTTCAGGCGCCATCGACGCCGCCATCGGCACGAGCATCTGGATCACGCTCGATGTCGCCCCCGCCATGAACACCGATGCCAGGAACAGCCAGCCCGATCGCGCGAGCGACGCGAGTCCGAGGAACATCGCGCAGCAGGCGAGCGTCCAGACGATCAGGCGGCGATTTTCGAGGAGGTCGCATAGCGGTACGAGCAATAGCAGACCTGCGGCGTAGCCGAGTTGCGGGAGCATCGCGATCACGCCGGCAAGCTCGGGCGGCAGAGTCAGTGCTCGGCTGACAGGCCCCGTCAGAGGTTGCGCGGCCGTCAGGTTCACGACGATCACGCCGACGGCGGCGGCAAAAAAGATCGTCAATGACGTGGTCAGGCCACCGCCTGGGGACGCATCCGCTTGCAGTGAGGGCAGCGAAGCGGAGGGCAGTTTGCGCGCGCAGGCGTCAGCGGGTTGACTCATGGGTTTGGGCTTCCGGGTGTACGAGTGTGGCCCATCCTAAGGACAAGAGCGTTATGCGACAATTGAATTATCTTGATAATGTTTATGCGAGATTGTTTTATGAACACGCGTGACTTGCAGGCTTTCGTGGCAGTGGTCGAAAACGGCTCAATGGTGCGGGCCGCAGAGAGGCTGTTTCTGACTCAGCCGGGACTCACGCGCCGTGTCCAGAATCTGGAAACGATGCTCGGCATCGAGTTGCTCGACCGGCAGAGCAAGCCGCTCAAGCCGACGGCGGCAGGAAGCGATGTCTATGGCCTTGCGCGCGCGGTGCTACGCGCGGTCGACGACCTGCTGGCCGTCGCGTCGCCTGATAGCGAGCCGACAGGCGAGTTTAGGATCGGGGTACCGCCGTTTTTGTCTGAGCTGGCGTTGGAGCAACCCATCGACCGTCTGCGTGCCGCCTTTCCGAATCTGACGCTGCGCGTGACAGCGGGCTGGTCGCCAGGACTGCTGGAGGGCATCGAAATGGCGAAGGCGGACGCGGTCGTCGTGCTTTTACCTGAAGGCGTGCCGTTGCCGGAAGGCCTGACGTCGACGCTTCTCGCCTATAAGCCCACGGTCGTCGTCGCGCCGCGCTCGTTCAGTCTGCCCGACAAACCCGTCTCGCTCGCCGATCTAGCGGCTTATCCCTGGGTGCTGAACCAGGACGGCTGCGGAATGCGTTCAGCACTGAGCCGCGCTATGTCTGCGGCGGGTTTGCCGTTCAATGTCGCTGTCGAAGCGTTCGGTTCGGAACTGCAGTTGTCGCTGGTCGCGCGCGCCTTGGGCGTCGGGCTCGCTGCGCCTGAAGTGCTGGCGCGCAGCCCGCATCGCAATGCGCTGCAGATCGTCGATGTGCCGGAGTTCAATAGCGGGCTGAGCGTGTGGCTCGTGCATGGCGTGCTGCCAGGCCGTCTTGTGCGACCCGTCGCGGTGATGCGCGACGCACTGATCGAAACGCTGGAAAGGGATGCGGTACGTTTGCCCCTCGCCGATTCCGTCGCATAAGCCCGAGCAGAAGCTGCGTTGCAGGAGATTTCCCACTACCGGCCGCGGCTCAAAAGCCGCGTAGATCGGCACGTCGAAGCTGCCGTTGTCGAACTTGCCCTGGAGTTTGCAGCGGCTCGATGGGCCGACCTTGATGATGCTCCGCGCGCTGGTGTTGGTGGAGTTGCCCGGCGCGAAAAATAGGTGTCAGACTACAATTTTTCAACCCTTAGGTCGCGAAATCGTAGTCTGACACTTTTTTTGCGCGGCCAACGGTGGATGCTCAACTTTTCCCGAAAAATGGACATCCAACTCACATGGAGTGGTATACGCCGTGTAAATCGACAGTTACTATGACGCGGTGTTAATGGTGAGTTTTAGATGAGTGAACTATTGGACTGGAGAATGCATGTCGCCCGTTTCAAATCCGCTCTATCTCGACTGGCAATTTTGGTCTACTGTGTTGGCATTGTCGGCCCTTGTCTTATCCCAAGTTCCGCCAGTGCACCTTTGGTTTCGTCCGCGGCGCCTTGATGTGGAAGTACACAGTCGGCTTCAAGTTACACACAGAGTTGGCAATCCGAACGTTGGCATGTACGTAAGCGTTCGAAATACGGGAGGTCGTGAATTGGACGTCCGTGCAATGCGCTTATCCGTTTCACGCGATGACAATCATTTGTGCAAATTGCCAGCGCAAAACTACTTTGAAACTCCATCGTCTCAGTCGTCGGTATTGTTCGTTCCTTTCTCACTGAAACCCGGAGAGAACTGGTCTCACGGAACAAATTTTTTGCAGTTGTTCGACCGAGCAACTGAGAAGCTCTATAGAGAGAGCGAATCCGCCTTAGGTTTGGACATTCGTCGAAAGCTTGATTCTCGTCCGGAGTTTGACAAGAATCCAGTCGTAGCAGAGCCGCCGTTGGTTAAACCATTCATTGAACTATTTGAACGATTGTTCGTCTGGCTTCCGGGCGAGTATGTTGTTGAACTCGTCGTAGACACCGAGCCTGGATCGGCATCGTTTACCAAGAAGTACAGATTCACGCTCTATGAATCAGACTCAGCCGAGCTTCGATCTCATATCGATGACTACCCGATTGGAGGGGGGCTATCTTTTAACGTTGAACGTCATGTTGGCGTTTTTGTTCCTCTATCTCAGCATAATGCTTGAATTGTCAATCTAAATATCTGATAAGGTAGACTTATTAAAGTGATCATTCAATGTTTGATGTAGCGGAACCGCTTGTCTAGCCGTCGATAGTCCGCCATGAGTCGGGAGTGGCCGGTTATCGAGGACGTCTCCCGGCCGGTAGCAGACTTTCGATAGTAGAAGATTACAGGGAGATATCAGCTTTCGGGGCATTTTCTCCACACAACGAACTCCCAAAAGACTCCGCTGCCTCAGGTGGGTCCAAGTCCACGCGCAACCCGGCCTGTGATCGGCAAACCTTCAGCGGGAATTTCTTTTTCGCTCTCCAGAGCTGAAGAATCTACCTCACTAAAGATCATGCTCCCATCAAGGATGATGGCCTCAAACTTGCCATTTCAAAAAATTTGGGCGAGGCCGTCAAGAAATAAAGGTGTCAGACTACCATTTAAATGGCCAAATTGTAGTCTGACACCTTTTCTCATCATCACCCAATGAACGAATTCATAACTTGGGGGAGCTTGTTCAAGCTCGCCATCACCGGCGTACTGATCTACGCGGTTCAACCTTTGCTGCTTGTTGGACGAGATGCGGTTCTCTGGTGGGCGATCGACAAGTACATTCTCAACGACGAACTCCGAACCGCTGTTTTTGAACTCGTAAGCCATGAAAAAATGCTGGCTAATCAGCCAAAAAACATCGATATTTCAGCCGGCCGAGACGGCGAGGCGTATATTCATGATGGCATTGCCGTGTCATCAGAGCAGCACACCGCTTTGATGAAGCAAATGCAAGTTTGTGATCAGACTCTGGCTCGGATCAGACCTCTCGTAGAGGCGAGAAAACGTCGCCTAGAATGGCTCTTGCATCACTACAAGCAGCCAGGGAAGGACAATCTTATAGAGGACATGATTTCGCAGCGCAGAGCAGCGCAAGAGGCAGGAAGGACGATAACGCTGCAAGTCGGCCCTTAATAAAGCAAAGGTGTCAGACTACAATTTCGGAAGCGAAATTGTAGTCTGACACTTTTATTTGAATGGGAAACACAACGAACCGCTTCGTGGCTGAGTCGTTGGGGTTCGTTGGGGCGCAGGTCTAAAGTCAGCGGCACGCACGGAAAATCGAGGTGTCAGACTATAATTTCGCCTCCGAAATTGTAGTCTGACACCTTTGTTGGTGTTGCGCTGCTTCGTTTTACAATGATGGGAGTGAAATTTGCCTAAATACTATAAGTCTATAATCGAGAGTACGACCATCTCCCGACGAACGGGAACTGGCGCCGTCATTCCCATAGGCTTCAGGGACCTGAGTGCGTCCATAGTCTCATCATGCACATTTCTGCAGAGTCTTCTCCAACAGATAATCTACGTCACGCACGGAGCTGAACTCATTGCGGCGAAGCGCGCCTTGAAGGAATTTCCGAATCCCAAGGCGAGAATAGATTTCCTATGCTCGTTTCCATACAGCGAGGCTGATCCGGTCGTTTTGTCCGTATTTGACTATGCGAGGCTTCTATTTCGAGATCTATACGAACTCAGGAACATCCTGTCGCACGAGGTGTGGGCATCTAGCGATGATTATGACGATGCCGTCATCTTCTCCAGCTTGGACGAAGAAGCCAGGTTGTTGATGGTTTCCGGTCGGATGTGGCATATGGAGAACGTGACCTCCCAAGAGGTTTTCGACGCCACAGTTCGGTATATTCGGAGCGTGAAAATCGTAGCCAGCGCTGACCTCAACGCTGCGATGGGTGATGCTAATTGGTGTTCATGGATTCTCGTGCACATTAGCAATGTTCTCAATGAGCAGGATGCTGCGAAAAAAGCAGAAGCGCGACAGCTTTTCCTTAAAGCCAAGGGAACATCACACCTCTTTGCAGGCACGCCACCGATCACTGAACCCCTAAATTTTAACGTCTCCATGAGAAAAACCATTAAGGGCTGAATCGGGGAAGACATGCACTCCGCGAAAACCTGGGCCGTTCAGAGCCTTGTCTTCGCCAATTGATAGCGTACTCGACATCGATTTTTACGTCGAACTTCCGCTTAGGGTCGGATAGCGACCTCCCGTAGGAGCAGACTGAGTCTCCCTCTACTCGAAAGGAGAATGTCACCGTTGACCGTCGTGTGCCATGGGACACGGGCAAACTCATCGCGCAGAAGCCGCCGCTGAAGCTTCGGAAATTAATGTGTCCGTAGAAAAAAATGGGTGCAAGACTACAATTTCATCGATGAAAATTCTAGTTTGATAATTTAATTTTTTTCGTTCCCGTTCAGCCATTTTTTAGACAGGTACGTTCATGGCTTACGCCTTTGATCTTCGACAGGTTTGTGGGGGCTATGCTTACTTCAGTACATTCACTCATGGGAATTTATCCCCTGATGATAGATACGAAATCAGAGTGCCATTCAAAGTGAACGTGGATCGCTTCTCAACAGCGCTAGAGGAGCTTGGGCAGTCATTTCAATTCATCGACTCTGAAGATTCCTACAGAATTTGGATCTACTCGCAGGGGTGGGCAGTGGTAGCACCTGCCTTTGCAAGATCTCGCATGCAGAATTGGTTAAAACAACATAAGTGCATCAGTACTGCTTTGGGAGCTTTTACGGATATCGAAATTGCTGCGCCAAGTGTCTTGAAAAGGAGCTTTCGAGGTGTTGCAAAGAAAAAAATATTAGATAGAGATGGCGGTCGTTGCCTGGAATGCGGAAGCCAAAATGCACTGACTCTTCAGCATGTAATTCCTTTTTCGGCCGGAGGAGAGACGAGCAGCCGGAACATGGTAACTCTATGCGAAGAATGCAATCAAAGCTATCGTGACGAAATTAGTCCTGAGCTATATCGCCTAGCAGGATTGCATTACGGATATGAACCGTCATTAATCAAGTTAGCACCTGACCGGCAGGCAGCGCTACGTCGTGCCGTATATTTCTCGAACAATCTCATGCATACCAGATGTGATTTATGGTGAACAACATGACTAAATTGGTGCTTGCGAAGATGATGCTGTAGTTCACTTGTCTCGGCGTCGATCGATTGCTTCGGGTCGATAGCGCGCTTTCATCAGCGCCGGCTTCCGGTCAGGAACAGTCATTCATTCCATCATTGATCTTTGATTACTCACAACAAGCTGCAATCTCGAAATTTTTAGGTTTTCCAAAAACGATTGCGCACGCTGATAAATGCGCATAGAGTTGTTTTATAAGAGCGACGAGCATTGTTGCTTGTTGTAAAAATCTAGTTAATCCTCAGTTACATGTCAAAAGAGCGTCTGAATCGAACCTTTGCTTTGGCATTCGAATGCCTTCGACACAAGATCAACAGCGGGAGGATCACTGTCGACAACGAGGCGTCTCTGCAGCTTCAGTTTGCCGCCATTCTGAAGTCGGTCGGCGAACTGTTCGAGATCCATCGTGATGAGTTTTTTTCCATCGAACTAGAGAAGCCGGTTGAGCTTCCTGATTCAACTTTTGGAAAGAGCGGGAGCAGAAGAGCAAAGATCGACATCTTCTGCTCGTTCACGAAGGCGTCGACAAAGGAAGTCCACTCCTGTGCCATAGAGATGAAGTACTTCAAGAAGAAGAATCATCGCGAACCAAACAATCGCTACGACGTCTTCGCCGACATTCACAACCTCGAGAACTACGGCGCTTTCGCTAATTGCTGCTTTATGGTCGTGGCAACCGACCACGACCATTACGTCAGCCAGAGTTACTACTCTCCGGACACCTGCGACTTCGACTTCCGTCACGGAAGGACTTACACCGCTAGAACGGTCGCCACATATCGCACGCCCGATCCATATGGAAAGCCAATTGAACTTACAGGAAACTACACATTTGAATGGAATGCAGAGGCTGGTGGAATCCACTTCATGCAGTTGGCGGTGGAACCACTCCGATGAGGTCTAATCATCCATCGATGGGATGCCCAACCGGCGGCTTCGGCCGGGCACCCCTCATGTCAAACGCTAGGAATTAAATTGCATACATACAGAATTCATTACCTAGCGGATATGGATGATGGAGACGATAGGAGGTACTCATCGCAGTAAGAATTGAAAGCTGGCGACTTAATTCAGCTTAGCCCCGGTTTCTTTCGTGCCGTATGCAAAATAACTCAACAAAAAACTGGCATTCGTATAGATATTTCTAAGTCTTCGCAAAGCAAAGAAGAGGATTTTTTGCTGGCTGAGCAGTATGGCCATTTCACACCCTAACCCGGCGCTCAAGCCGACGCCTGACGGGGCGGTTGAACTCGATCGTTCTCAACTGACTGCTTCGGGTCGTAAGCTGACCCTCCCCTTGCATCTGACGCGCTGGCTGTGCTATCGCGAGTCAGCATCATGTCAATGCTGACTCCGTCAGACAAATCTCTTAATGAATCGGTTTTGCTCCGTCGGTGAGTCTGAATTCATCAAGAGCAGATTCAACAAGATCTGTGATGTGATCGCAGAGACTTTCAATGCCGCCTAGCAAGTTGGATACGACCCAAGGATCGAGCTGCTGGTTACCGGCCCTCTCCGAGTCATTTGCACCATTGCCAACGATCCTGCTAATTGCCCAAATTCCCTGGCAAGCCCGCTCCATCTTCCGAAGGTCTGAAAACCGAACAACGCCATGCTCCGGATCATCCGGCGTTGCCCAACGGTCAAGGGTATAGGGGTGGTCATTCATTACGGCCTCCTGTTGAGTAAGGAGCCCGCGCCTCGCTGTCAATCGGGGTGGGCGGGCACAAGGCCGGGTTGACAGACCGGTAACAGGAGCAACCGGCGCACGCGAACGTGCCCCAGCCAAGGCCCGCCCATAGCAGGGACGTGCGTCGGCCGACGGACGTAAAAATGCCGCTATTGCGGCGGCTGTCCGCTCCTGTTAACTCCGGCTGTCAATCCGGGCGATCGTTGGTGCGATCGCAGGGCAAGTATAGGCGGAACGGATCATGGCAGTAATGCGGCGAGTGGCATTTTCGTCCCTTTCGGAGACTGATGCGTAAACGGACAAGGGATCGCAAGTGGTCCATTGCTTATTCTCACGTAACTTTAGGCAGAAAAACCGGTCCTTCAGTTTCTGCAATCCGATTCTCGCCAACCCTATCCGACGTGATCGAACAGGCCACGAACGGGTTCACGAGGGGTATCCCGGATAGCCGCAGCCGCTTGGCCCGTTCGTCCGATGACTTCGTCAGGTCTTCGAGGGTTTCGATGCGTGTAGATATGGGAACCGTCCGTGAGCGCCTCGGGCTGCTCGTTGCGGAACAGGTCGTACAAGATGAAGTCCTGGTGCGGCTTGCCCCTTAGTCGTCATCCCCATCCCGTACACTACCCCAATCACCAGGGAGCGATATGTCGATTCAAAGATTAGGCCGTTGCAGCATTCTCTTGTTCCTTGCCGCCCTCAGCTCCGGTTGCTCATTAGGCGGCGAGTGCGGATGGAACCGCAGCAGCTGCATGTATGAAGGCAAGTATGAAGAGGGCGAGGAAGACTACGCGGAAGACGAAGCGAAGCGCTTGAACAAGAACTCGTCCGATCGGTTGCGCCGCAGTTCTGGCAATTGATACGCGGATCGAGCTTTTCAAAATCTTGAGGTCTTAGCCTGAGACTTGCCAGTCGCGAAACCGCTTGAACAAGCGAAACCCCACATAGGTTTCGCTTCTGAGCCAGCGCCGCCGGTAGTAGCAATCCCAGTAGCTGATCATGCGTTGCTGCGCCAGATCCAGAAAGGCCGGATTGCCTCGAAGAACCGTTCCATAGGCGCGCTTGTCCAGCAAGGGCAAGCACGCTTCGATGTCCTGCAGGATTTCGACAACGTATTCGCTGCAGAGCTGCACCACGAACGGCACAACCCAAGGCTCGGATGCCCCGACCAGTCGCTCAATTTGGCGCTGGCGCACGTGGCCGTCATGATGGCGTGACTGTATGCACGCGTAGATCAGTGCCTGGGGTTCGTCCAGCTTGGAAGACAAGGCGTCGTTGCCCCCATGCTGAACGCGATAGGGCAGGGTCAATGACTCGTCCTGCACGATGACGGACAGGCCGCGGCCGCTCATGACCGAGGGGCAGATTTCCTCGGCGATATGTGCCGCTTCGGCTCGCAGTCGCGCTGGGAAGGCCGCTGTTAGCAGCGCCATCTGCTCTGGGGCGGCTTTGCGCGGGCGAGAGGGCATGTGGGGAGGGCTGCTTGAATCGCGTTTACCGCGTCATGCGGTGCATCCGGCAGCAGACGGCGGCACGCACCACGGATGCTGACGCTGCGGTATGACGCACGACAGACGCTTACGCCGCCGCCTCTGCAGGTTTCGGCACAAAGAACCGATCCTTCAGTTCCTGCAACCCAATCCTATCCAGCATCTCCGTCAGCCGGTCAGCCGCCTTCTTGCGCGGCAAATCCTTGTACTGCGCAATGATGAGTTCATTCTTCATCGAATGCTCCCAACCGACCAGCTCGGTCACGCTGACTTGGTAGCCGTGCGCTTCCAGTTGCAGACAGCGCAGCACATTCGTGATCTGGCTCCCAAACTCCCGCGTATGCAGCGGATGCCGCCAGATCTCCGCCAGCGGATCAGCCAGCGCCTTTGCCTTGTTCTTGCGCAGCACCGAAGCCACTTCCGCCTGGCAGCAGGGCACGACGACGATGTACTTGGCCTTCTTCTCCAAGGCGAAGTGGATCGCGTCGTCGGTGGCGGTGTTGCAGGCGTGCAGGGCGGTGACGACGTCGATCGTGGCGGGCAGCTTGTCCGACGTGATCGAATCGGCCACAGACAGGTTTAGGAACGACATGCCGCCAAACCCCAGCCGCTTGGCCAGTTCTTCCGACGACTTCACCAGTTCTTCGCGGGTTTCGATGCCGTAGATGTGGGAGCCGTTCGCGAGCGCCTCGGGCTGTTCCTTGAAGAACAGGTCATACAGGATGAAGCCCAAATACGACTTGCCCGCGCCGTGGTCGGCGAGGGTGACGGCGCCGCGTTGTTGTTGGACGTCTTTGAGCAGCGGTTCGATGAACTGGAACAGGTGGTAGACCTGTTTCAGCTTGCGGCGGCTGTCCTGGTTCATCTTGCCGTCGCGGGTCAGGATGTGCAGGGCCTTGAGCAGTTCGATCGACTGGCCGGGGCGGATGTCGTGGGTTTTGTCGGACATGGGGTAAGGCAATGCGCCCCGCGATGGGCGGGGCGCACGAGTAGGCGGAAAGCGTCAGTTTAACGAAAACGCCGCCGACGCTGGCGAACAGGGAAAACCGGCCCTGGACTGTGCAGTATTTTGCGATCCAGGTTATCTGGCATGCGAGTAACATGCCCGATGCGATTGAGGCATGTCATGCATTTCTGAAAGCGCCTGACCATCAGGGCGGGCGCAGGGAGAGTCGTCAAATGTTCAGCCATATCACTGTCGGGACGCGTGATCTTGAACGCGCGGGCCGTTTTTATGACGCGGTGCTGCTTCCGCTTGGATTGAAGCGTCGCGTTGTCACGCCGGATGGCGGCCCGGCGGCGCTCTGCTGGGTGACCGGCCAGGCGCTGCTGCCGCGCTTCTACGTCTACATGCCCTACGATGGCGAACCGGCGACGGTGGGTAATGGCAGCATGGTGGCTTTTCTGGCTCCTACGCAGGAAGCCGTGAGCGTGGCCCATGCGGGCGGGCTGGCACAGGGCGGGACGGATGAAGGGGCGCCGGGAGTGCGTCCTCATTACGGCGACGGCTACTTCGGCGCGTATCTGCGCGATCCTGATGGCAACAAGGTCCATATCGTTCATCGCGGAGACCTCCCGCTGTAAGGCGGAGAGGCCCGACGTCCCTGGAGAAACGCAAATGCTCGTGAGTCAGCTTGCTCTTGTGTACGGCACTTATCTGATTGCCACGGCCAGTCCCGGACCCAGCAATATGGCGATCATGGCAACGGCGATGCGTCATGGCCGTGTGCCGGCGCTCGCGCTGGCGGCGGGCGTCATTACGGGTTCGTTGTTTTGGGCGACGCTGGCGGCGACTGGGATTTCCGCCGTGCTGGCGGCTTCCGCCCAGGCGCTATTCATCATCAAGGTGGTGGGGGGAGTCTATCTGCTTTACCTGGCGTTCCGCAGCGCCAGGTCGGCGTTGAGGCGGGGCGGGGCCTTTGCGAAGGTGGAAACGGGCTGTGCGACACCGCGCTATCGGGTGCTCTACCGCCAGGGCGTGCTGATGCACATTGGCAATCCGAAGGCGGTGCTGGCCTGGATGGCGATCATGTCGCTGGGGCTGGGGGAGAGCGCGTCGGACGGCACCTTGCCCGCCATCATCGGCGGTTGTGCGTTGCTCGGCGTGATGGTGTTCGGCGGCTATGCCATCGCGTTCTCGACCGCGCCAATGATTGCGCTGTACGCCAGGCTGCGGCGCTGGATCGAAGGGACGGTGGCCGTGGTGTTTGGCGTTGCGGGCGTAAAGCTGTTGACCTGGCAACGTTGATGAAGCGGCTTGTCATCGCCGACCTGTGCCGGCGATGACAAGCCTCAAGCTATAAGCCTCAGGCCAAGCCTCAGGCCAAGCCTCAGGCCAAGCCTCAGGCCAAGCCTCAGGCCAAGCCTCAGGCCAAGCCTCAGGCCAAGCCGCAAGCAAAGCGTCCGGCACGCAAGCGGCCGGACGCCACAGGGTCAGGCCTTCGGGAAAACCGGCTCGCCCAGGTTCAGCATCAGGCGATTCGCCCAGGCGAAGATCGCATCCGAATGCAGCAGATCCAGGATCTCGCCTTCATTCAAGCCAGCATCCTTCAGGGCCTGGATGCTGTCCGCATTCACCGCGGCAGGCGCTTCGGTGATCTGGATCGAGAACTTGCCGATGGCGAGTTCACGCGCCGTGGTGCCGGCGGTGGCAGGATCCTCGAACACCTGCGCAATAACTTCATTCCGCTTGGCCAGCTGCTCAAAGCGCTGGGCATGCACGGACGCGCAGTACACGCAGCCGTTGATACGCGACACGTAGGTCGAACCCAGTTCACGCTCCGCACGCGACAGTCCACCCGGCGCGTACATGATGGCGTTGAACGCCGTGGACCGCTGGCGCAAAATTTCCGGCTGATGCACCAGGAACAGGTAGTAGTCCGAGACCTTGGCCTTTGGGTGGCTTTCTTCCAGGACGGCGACTTGCTCGGGCGTGGCGGTTTCGACGTTGACGACGTCGAGCCAGGCCTTCCATTCCAGCGATTCGTTGGTGAAGCCGTGGGCCTTGATCACCGCGCCGGGCGCGGTGGCGGCGGTGTTGGCGGGGAAGGGCGCGGGCGGCTCGCTGGCGGCGCGCGCAGGGCCGGCTTCCAGGGCCTTCATGGCTTCCAGGCCGGCGACGAGGCGGACCTGGTAGGACAGGAAGGCGACGAGCTGGGATAGCGTGACCACGGCGGGCGTGGAGACGCCCGCGGCGGGCAGGGTCTTCAGCGCGGCTTCGTCGCCTTCGACGGGCTTCTCGATCAGCTTGCGCGTGAATTCCAGGATGGCGGCCAGGCGCGGGGTGGCGGCGTCGGACGGCTTGCCGGATTCGGCGACGGCGATGTCGGCCGGGGTTGCGCCGGCGTCGTTCAGGCGGGCGCGGTAGTGCGCGGCCAGCAGCGGCGACGGGGTGATGCGGGTGGCGTACAGCGCGACCAGCAGGCGCTCGGCCAGGGACAGGCCGGGCAGCGCGGGGTCGAAGAGGGCGTCGTAGCTGCCTTGGGTGGCGGCGGCGACCTTCTCGCGGAAGTGGCGCACTTCGTAGGCCTTGGCGCCCGGGGCCAGGCCGATCAGGCGGTCGACGAGGTCGTCCGTGACGTTGTAGACGATGGGTTCAGCCATGCGGATCTCCTTGATGCTTTACTTGGCGGCGCGCGCTTGGACCGCGGCGTCCAGGAACTGCTTCACGCCTTCCCAGGATTCCTGGTCAGCGCGGGCGTTGTCCTTGGGGTTGCCGCCGCTGGTGCTGATCTTGCCCGACACGGGGTGGGCGTAGACGAGCTGGGTGGTGGGCACGTAGGGGAACAGGATGGAGTGCCCGCCGTTCTCGTAGTCCAGCCATTCAACCGGGTAGGGGTGGTTCACCTGGGCCAGCTTGTCCTGCACCATCTTGGAATAGATGCTGGACGGCCAGGAGCCGTCGTCGGTGCCGGACAGCAGCATGACGGGGCCCTGGATGTCCTCGACCTTGATGCGGGCGCGGGCCACGGCATCGGGGTCTTGCAGGGCGGTGAGGATGGCTTTCTCGTGGCGGTGCGGCGAGGGGCCTTCGTCGAAGGGCGCCCAGGTGGCGGTGCGGTTGTTTTCCCAGACGTGGGGGATGGGTTTGCCGCCCAGCAGCCACGTGGGGCCTTCGCGGCCGATCTTGGGGTCGCAGGCGTTTTGGCCGCTGTGGACCACGGCGCCGGGCACGTAGGCAACCACGGCCGAGACTTCCTCGGGGAAGGTGGCGCCCAAGAGCAGCACCAGTTCGCCGCCGCGCGACTGGCCGCTGATGGCGACGAAGTCGTGCTTAGGCTGGACCTTCTTGCGCAGCCAGCGCAGGCCGGTCTGGAAGTATTCCAGCGGGGTGTTGGAGATGTAGTCCGACAGGCCCGGCGCCTTGAAGTAGGCCAGGGCGAAGGCGGCGTAGCCGCGGGACGCATACAGCGCCGCGCGCGGTTCGTTGATGCCGCCGCCGGAGCCGTTCAGGATCATGACGGCAGGGAACGGGCCAGGGCCGGGCGGCAGGTACAGCGTGCCGACCAGGCCTTCCTCGCGCACGTCCTGGCGGGTGACGCCGTCAGCCGCCAGGCGTTGGGTGAAGCTGGCCTGGGCCTGCGCGCCGGCGGCGCGCGCCACCACGTCGGTGACCAGGGCGTCGGTCACCGGGTGGTTGAAGTGTTCGCGGCTGGGGGAGTCCACGGGGGACTGCGACCAGACCAGGCCCATGGGTGCAACGCCTTCGTAGTCGCCGGACACGGGCGCGTCGCGGCCCAGGTCGACCGTGCCGTCCGCGCCCGCCACGAAGGCGGCCTGGCTTTGCCAGAGCACGCCGTTGCGGCGGGTCAGGGCGGTGATCTCCACCGTCTGGCCGGGCGCGACGTGCTCGACCCGGATCTGGCGCGGCACGTCGATCAGGTCGACGGCCGGGGTGATGGTTAGGGTGGGCGTCATGGCTTACTTGCCCGACTCTTTCGTCACCATCATGGCGGCCGTGCGGTCGCTGGTCATGGGGGTGACCTTCAAGCCCTTCTTGGTGGCCCAGATGTTCTTGTAGTGGAACAGCGGGATGATGCCGACGTCGTCGTACACGATCTTGACGGAGTCGCGCAGGATGGCTTCACGCTTGGCTACGTCGAATTCCGAGGTGGATTGTTCCAGCGCGGCGTCGACCTTGGGGTTGCTGTAGCGGCCCCAGTTGGACGCGCCCAGGCCCTTCTTGGCGTCGGCGGTGGCCAGGATGTTGACCAGCGCGTAGCTGCCTTCGCCGGTGCCGTTGCCCCAGGCCAGCATGCTGACCGCGAATTCGTTCTTGTTGGCGCGGCCCGAGTACACGGCCCATGGCACCACTTCCACCTGGGTCTTGACGCCGGCGCGGGTCCAGAACTGCGCCACGGCCTGGGCGGTTTCCGGGCCTTGCGGGTAGCGGTCGTTGGGCACGTGCATGGTCAGCTTGAAGCCGTCCGGGTAGCCGGCTTCGGCCAGCAGCTTCTTGGCCTGGGCGACGTCGTTGGGAATGTCCTTGACGTCGGGGTTGTAGCCGATGGTGCCCTTGGGCATCCACTGGTTGGCTTCGGTGGCGGCGCCTTGCAGGATGCGGTCGGCGATGGCCTTGCGGTTGATGGCCAGGTTCAGGGCCTGGCGCACGCGCACGTCCAAGAGCGGGTTCTTGTCCAGCGGCTTGCCGTTGTTGTCGGTGATGTACTGGTTGGGCGCGGGGTTGAAGCTGGGCTGCAGCAGCATGACGCGCAGGCCGTCGTAGGGGTAGACGGACACGTTGGCGGCCTTTTGCAGCTTGGCCAGGTCGGACACCGAGACCTTGTCGATCACGTCCACGTCGCCGGCCAGCAGCGCGGCGGTGCGGGCGGCGGCGTTGTTGATGTAGCGGTAGTTGACCTTGTCCCAGATCTGCTTGTCGCCCCAGTAGCCGTCGTTGCGTTCCATGATGACGCGGTCGCCGGGGGTGTAGGACACGAACTTGTAGGGGCCGGTGCCGACCATGGCCTTGCCCGAGTTGTAGTCTTCGGTGGTGGACTTTTCACCGACGTGCTTGCTGACCACGTGCACCGAGGCCAGGTTCAGCGGCAGGTCGGGGTTGGGGGCCTTGGTCTTGACGATGAGCGTCAGCGGATCCTTGGCGGTCATGGTGTCGATGGTGCGCAGGTAGCCGGCATAGGTGGCCACGCTGCCGGGCACGGCGCGCGCGCGGGTGTAGGAGTAGATCAGATCGTCGGCGGTGAAGGGCGTGCCGTCCTGCCACTTGACGCCTTCGCGCAGCTTGAATTCCCAGGTCTTGTCGTCCAGCGGCTTCCAGCTCACGGCCAGGCCGGGCTGCAGCTTGTTCCACTTGTTCTCGATCAGCAGGTCCCAGAAGTGCAGGGCCACCGAGCGGTCGCCGGCGTGGTTGTTCAGCTGCGGGTCCAGGGACGACAGCGGGTCGGCGAAGCCGATGGACAGGTCGTCGGCGGAAGCGGCAGCGGAAGCGCCAAGAATGGCGGCGGTCAGGGTGGTGAGAATCAGGCGTTTCATGTTCGGAGTCCTTGGTATAGGGGGAACTGGCGGTTGGTTCGGGCGCCGCGGCGCGGCGGCGGTGGTTACGCCATGTCGTTCAGGTGACAGGCGCTCAGGTGGTTGATGGCGATTCCCTTCAAGGTGGGAACCTCGGTCTTGCAGCGCGGCATCGCATGCGGGCAGCGCGGATGGAAATGGCAGCCGCCGGGTGGATTCAGCGGGCTGGGGATCTCGCCCTTGATCGCGGTAAAGGTCTTGTGGCGCGACTTCAGGCTGGGGATCTCGGCCAGCAGGGCTTGCGTGTACGGGTGGTTGGGGTGGCGGAAGACTTCTTCCACCGTGGCCGTTTCCACCACGCGGCCCAGGTACATGATCACGACGCGGTCGGACAGGTGCTCGACCACGCCCAGGTCATGGCTGATGAAGAGATAGGTCAGCCCCAGGTCTTCGCGCAGGTCCATGAACAGGTTCAGGATCTGCGCCTGGATCGACACGTCCAGCGCGGCCACGGCCTCGTCGCATACCAGCATGGTGGGCTGCACGGCCAGGGCGCGGGCGATGCCGATGCGCTGGCGCTGGCCGCCGCTGAACTGGTGCGGATAGCGCTGGCGCAGCGCGGGGTCCAGGCCGGCGCGTTCCAGCTGGGCGCTGACGTAGTCGTCGAAGTCGCCGTTGCCGACCAGGCCGTGGATGCGGGCCGCTTCGCCCACGATCTCGTCCACGCGCAGGCGCGGGTTGAGGCTGGCGTAGGGGTCCTGGAAGATCATCTGCACTTGCAGGCGCGCGGCGTGGGCCTGGGCCGAGTTCATGTCGGCCGGGCGCACGCCATTGATGCGGATTTCGCCGCCGGACGGCGTCAAGAGGCCCGCGGCGATGCGGCCCAGCGTGGACTTGCCGCAGCCGGACTCGCCGACCAGGCCGACCACTTCGCCGGGGTTGACGATCAGGTCGACGTTGTCGACCGCGCGGGTCACGGCGGGCGGCTTGGACAGGCCCAGGCGCTGCATGGCGCGCGTCGCGGGGCCGGTGGGGCGTTCGCCGAAACGCTTGCTGACTTGGTTCAGGGCGATCAACGGGGTAGGGGCGGTCGTGCTCATGCCATTACCTCGCTGGTCTGGATCGTGGGGTGGAAGCAGCGCACTTTGTGTTCGGGCAGGGCCTGGGTGATGCCGGGCTGCTGGCCGCAGGCGGCGGTGGCGCGCGAGCAGCGCGCCGCGAAGGCACAGCCCGCGGGCAGGTTGAGCAGGTTGGGCGTCATGCCGGGAATCTGGCGCAGGCGCTGGCCGCGCTTGTTGTTGCTGGGCAGGCTGTCGATCAGGCCCACGGTATAGGGGTGCTGCGGACGGTCCAGCACGTCGTCGACGGTGCCATGCTCCACGATGCGGCCGGCGTACATCACCGCCACGTCGTCGGCCAGGCCGGCCACCACCGACAGGTCATGGGTGATCCAGATCAGGCTGGTGCCGTGCTGCTGAGCGAGCTTCTGCACTTCGGACAGGATCTGCGCCTGGATGGTGACGTCCAGCGCGGTGGTGGGTTCGTCGGCGATGATCAGGTCGGGCCGGTGCAGCATCGCGATCGCGATGGCCACGCGCTGGCGCATGCCGCCGGACAGTTGATGCGGATAGGCCAGCAGCCGCTCTTCGGGGCTGGGAATGCCCATCATGCCCAGGGTGTCGCGCGACAGGGCGCGCGCCTGGGCCGCGCTCATCTTGTTGTGCGCGCGCACGGTCTCGATCATTTGCGCGTCCACCCGTAGCACCGGGTTCAGCGTCATCATCGGATCCTGGAAGATCATGGCGATGCGGTTGCCCTGCAGCTTGCGCAGTTCACGCGGCGCCAGCTTGGTCAGGTCGCGGCCCTGGAACAGCACTTCGCCGCCGACGATGCGGCCCGGCGAGTCGACCAGGCCCATGATGGAGAAGCCCGTGACGGACTTGCCCGAGCCGGACTCGCCGACCAGGCCCAGGATCTTGCCGCGTTCCAGCGTGAAGGACACGTCGTCCACGGCGGGCAGCACGCCCGCGCGGGTGTGGAAATGGGTGCGCAGGTTGCGCACATCCAGCGTCGGCGCGCCGGCAGTATGGCGGTCGGCGCTCATTTGTGGGTCCTCGGGTTCAGCACGTCGCGCAGGCGGTCGCCCACCAGGTTGATCGCCACGATGGTGACCAACAGCGCGATGCCAGGATAGAAGCTGATCCAGTATTCGCCGGACAGCATGGTCTGGAAGCCGTTGGAGATCAGCAGCCCCAGCGACGGTTCGGTCACGGGCACGCCCAGGCCCAGAAAGCTGAGCGTGGCTTCCAGCGTGATGGCGCGCGCGATCTGCAAGGTGCCGATGACGATCAGCGGCGGCAGGCAGTTGGGCAGGATGTGCTTCAACATGATGCGCCAGTTGGGGATGTCCAGGCAGCGGGCGGCTTCCACGTATTCGCGGCGGCGCTCGACCAGGGCCTGGCCACGCGCGGTGCGGGCGTAGTAGGCCCATTCCAGGATCACCAGCGTCAGTACCACGTTGCCCACGCCCTTGCCCAGATAGGCCAGGATCATCATGGCCACCAGGATGGACGGGAACGACAGGATCAGGTCGACCAGGCGCATGATGATTGCGTCGGTCTTGCCGCCGGCGTAGGCGGCCAAGAGGCCCAGCAGCGTGCCGATGATGCCGGCGATGAGGGCCGAGCCCACGCCCACGATCAGGCTGATGCGCAGGCCGTACAGGATGCCGGACAGCAGGTCGCGGCCCTGGCCGTCGGTGCCCAGCCAGTAGTGGAAGGTGTCCAGGCCGTTCATGGTGCCCGGCGGCAGACGCGCGTCCAGCACGTCGATCTGCAGCAGGTCATAGGGGTTCTGCGGCGCGATCCAGGGCGCCAGGACGGCGGCCAGGATCAGCAGGGTAGCGACAGCCAGGCCCAGCACTGCCGTCTTGGACGACATGAACTCGGCCAGGTTGCGCCGCCACGGCGATTCGCGGCGCAGCGCGGGGGTGGGGTTTGTCGATACGGCGCTCATGCCGAGGCCTCCAGCCGCACCCGCGGGTCCAGCACTTTATAAAGAATGTCCACGATCAGGTTCAGCGTCACGAACAGGCACACCACCACGATCAGGTAGGCGACGATGACGGGGCGGTCCAGCGCGTTCAGGCTGTCCAGGATCAGCTTGCCGGCGCCGGGCCAGGCGAAGATGCTTTCCGTGACCACGGCGAAGGCGATGGTGGAGCCCAGCTCCAGGCCCAGCACCGTGACCAGCGGAATCATGGTGTTGCGCAACACGTGCACACAGACCACGCGCATGGGCGACAGGCCCTTGGCGCGGGCGAACTTCACGAAGTCCAGTGGCAGCACGTCGCGCACGCCGGCGCGGGTCAGGCGGATCACCAGCGAGATCTTGAACAGCGACAGGTTGAACGCCGGCAGGATCAGGTGGCGCCAGCCGTCGGCCGTCAGCCAGGACCATTGGAAGCCCAGGAACTCCACGGTTTCGCCGCGGCCGCTGGCCGGCAGCCAGCCCAGCGACACGCTGAAGGTCATGATCAGCATCAGCGCGATCCAGAACGTCGGCAGCGAGAAGCCGACGATGCTGCCCGCCATGATCATCTTGGCGAAGCGGCTATCGGGATACAGGCCGGCGTACAGGCCCAGCGGCAGGCCCACCACCACGGCCAGCATCATCGCGGCGATGGCCAGCTCGAACGTCGCCGGCAGGCGCTGGATCACCAGTTCCACGGCCGGGATGTTGTAGACGAAGCTATTGCCCAGATTGCCGTGCAGGGCGCCGTTCAGGAACGCCAGGTACTGTTCCCACAGCGGCTTGTCCAGGCCGAGTTCGGCGATGATGCGGGCGCGGTCCACCTGGTCCACGTCCTGGCCGATCAGGATGTCCACCGGATTGCCGATGGCGTGCAGGCCCACGAAGACGATCAGCGTCATCAGGAAGACCACCACCGCGGCTTGCGCGATGCGGCGCAGCAACCAACCCGTCATTGCGCGGTCTCCGCTTGCGGAGCCGGGGCCGGCGTCCATTCGTCGCCGAACACTTCGGGCTCGGAGAACGCTTCCATATTGGCGTAGTGCACCTCCACGTCCTCGCGGTAGAACAGGCCGGCGATGCCTTGCGCCAGGCGCTTGGCGCCTTCGCTGATGGCCGGGATGTCGCCCGAGATCGTGCCCTGCGTCAGCGCCGCGGGGTAGGAGAAGCAATGCACGCGGTCCAGCCCGGGACAGGCGCCTGGGGTCTTTTCCTGCAATTCGAACACCGCGCCCAGGTCGGGCGAGTCATGCAGTTCCTGGTCCTCTTCGCCAGCCGGCGGTACGTAGCGGTCGCCCCAGGCGCGCACGTGCGGCGCCAGCGCGGCGAACTCCGGACGCACGGTCCAGTCGATGCGAAAACCCGTGGAGAAGATCAGGAAGTCCAGCACGAACACGCCCTTGGGCGTGGTCACGCGGATTTCGTCGCCCACCAGCGCCAGATCCTGCACGCCCGCGCCCAGGTTGAAGCGGGCGTTGGGGTGGCGCGAGACGCGCAGCGTGCTGCCGCGGGGCGGCGGCACCTGGGCGGCGTTGATGTAGTGGCGGATCTTCCACTTCCATTCGTCGGGCAGGGTCAGGTGGCCGTGAGTCAGGCCGGGGTTGCCCGCGCCTTTGCCCTTGTTGATGCGGGGGATGTCGTTGCGGCGGATCAGCAGGTCGACGCTGGCGGCGCCGGCTTCCAGCGCGGTGCCCGCGCTGTCCATGGCCGATGCGCCCGCGCCCACCACGCCGACGCGCTTGCCGGCCAAGGTGCCGTAGTCCATCACGTCGGACGAATGCGCCCAGCGGTTGCGCGGCAGCTTCTTCGAAAATTCAGGCACATAGGCACCGCCCAGACCGTCGCGGCCGGTGGCCAGCACCACGCGGCGCGCCAGCACCGTGCTGCGTCCGGCGGGAGATTCGATGTCCAGTTGCACCAACTGGTCGGCGCGCGGCAGCACGGCCAGGATGCGGTGCTCGTTACGCACGTCCAGGTCCAGCGCGCGGCGGTACCAGCGCAGGTAATCCATCCATTGCAGGCGCGGGATCTTGTCCAGTGCTTCCCATTCTTCGGAGCCGAACTGCGCTTCGAACCAGGCGCGGAAGGTCAGCGCCGGCAGGCCCAGAGCGGGACCGGTCAGCTGCTTGGGCGAACGCAGGGTTTCCATGCGGGCGGTGGTGGCCCAGGGGCCTTCATAGCCTTCGGGCGCCTGGTCGAAGATCGGGGCGTTGATGCCCAGGTGCTTGAGCGAGGCGGCCGCGGCCAGGCCGGCCATGCCGCCGCCGATCACGGCCACGTCCAGCACCGGCTGGCCGTCGACGAGGCGGGGCGTGACCCAGTTCTTGGAGGGGATTTCCAGCCAGGACAGGTCTTGCCGCAGGCGCGCTTCCAGCGCGGCCAAACCTTGCGGCGGGGTGGCTAGGGGCTGATTCATATAGCAGGGGATTCCGTAAGAGGGGCGTCGTCGCCATAGATCGACTGCAGCAGCGCCGAATGCTCGGCGGCGTCGTGCTGGGCGAAGCCGGGCAGCAGGGCCGCGGCGGCTTGGGCGAGCGCGTCGACCATGGCCTGGCAGGCTGGCGTCGGCGTTTGCGACTGCGGGGTGATGACCCCGAAGAAAAAGGGGATGTCCAGGTCGACGGGCCGGATCGCCACGCCCGGCATGGGGGCGCCGTAGGCGGTGATCGGTTCCAGCACCGACACGCCCAGTCCGGCGCGCACGGCGGCCAGGGCGTTGACGGACGAATTGGTTTCCATGGTGCCCAGCGTCTGGGCGTTCTGCGCCAGCGCGGCGTCCAGGCGGCGGCGCAGGCGGTAGGGATTGGCCATCGTGATCATGCGGCGTCCGGCCAGCGCGGCCACTGGCACCACGGCTTGATGCGCCAGCGGATCGTCTTCCGGCAATGCGACCACACAGGGCGCTTGCCCGATCCAGTGCACCGTCAGGCCGCGATGTTCCAACGGCAGGCTGGTCGCGCCCAGTTGCGCGGCGCCCGACAGCACGGCGTGCACCACGCGTTCGGGCGAGGCGCTACGCAGCTGGATGCGCGCGGCGCCGATGCGGTCTTCGATGCGCTTGAGTGCGTCGGGCACCAGGCCCGCCGCCAGAGCGGACGTGGCGGCCATCAGCAGCGGCTGGGCCTGGCCGCGGGCGATTTCATCGGCGCGGCTGCGGATCTGCTGCATGCCCGCCAGCGCGCGCTCGACGTCGTCATACAGCAGGAAGCCCTGCTCGGTGGGCGTCACGCGCGGGCCGCTGCGCGCAAACAAGGGATAGCCGATCTCGGCTTCCAGTTCCTGCAACAACCGGCTGATCGCCGGCTGAGAGCGTCCCAACAGCCGGCCGGCAGCAGTGACACTGCCCGTGGACATGACGGCCGCGAAGGCCTCGAGTTGACGAAGTTCCATCTGTATTGATTTATGCCAAGGACGAATTCTTGCCCGGCAAGTATGCGCTTTGCAAATAATTAAAGAGCATAAGTAAATTCCCTGATGGGGTTTTCCTCAGGGAATTTCATAACTGCTAGTTATTTCAATGGCTTGCGACCGGAAGATCTCGGCGTCGGCGGCTGGAGGGCGGGGCAGGGAAGGAGGCCGGCCGGGGCTCAGGCTCGGCAGTGGCAGGCGTGCAGCAGTCTATGCGGTCTAAATTCGCATGACTCCAAGGGAGTTCCATCAACAACGTAGCGTGGAGAGGTGCACTAATGAACAGTCTTACCCCCGGCAATACGAATTCCGATCAGGGATTGGCCCTGGCCGCTGGCGCGGGCCTGGTGGTCCAGACCGTTGCGGAACTGCGTGAGCAGCTTGGTTCTGTGAATCCGTATGTCGTCGCCGTTGGATACTATTCGCGCCGTGACAAGCCGGAATCGTTCTACCAGTACGACCAGACAGACACGGCCAGCGCGGATAACGGCGGTACGGTGATTGTGGGCAATAACGGCGACCGCTGGAAGTTGGTGCCCAACATCTCGATCAGCGTATGCGACTTTGGCGTGATCGGCGATGGCGCGCGTGACAATGCAGCAGCATTGACCAAGCTGCGAGCTTGGGTAGCAGCCAAAACCGCATCCGGAAACGTGGTGCAAGTGACCTGGCCCGCGGGTAGGTATGTTTACTCGCAGGGTCCCAACTGGGCGATTCCGGGCCTGCGCATGATTGCCGAGGGAGAGGTCTGGCTGATCAACACCGGCACGGACACGTCGTTCCTTTGCGATGGCTCCTACATTGCGGGCGGGGTTCGTGGAATGTCGATTGAGGGGGATTTCCGTGTTTTCCCAAATGCAAACAGCGCTATTGGCGTCTTGATCAAGTCGGTCCACGTCTCTGAAATTCAAATCGTCTCCCGCGGCGCCGGCAACGGATATTCGGCAATCTATATCTCAGGCTGCGTCTGCACCCTGTTCAAACTCCGGGCGTCAGGCAACGACGGCGGCTGGTACAACCCTCCCACCCACTGCCTATACATAACGCAACATGAGCCAGGGGGCCAGACGAGCTACTGCACATTCCTGAATCCTGTTCTGGAGGGAGCCCCCATCGGCGTGCTGCTCGACGGAGCCATGGGAAACACCTTTATCGGCGGAACCATGGAAGCCTGCCCAAACATTGGCGCCCAACTGACGCTCAATGCCATCCAGAACAAGTTCTTTTCCATCGATTTCGAAGAGAACGGGAACCACGACATCCTCTGCGAGGGTTCCAACAACGAGTTCATCAGTTGCGATACGCTGAAAAAGATATCGATTGCGGCGGGTAGCGACAATCAAGTGGTTGCTGGCCTGCATCAAACGATAGAGGTGTTGGCGCCGGCGAGCCGGACGCTTCTGTCTGGTTTCAAGTACAACAGAACAGGAGGAAGCGCGTTTCCCGCCGACGCAGGCACGAAAACGCGATTCCGCGACTTGACCAACGTGGGGACTGGGCTTCAGCACAACGCGCCACCGACTCTGCGGCAATTGACGGTAGGAGCTTCGCCCTTTACCTACACGAATACGGCCGGCAATGACCAGAGCGTCGCAATTGTTCCCGGGATCATTACCGGGGTCGCTATCGTGCGTAACGGGGCGGCGCTACCTTTACCCGCCACGAATGGCATGTATGAGCTGTCTCCAGGCGACTCGATTCGTGTCGAATACACGGCTCTTCCGGCGTTGTTTGTGCTGAGCCGTTAGGCTTCAAGACGGGACCCGCCACGGCGGGTTGCGTCCGCATGCGGACGCGGTGGGCGTTCTTTCTTCATGGGGACCATGGCAATTCTCCACTACTTCAAGAATGCCCTCGCCCCTCGCGCCGGTAATACAGATAGCGTTCGATCTCTGCCTGTTCCACCGCCGGTTCCAGCGAGCGCCACCTGACCACGTATCCGCGATGCGCTGGCGGCATCCAGCCCAATACGGAGTACATCGTGACTTCGGTCTGGCCAGTATTGAATTCCGTCTCGAAGAATCCCTGGCGACCCGGCGGCTCGCTGCCGCAAATCCAGCTGGAATCTGGCATGGCGCTCTCCCGTACGACTTCAATCCTACGCGCCGGTCCGGGAAATGGCATACGTTCTAGCCCCGATGCGGGTTGCGTCCACCTTGTGTTAGAAACACGGATGGGGCTCTTGCGGCATGATTGCCGCGATCTTTGCGAACCTTTGCAGTTCGATTTGGCGGATGCCGGTAGTATTCGTCCACCGAACCTCAGGAGCCCGTCATGCACAGTCAGCAACCCGCGCCCGAGCCGAACAAGCGCCGTTGGCCTTTTGGCTACGGCGAAGAGGAGTAGTCCGGCTGCCCTAGCCGATACGCTCAATCCGGTCGCCCGGACCGGACAGCTCGTGATAGATGTCATCCAGATATTCGGCCAGCCCGTCCGCGGGCACATCGGCAGGAATGGCAAGGTCCGCAGCCCGCACGCGCTTGCCGGCTTCCGAACGGTACGCCGTCCACTGCGCGCCCTCGCGCTGGATGTCGAGCTGAAACCTGCCGTAGATGTCGAATTTCATCGATGTCCTGAAAAAATCATGACCAGGCCAGTGCCAGCTCGGCAGCCATGCCGCGCGTGAGTCCCAATAGCGCTTGAGCGGCCGGGCTGAGCGTCTCGCCGCCGCGGGTCAGCACTTCCAGGCTGCGGACGGCGCTTTGGTCGGCCAGAGGCACGATCGCCAATTTTGCGCTAGCCGTGACCGCCAGCGCCGGGAGTATGGTGACGCCAAAGCCCTGTTCGACAAAGGTCAGCAAGGACGTGGTGTTGCGCACCGTCAGCAGCGAAGCGTCCACCAACGCGGCGACTTCGGGGGAATCAAACCTTGCGCACAAGCCGTTTGCAATGAACTCCGCGGCGTCGATATCGCGCCAGCGCGCCTCGCGCCGCAGCCTGGTCAGGCGGTGCCCAGCCGGGCATACCAGCACGAAACGGTCTTCGAACAAGGGCTCGGTCACGATGCCGGGCAGGGGCGCAGGCAGCGTGGCAATGCCGAAATCGACCTCGCCATCGGCCACCGCCTTGCCCACCGCAGCCGAGTCTATGTCTCGCAAATCCACCCGCACCTGCGGATACTGGCGGCGCATCGAGCCGATGACTTGCGGCAGCAGTCGGATGGCTGCGCTCGGCACGGCCGCCACCTTGGCTGTTCCGAGCGCGCCGCTGGCATAGCGGACCATGTGGGCCACGGCCGAGTCGAATTCGGCAATGGCCCGCTGCGCTTGCGCGCGGACATAAAGCCCCAGCGGAGACAGGCGGATCTTGCGTTCGCCTTCGAACAACGGGCCGCCCAGCTCCGATTCCAGCTGCTTCAAGGTCATGGATAGCGCCGCCGGCGTGCGGCCGACCCGGTCGCCAGCCTGGGCCAGTTCGCCGGCGTCGACCACGGCCATGAACATGCGCAAATGCTCTAGTTTCATATTTAAGAAAAAATGAAATAAAACTAAGTTATTTTAGTTTGACTGAATTATGGCCGGAAATCTACAGTACCGCTCACTGCCAATCCAGGAAGCAAGCAATGAGCGCAAGCGCCTTACGCATCGACGGGCTGCAATACAGCAACTGGTCCGAAAAGATATTCCGCCAACTGCGTGAAGGCGGCGTGGACGCGGTCCACGTCACCATCGCCTATCACGAGAACCTGCGCGAGATGATCCACAACATCGAACGCTGGAACCGGTGGTTCGAGCGCTTTCCGGAACTGATCGTGCAGGCGCGCAGCGGCGACGACGTCAGGCGAGCCCGCGAGTCCGGCCGCACCGCGATCATTTTTGGGTTGCAGAACCCATCGCCCATCGAAGACGACATCGGCCTGGTCGAAGTGGTGCACACGCTGGGCGTGCGCTTCATGCAGCTGACCTACAACAATCAGTCCTTGCTGGCTTCGGGCTGTTATGAGGCGGTCGACAGTGGCGTCACCCGCATGGGCCGCGAAGTGATCAAGGAAATGAACCGGGTCGGGCTGGTCATCGACATGAGCCATTCGGGCGAGCGCTCCACGCTGGAAGCGATAGAACTGTCCGAGCGGCCCATCACCATCAGCCACGCCAATCCGCATGCCTGGGCGCAGGCGCTGCGCAACAAGTCGGACACGGTGCTGAAAGCGCTGGCCGGCGCGGGCGGCATGTTCGGTTTCTCGCTTTATCCGCATCATCTCAAGAACAAGTCGGATTGTTCGCTCGACGATTTCTGTGCCATGGTGGCGCGCACCGCGGACTTGGTGGGAGTGGAGCATCTGGGCCTGGGCTCGGATCTGTGCCAGGACCAGCCGGACTCGGTGGTGCAGTGGATGCGCACGGGCCGCTATACCAAGAACATCGATTACGGCGAAGGCTCGGCCGCGCAGCCGGGGTTTCCGCCGCAGCCGGACTGGTTCCAGGACAGCCGCGGTTTCCAGAACATCGAGCAGGGCTTACGCGCGACCGGGTTTTCATCGGACGACGTGGCGCTGCTGATGGGCGGGAACTGGATGCGCTTCTTCGACCAGAGCTTCGGCCCGCAAATCCCTTCCATCCGC
The DNA here is from genome assembly GCF_017355315.1 of Achromobacter sp. SD115. NCBI lineage: Bacteria > Pseudomonadati > Pseudomonadota > Betaproteobacteria > Burkholderiales > Alcaligenaceae > Achromobacter > Achromobacter sp. SD115. The sequence continues at coordinate 130,990 of NZ_JADIJM010000001.1, read as the reverse complement.
AATCCCTGACCGGACGCAACCTCGGAGCACTTATATGAAGAACGCCATTCGCATCCTTGCGTGCGCCACGCTGGCGCTGGGCGCCGTCTGGAACGCCAGCGCGCAGGACTTTCCCAATAAAAGCATACAGATCGTCGTGCCGTTCCCGCCGGGCGGCGTGGCCGACCTGGTCGTGCGCACCGTCGCACAAAAGCTGGGCCAGGACGTCAAGCAGCCCGTGCTGGTGGTGAACAAGCCCGGCGCCAGCGGCATCATCGGGGCCGAGTTCGTGGCCCGCGCACCAGCGGACGGCTACACGCTGCTGTTGGCCAACCTGCCCATCATGTCGATCAACGAATTGCAGTACAGCAGCCTGCCGTATTCCGCCGCACGCGACTTCGCGCCGGTGATCCTGCTGGCCGACCAGCCCTACATCATTGCTACCGGCAACGCCGTGCCTGCCAAGACGATGAAAGAGTTCATCGCCTATGCCAAGAGCAAACCGGATACGCTGACCTTCGGCTCGGCCTCCAGTTCCACCTTTCTGGCAGGCGAACTGTTCAAGCAGCGCGCCGGCATCCGCATGGCCCACATTCCCTACAAGGGCAGCGCGCCCGCCATCAACGATTTGCTGGGCGGACATATCAGCCTGATCCTGGATCCGGTGATTACCTTGCTGCCCCACGTCCAGGCCGGCAAGCTGCGCGCCCTGGCTGTCACGTCTTCCGAGCGGATAGATTCCGCGCCGGACATACCCAGCTACAAGGAAGTCGGCCTGGCGGACATGGACATCACGTCCTGGCAGGGCATCGTCGCCCCGGCTGGCACGCCCGAGGCGGTCGTCAAAAAGCTCAACCAGGATTTCAACCGGGCGCTGCAATCGCCCGAAGTGGCCTCGCGCCTGAAAGAGCAGGGCGTCAGCACAAAGGGCGGTTCGGCCCAGGCTTTCACCGATTTCGTCGCGGCGGAGAACAAGCGTTGGGCGACGCTGGCCAAGCAGGTCAACTTCCTGCCCGGCAGTCTCTGAGGAACGTCATGAGCGGAGCCGATGCGCGTTTGCAGGCCTTGGGACTCGTCCTGCCGGAGCCCACGCCCACGCACTATGCCTATTTGCCGGCGTTTCGGCACGGCAGCACGGTGTATGTCGCCGGGCAGATTCCCAAGCTCAGCGCGGACCAGTTGCTGGTTCAAGGCGCCATAGGCGAGCAGGTCGGCGAAGCGCAGGCGCGCGAGGCGGTGCGCCTGTGTGTGTTGCATGCGCTGTCATGGGTCGCCCATCACGCGCAGGGCAGCCTGGATGCGGTGGAGCAGATACTGCGCGTCAACTACTTCTTCCAGGTGGGCGAGCGCGCCAGCACCAGGCTGTCCGCCATCGCCGATACCGGATCGGAGCTGCTGGTGGCGATTTTCGGGCGCCAGGGCGAGCATCCGCGTTCGGTCATCGGCGTGCGCGAGTTGCCGCGCAACGCGCCGGTGCTGGTCAGTATGGATGTGGCCCTGGCGGTTGCGGACGAGTCGCGAGGCCCGGCCCGCTGAAAAGGACCCGGTCCCGCGCCGCGCTGTTCAGTGCTTGGGCAGCACGAACTCTACCCGCCGGTTCTGCGCCCGTCCTTGCGGATTGTCCGCGCCATTTGCCAGCCGGTTCGACTGGATCGGCTGGGTATCGCCCAGTCCCTTGACAGTCAGACGAGCCTTGTCCACGCCGTGGCTTGCCAGCCATTGCGCCACCGCCTGCGCGCGGCGCAAGGACAGGTCCTTGTTGTAGGACGCCGATCCCTTGGAATCGGTGTGGCCTTCGATGGCTACAGTCCCCGCCGAGCTGGCCTTGATCAGGCTGGCGATGTCCCGCAGCGTAGGCTCGGCGGCGGGACGGATGGCGGTCTTGTCGAAGTCGAACAGCACGTCGCCCAGCATGGCGACGGTCACGGCATTCTTGTCCTGCCGCACCGACAGGCCGTCGTGGCGCGCGGCCAGTCCGTCTATCTGCGCGTTCAGGTCCGAGATGCCGCCGCTGGCGTCGGAGGGCAGACCCTTCAAGTCCAGGATGGTGGCCTGCAGATCCAGGATCTCGGCCTTGTAGGGTGGCTCCTGCGCCATGGAGCCGCCGGTGGCGGCGAGCAACGCCGCGGCCAGCAGAGTTGACGAGCCCGGGTAGCCGGCCATGGCTAGCGGTCGGTGATCTTGATGGCGTCGAAGGTCTCGACGCTCGGTATCGTCAGCGAGACCTCTTTGATCTCCTTGGGCGGGGCGGGGAATTTCCCCTGCCAGGAGCCGGCGATCGGGGCGTCCTTCTCGGTCCTGATCATCAGTTTGGGATTGGTCAGCGGCTTGTCGTTGCTGTCTCTCAGCAGCAGGTGCTTCTTGTTGCCAGCCACGACGTAGAAGCTGTTTTCATAGTCGCTCTTGCTGATCTGCGGATAGAGCATCTCCGTCTTGCCCATGACGATGGGCTTGAACCGCACCTTGATCGACAGGATGTCGCCGCTGCGCACCGCTTCGACCACCTGGCCTTCGGCGACGCCGGAATCGGTCAGGCCGGTAGCCAGGGGCGCGGGGGCGTTCGCCTGGGCCTGGGCAAAGGCGGCCTGGCCAGCCGCCGCCAGGGTCACGAAGGCGCCCAGCGCACAGGCGGCGGCGGTCTTTCTGATAGGAATCACGATAAGCATCCTCTGTCGTTGAAAACCATTCAGGGCAGGGCATCCGGACCGGGACTCATACTTTTGGTCCCATCCAAAGTCCAACATGTGATGGTCCGACTTTCAGGCGCTTATTGCAGTTTGATGTTTTTCCAAGAAGTTACGGAATCTAGCCGGCAGGAACGTCATCCGCCGCGGTGCCCGTGATAGCGCGGAGCTGCGACGCTGCGCGTGTTTTCCTTGTGCTGGGATCCGACCAGGGCCTTGCGCCGGGCTTCCTCGTGCTGGTGATCGGCACGGGCCCGGTCCTTTTCCGCATGCGGCGGCGAGTGCGCGTCGGGCGAACCGGAATCGGGCGTGGTGTGGGCCGGTTTGGGGTGGGGAGTGTTGGGCGTCATGGTGCGTACCTATGCAGGTGACGCGGCTTATGCCGCTATTCCACGTTACGCCTGGGGTGCCTGTATCTCAAGCGGCAATTGCGACAGACTCTTTCAGGGCCCTCCATCCTTATTTTTGAGGCGCGGGCGCCACGCTAGCGGCAAAATAGTCCTGCGCTGGTTTCCTAGACGTTCGTCTTTCAGGAGAGCCTCATGTGCGACTGTTCCTCTTGCGCAAATCCCCTGCATTTCAATCGCCGCCGCTTGCTGTTCGGTGCTGCTGCAATGGCAGCGGCCGGCGCCTCGGGCTGGCTGGGCGCTGCCCAGGCCGCTGTACCCACAAACGATATCGGTCCTGACGCGGCATTGAAACGCCTGATGGCTGGCAACGCCCGCTACGCCGCCAACAAGCCGAACATGCGGGATTTCTCCGCCGGACGCGCCGCCCGCGCCGTAAAGCAGAAGCCCATCGCCGCCATCCTGGGCTGTTCGGACTCGCGCGTGGCGCCCGAACTGGCTTTCGACCAAGGCCCGGGCGACCTGTTCATCGTGCGCGTGGCTGGCAACTTCGTGAACGAAGACGGGCTGGCCAGCCTGGAGTACGGCACGCTGGTGCTGCGCGCGCCGCTCATCCTGGTGCTGGGCCACGACAATTGCGGCGCGGTGGACGCGACCATCAAGGCGTGGAAGGACAAGACCGAGTTCCCCGGCCATCTGCCGGCCCTGGTGAACGCGATCAAGCCCGCCGTCGAACTCGCGAGCAAGTCGGGCGCCAAGGATCTGATGGCCGCGGCCGTGCAGGAAAATGTGCGCATGGCGGTCGATCGCCTGAAGAACGCGCAGCCGCTCTTGCAAGAGATGGTGCAGCAGAAAAAGCTGGGAGTGGTCGGCGGCGTGTATAGCCTGGCCACGGGCAAGGTGACGCTGGTCTGACGTAGCCGACGGGGTTGGCTGAACTACAGCGCCGGCCGGCCCCGGAACGGTGAGAATTGCTGAGCTTTAAACGTTTTTCCCTTCGTAATATCCGCTGAAAGGATATTGAAAGGGGAAAGGGCATGGGGGCGTGCAAAAAATGCGAGGCTATCGTAGCGGACCGGCGCGATGCGCCCGGACATGAAGACCTGATCAGTCTGGGCGTAGTGCGGTCAGCTGGGGAGACGCAGCGGGGCGTGCAGCAACTAGCGTTCACCTGCGCGGTATGCGGCACGGACTGGGATTATTTCGACGACAAGCGCGACCCAGGATCGGGGTGGCGTCGCTGCGAAGCCAATGCGGATGCGCAAATGGCCGAAGAGCCTCTGGCAAGAGCGGTGGGCGCGGTCTAGCGCGTACGGTCTTCAACCGGGTGCCATTCCCGCGCGCCGCGTCGGTGACGGGCCAGCGCGCCTACATCTGCATCTTCTTCTTGCCCAGCAGCGTCAGCGCCAGGCTGCGGCCGGTGCGCATGAACGGGTAGAGCGCCGTTGACAGGCAGGGATTGCGGAACACGGCCGCGTTGACGCTGTTGAACAGATCGTTGCCGGTGCTGATCAGCGCCAGCCGGTTGATGCAGTCGGCGCCCCAATAGTCCTGGCCGTCCAAGTGCAGCAGCATGCCCTGGTTCAGGTCGTAGCCCTGCGCCTTGTAGGCCACCGCCAGATCGGGATGGTCGCGCATGTTCAGCAGATCGATGGGGCCGACGGCCTTCTGCAATTGCAGCATCCGCACGTAGTTCGAGCAGAAAGGGCAGTCTCCGTCGTAGAGCAGGAAGTTCTTTGCGATGGCCATGACGCACCGTGTGGAAATGCGCAGGCGCGAAAAGCGCGCCCGCCGCTTATCTCCGATTAAAACCCATATCGCTGAACGCGCCCACCGCCCGCATCGCGCACGCGGGCCGGGTGCGGGGCATCAGCGCATCTGGCGCACGCCATGGCCCAGGCGCCGGCGCAGCAGGTTGCGCAGCGTGACGCCGTCGGCATAGCCGACCTGGGCCGCGATCTGCTCCAGCGACAGGCTGCTGGTCTTCAGCAAATGGGCGGCGCGCTCCACGCGCAAATCCTGGAAGAACGACAGCGGGCTCTTGCCCAGCACCTCCTGCGTGCGGCGCGCCAGCGTGCGCTTGCTGGCGCCCAGCGCCTGCGCCGCGGCATCCAGCGAGAATCCTTGCGCAAGGTGCGCGCGCGCCCAGCGCTCGAAGCCCTGCACCAGCGGCTCGGCATGCGTCAGGTGATCCGTGATGACATAGGCGGATTGCGCCGGCCGTTGGTCCACGATCAGATAGCGCGCCACCAATGCCGCCAGTTCGGGACTGGCCTGGCGCACCAGCCACAGCGCCATGTCCATGTGGCTCAAGGCCGCGCCCGCGGTCAGCAGCGACGACGAACGCACCAGCATGTGCTTGTCCTCCAGGTCGACCGCCGGATAGCGCTGCCGGAACAGCGGCGCCAGCCACCAGGTGGTGGTGGCCTTGTGGCCGTCCAGCAGGCCCGATTCGGCCAGCACGAAGGTGCCGATGCAGGCCGCGGCGGTATTCGCGCTGGGGGTGCGTTCGCGCAGCATCTGGCCAGCGTCGCGCACGTCGGCGCGGCCCAGCGCGGGTACCAACGTTTCGGGCATCTTGCAGCCGATGGCCGGGATGACGAGCCAGCCCGGGTCCGACGGGTCCGGACTGCCTGAAACGGGCACGCCAAATCCCTGCGAGGTGCGCACCTTGCGGCGCAAGCCGACCACCCGTGCCTCGAACGGCTGCACGGGGTCAGGCAGCAGTGGCGACAGCTCGTTGGCTGTCGCGAATACGTCCAGGATGGCGGACAGGCCGGTATCGAACACGCCCTCCAGGGCCAGGATCTGGATCTTCATGGCAAGAACGCTATCAAAGATGTCAAAACCGCCAATATTAATAAAGCTGGCCCGGACCCACAATGCCGCTGTCTGATCGTCGGCGCGCAAACCTGCGCCGCGCGCCACCGGAGCCTTGTCTTGTCCTTTGAAAATCTGCTTGCCCTGACAGTGTTCGCCTTTGTGACCTCTGTTTCGCCGGGCCCCAGCAACGTCATGCTGATGACCTCGGGCGCCAACTTCGGCTTCGGCCGGACCTTACCCCAGGTGCTGGGGATCACCGTCGGCTTTACCTCGCTGCTGTTGGGGGTAGGGCTGGGCCTGGGGGCGCTGTTCCAGGCCTGGCCGCCGTTGTCCACGGCACTGAAGATAGGCGGCGCGGCCTACCTGCTGTACCTGGCGTGGCGCATCGCGCTATCGCGTTCGATCAGCACGGGCCAGGCATCGACCAGGCCGCTGACCTTCATGGAATCGGCCTTGTTCCAGTGGATCAACCCCAAGGCGTGGATCGTGGCGCTGGCATCGGTGGCAGTCTATGTTGACGCCGCGGCGCCCTGGGCGTCGCTGGCCTGGATGTGCCTGGTGTTCGCGCTGGTGAACCTGCCCAGTGTTTCGCTGTGGGCCGGCTTCGGCGTGGCGCTGCGCGGATTCCTCGCGCAGCCCGGACGCCTGAAATGGTTCAACATCGTCATGGGAGGGCTACTGGCGCTGACGTTGTGGCCGATGTTGCGTTGATGGCGCGGGGTTCTGGCGGGAAGCGCGCGGCGGGTCCGCGCCGCGCCCAATTCGCGGTTGGGATCACTCCGCGCTACTGTCGCCGGAGCCGTCCCATGCCAGCCCCATGGCATAGCCGCGCACATCCTCGGGCCACGTGGCGATCTGCTGCGCAAAGCGCTCGCGGTCGCCGGCATATAGCGCCCGCGTCGCTTCCTCGAAACCAGATAGATTGCCGCCCATGCTGGACATGAAGCGGTAAGCGGCCTCCTGGCGCTCGCGCCGACGGTCCTGTGCTTCATTATCGCGGCGGGCCTGTTCCACCAGTTTGCGCAAGGCGACGGACGCGCCGCCGGGCTGCGCGCCCAGCCAGTCCCAATGGCGCGGCAGCAGCGTGACTTCACGCGGCACCACGCCCAACTTGGGGCGGCCCCGGCCGCGCGGTTGCGTCTGGTCGGCTGCCACGTCGGCGGGCATTCCGGCGGCCAGGGGCGCCGGCTCGATGCGGGCGCGGTGACGTTCCGCGATGGCGGCGTCGTCGCCTCTCAGATCCAGGTCGACCTGCTTGCCGGACTGGTCGTCGAACACCAGGATGGCGGCGTCGCTGCCCGAGTCCATGGCCCGTTTAACGGCGAGCGCCACCTCGGCCAGAGGGCCAGTGGCAAGCATGCGGTGGCCGGTGAAGGCGGTGTGCGGATCGGTGTGGCTGGGCATGGATAGTTGATTCATTATTTTATCCGGATAAAAATCTAAAACGAATTATGATCCGGGTAAAAATATAAGTCAATATATCCGGGTAAAAACTTTGTGAGATGGCAATCCGCCACTGCCAGGTATAGAAATATCCCCGCCAACCTAGGGACAACACCTAGGCAAAACACCCAAGCGGCGTATAATCTTGCTTTGCGCCCGGAGTTACCCATGCGTCTCGTACAAAAAGCGCTCACCTTCGACGATGTGTTGCTGGTGCCTGCGTATTCCGAGGTCCTGCCTCGCGACACTTCCCTGGCTACGCGCCTCACTCGCAATATCAGCCTGAACATCCCGCTAGTGTCCGCCGCCATGGACACCGTCACCGAATCGCGTCTGGCCATCGCCATGGCGCAAGAGGGCGGCATCGGGATCATCCACAAGAATTTGTCCGCCGACGCCCAGGCGCGTGAAGTCGCCCGCGTCAAGCGCCACGAATTCGGCATCGTGATCGATCCGGTCACCGTCACCCCCCAGATGAAAGTGCGCGACGCCATCGCGTTGCAGCGCCAGCATGGCATCTCGGGCCTGCCGGTGGTCGAAGGGCGCAAGCTGGTCGGCATCGTCACCAACCGCGACCTGCGCTTCGAAGAGAACCTGGACCAGCCCCTGCGCAACATCATGACGCCGCAGGAACGCCTGGTGACCATGAAGGAAGGCGCCACGCTGGAAGAGGCACAGTCCCTGATGCACAAGCACCGCCTGGAGCGCGTGCTGATCGTCAACGACGGCTTTGAACTGCGTGGTCTGGCCACCGTCAAGGACATCGTCAAGAACACCGAACACCCCATGGCCAGCAAGGACGCCCAAGGCCAGCTGCGCGTGGGCGCTGCGGTCGGCGTGGGCGCCGGCACCGAAGAACGCGTGGAAAAACTGGTTGCGGCCGGCGTCGACGTCCTGATCGTCGACACCGCCCACGGCCATTCCAAGGGCGTGCTGGAAGGCGTGCGCTGGGTCAAGCAGAACTACCCCAAGGTTGAAGTCATCGGCGGCAACATCGCCACCGCCGCCGCCGCGCGCGCGCTGGTCGAGTATGGCGCCGACGGCGTCAAGGTCGGCATTGGCCCCGGCTCCATCTGCACCACCCGCATCGTCGCGGGCGTGGGCGTGCCGCAGATCCATGCCATCTCCGAAGTCGCCAAGGCACTGGAAGGCACGGGCGTGCCCCTGATCGCCGACGGCGGCATCCGCTACTCGGGCGACGTCGCCAAGGCCCTGGCCGCCGGCGCTTTCGCCTGCATGATGGGCGGCATGTTCGCCGGCACCGAAGAAGCGCCGGGCGAAGTCGTGCTGTTCCAGGGCCGTTCGTACAAGTCCTACCGCGGCATGGGCAGCCTGGGCGCCATGACGGACGGCTCCGCCGACCGTTACTTCCAGGATCCGTCCAACAACGCCGACAAGCTGGTTCCCGAAGGCATCGAAGGCCGCGTCCCCTACAAGGGCAGCGTGCTGGCCATCATTTACCAACTGGTCGGCGGCATCCGCGCCTCGATGGGCTACTGCGGCTGCGCCACCATCGACGACATGCGCACCAAGACCGAATTCGTGGAGATCACCTCCGCGGGCGTGCGCGAGTCCCACGTGCACGACGTACAGATCACCAAGGAAGCGCCCAACTACCGCGCCGACTGATCCGTACAGTCAACTACAATGTCATGCATCGCGCACCGGCAGAACCGCAAATGAATCAGCGGTTCTGCCGGTGCGGTTTTATTTACTGCGGTTTTATTCTTTACCGGTAGAGTCTCCATGCACCAGCGCATCCTCATTCTCGACTACGGTTCGCAAGTCACCCAGCTGATCGCCCGCCGCGTCCGCGAAGCCGGCGTCTACTCCGAAGTGCACCCCGGCGACGTCGACGACGCCTTCGTGCGCGACCAGATGGCGCAAGGCTTGAAGGGCGTCATCCTGTCCGGCAGCCACGCTTCCGCCTACGAAGAAGGCTCCATGCGCGTGCCGCACGCGGTGTTCGAGCTGGGCGTGCCCGTCCTCGGCATCTGTTACGGCATGCAGTCCATGGCGCAGCAACTGGGCGGCGTGGTCAGCTTTTCCGACCACCGCGAATTCGGCTACGCCGAAGTCCGCGCCCATGGCCACACCAAGCTGCTGGAAGGCCTGGAAGACTTTGCCACGGCAGAAGGCCACGGCATGTTGAAGGTCTGGATGAGCCACGGCGACAAGGTCACCGAGCTGCCCCCGGGCTTCAAGTTGATGGCGTCCACGCCGTCCTGCCCCATCGCCGGCATGGCCGACGAAGACCGCAAGTTCTACGCCGTCCAGTTCCACCCCGAAGTCACGCACACCGTTCAAGGCAAGGCCATGCTGGCCCGCTTCGTCAACGAGATCTGCGGCTGCGAAGGCGACTGGAACATGCCCGACTACGTGGCCGAAGCCGTCGCCCGCATCCGCGAGCAGGTCGGCACGGACGAAGTCATCCTGGGCCTGTCGGGCGGCGTGGATTCCTCGGTAGCCGCGGCGCTGATCCACAAGGCCATCGGCGACCAGCTCACCTGCGTGTTCGTCGACCACGGCCTCTTGCGCCTGGACGAAGGCAAGCAGGTCATGCAGACCTTCGCGGAAAACATGGGCGTGAAGATCATCCACGTCGACGCCACCGCCCAGTTCATGGGCAAATTGGCAGGCGTGGCGGATCCGGAAGCCAAGCGCAAGATCATCGGCCGCGAATTCGTCGAAGTGTTCCAGGAACAAGCCGGCAAACAGCAGAGCGCCAAGTGGCTGGCCCAGGGCACGATCTACCCCGACGTCATCGAATCCGCGGGCGCCAAGACCGGCAAGGCCACCTCCATCAAGTCGCACCACAACGTGGGCGGCCTGCCGGACACGCTGAACCTGCAACTGCTGGAGCCGCTGCGCGAACTGTTCAAGGACGAAGTCCGCGAACTCGGCGTGGCCCTGGGCCTGCCGCCGCAGATGGTCTACCGCCACCCGTTCCCCGGCCCCGGCCTGGGCGTGCGCATCCTGGGTGAAGTGAAGCATGAATATGCCGAACTGCTGCGCCGCGCCGACGCGATCTTCATCGAGGAACTGCGCAACACCAAGGACGAGGCCAGCGGCCTGACCTGGTACGAGCTGACCTCGCAAGCGTTCGCCGTGTTCCTGCCGGTCAAGTCGGTGGGGGTGATGGGCGATGGTCGTACTTATGAGTACGTGGTCGCGCTGCGTGCAGTGCAGACCTTCGACTTCATGACCGCCGATTGGGCGCCGCTGCCGCATCCGCTGCTGGCGCGGGTTTCGTCGCGCATCATCAACGAAGTGCGCGGGATCAATCGCGTCGTGTATGACGTGTCGAGCAAGCCGCCTGCGACGATTGAGTGGGAGTGATCCTGCAGTAGTCTTGCGGTGAATGAAAAAGGCGCTTCGGCGCCTTTTTCTTTTTTGGTCGGGAGCGGGTTGGGGAAATGTAGTCTGACACCAACAGGATTCCCGGCCAGCCTGAGCTGTTTTGCGGGGTTGCCGAATGCGGCCCGCATTCAGAAGGCAGCCGCCCGATAAACCTCCTGGCCGCCCACATAGGTCGCCAGCGCCGTCAGGTCTTTTACTTCGGCGGCCGGGATGTTCAGGTAGTCGGCGGAAAGCACCACGAAATCAGCTAGCTTGCCAGCCTCGATGGATCCCTTGATGGCTGCTTCGTCGGTCAGCGTGGCGTTGTTGATCGTCATCAGCCTGAGCACGGCGTCGCGTGACGATACCGCCTCATCCGCGCCATAGACGCCGTCCGAGATCGTGTCGCGCGTCAGGAAATGGTACACGGCCCAAAACGGATTGACCGGAATGACCGGGGAATCGGTGCCGCCCGCCAGCATGAAACCTTGCTCCAGGTAGGTCTTGAGCGGTGTCACGCGCGCGGCGCGTTCGGCGCCCCAGTAGCGCTTGAGCACGGGCGCGGCAAGATAGAGGTGATCCTGAACGGACAAGCGCAGATTCATGGCGCGGATGCGCGGGTACTGGTCCGGGCGGGTGATGAACGCATGTTCGATGGTCCAGCCGGCGTGGGTGAGATCATGCTCCGCGTTGGCTTTCTCGAACCCCTGGAGCGTCTGGTCGACGCCGGCATCGCCCACCGCATGGACGGCGGTACGCCAACCGGCGCTATTGATTCCCGCGACGTACTCGTCGAAGACCGCTTGCGGAATGGTCTGCAGGCCGTAGTAGGTGCCGCCTTTGCCCATGGCGCCTTCATACGGGCGCGTCATGCGTCCGCCCTCGAACCCGCCGTCCACGCTGATCTTGATGCCCCACACCTTGACCCATTCGTCACCTTCGCCCTGCTTGATGCCCGCATCGACAATGCTGGAGCGGAAGTCGGCAAGGCCGGCGGGGCGGAACAGGATGCTGTAGCGCACTGTCGCCTTGCCGCTGTCGCGTAACTGCTGGAACTGCCGGTAGGCAGCGACAGTCGTGCCAGGGATGCGGATACTGGTGAGGCCGTACTCATTGAGCTTTCGTTGCTGTGCTTCTAGAGTGGCGAGGCTGATGGGTGGCGCCGGCGGCAGCGCGGCCAGCCGCTTGGCGTTGCCGGTGAGTTCGCCGGTCAGGCGGCCGGATGCGGCGCGGGGGATCGATCCCCCCGGCGGCACCGGCGTTGCCGTCGTAATGCCATATTTGGCCAGGGCGGTGTTGTTGAGGAAATAGCTGTGGCCCCCGCGCACGAGAATGATGGGAACGCCGGGGGCCGCGGTTTCCAGTTCGTCGGCGGTGGGCAGCCGCTGTTCCTTGAGTTGGGCTTCGTGCCAATCGCTATTGGAGACCAGCACCTCGCCCGGTGTCGCGGCCTTGGCGGCTTCGGAGACCTTGCCGAGCAACTGCGCCAAGGACCGCGTTGCAGACAGGTCGATTCCCGGGCCCCCTCCGACCGCATGCAGATGCGAGTCGGCCAGGCCGGGAATCACCGTGCGTCCTTTGAGGTCGACGACACGGGTGGTGGGGCCCGCGTGGGACATGACGCTGCCCGTCGTACCCACGGCGATAAACTTGCCGTCCTTGACGGCCAGGGCCTGGGCCACGGAAGAGCGCGCGTCGACCGTGACCACCTTGCCATTGATGAAGACCGAGTCGGCAGTCACCGCGGGCGTGGGCGGGGAGCCTGTGCAGCCGGCAACCGATGCGGCCAGAATGGCTGCTCCCGTGATTCTCCTTGCACAGACTGCATGGGCCATCTTGCTCACGGGCTTCTCCATTCCTGTAGGCATCGATGGCGCAAGTTTCTTACGTCAAATATTTAAGTGTCAAATAAAAAAGTGTGTCTGCGGTTGCGTCATGGCTGCCGGCGGCGCAGTTGACTGGGCGTGGCGCCGTATTTACGCAGGAAGCGGCGGCCGAAGTAGCTGGCGTCCTTGAAGCCGCAGCTGAACGCGATTTCCTGGATCGAGCGGTGACGCTGGTTCAGGTTCAGCAACTGGCATCGGGCGCGTTCCAGGCGTTCGTCTTCTATCCATTTGTGCAGCGTCGTCCCCGTGGCGGCGAATACGCGATGCAGGTAGCGGATGGAGATGCCCACCAACTCGGCGATGCGGCTCGCCGATAGATCCGGATCGGAGAGATGGGCGAGGGCCATCGTCCTGATGCGCCTGATCAGGTGGTCGTGCGAGCGGCCCAACGGGACCGCGGATCCATCCTGGGTTTCCGATTCGGCGACCAGGTCGAGCAACGCGGAGGTGAGCGAATGGCCGATAGGCGGGATCTGGTCGGGCGTCTCCGCTGCCAGGGCCTGCAGCAGGCGGGAGGCCAGCCCGCTGGTGCCGCGTGCGCCGCTGAATACGCGCCCGCACATCGCATCGATGCCGAGGCCGCGCAGCATGAACTCATGCCGGGGAACACGCATGATCAGGCGCCTGGCCGCACTGTTGGCTTCTATCCGGTATGGCAGGGTGCTGTCCACTATCGTGAAATCGCCCCGCAGCAGCGGCATCTCGCGGTCCAGGTGCTTCATGTGCACCCGTCCGTCGAGATGAACGGCAAGCAGAAAATCACTCTGCCGGTCGCGTGCGATGTCTGCCGGGCCGCGCTCGATGCTCACGGAGTCATAGTCGACGAGCGAGTATTCGAGGAAACCGACCTTTCCTTGTTTGATCTTGGCATTGAAACCGTCCGTGGCGGTCCGGCGCACCGAAATTTCCGCGACGCGGCATACGGCGCGTTGGAACACTTCGAAGCGCCTGCCCGGCGTGAGAAGTTCGGTGTCGAGTATGGTCTGCATCTTGTTCGATCCATGGGGCCGCAGGCAGCAAGTCCCGCTCGGGTGTCGCCGCAGCGCGGGCGCGTCAGTTGCAGCAGCGGCAATGGGCACGAGCCAGATTAGCGTTTCCACATCTTGCGGTCCAGCGCGTGCAAGCACGCGCCCCTATCCGACCTTGTGCGTACGTATTGGTTCGGCAGCGCGAAATTCGGCTCCACGTATCCAGTCGCGACGGCGAGTGCACGAAAGTCCGCGAGATCATGCACTTTCTCCAACTCTGTTCCATCCCGGCTTTGCTACCTTGTCCTGATGGGCGCATGAGCCGGTTTGATGCCGGCGCGCGGCCGCGAACCAGGGAGGAAACGGACATGAAATTGATACAGAACATCGACGAAGTCGAAACATCGATGCAAGGCATCGCCCATCGGACGATCGCGTCGCATCGAGACGGCTTGACCGGCCTTTCGGTCTGGCATCAGAAGATTGCGGTGGGCATGGCGACGCCGGACCACTGGCATGAATGCTCGGAAGTGATCGTGTGCGAACAGGGCTGGGGCCGGGTCGAGTCGGATGAGGGCACGCTGCGCTTCTCGGCGGGGATGAGCGTCGCCATTCCTGGCTGTGTGGTTCACCAGATATTCAACGATGGCCAGGACACGCTGGTGATCAGAGGCATACTCGCGGCCTCGCCGGTGGAGGTGTTCCATCCCGACGGGAAACCCTTGCCCTTGCCCTGGATCAGCTGAAGAAGAAATCCTTGGCGGCGTTCCATTGATGCAGCATCCCGCGGCGGCGAAAGCGCGGGCTGATACCGAAACAGGAGAGCAGGGTGAGGATGACATTTGGCGATCGGCTGGTCGACCTTCTACTCGAGGAAAAAGTCGAGATGATTTTTTCCCAGGGGGATCTGAGTATGGTGGAGATCCAGAAATGCGCGCAGCAGAAGGGTATCCGGCTCGTTGGCCCGCGCCATGAGCAGGTGGCGGCCTTCATGGCGTCGGGCTATTACTGCATGACAGGTCGCATGCAGGTGGCCATGGGCGCCATGGGGCCGGGCGTTTCCAACATGCTCTCGTCCGCTGTCTGTGCGGCGCAGGAGAACATTCCTCTCCTGCTGATCGGTTCGCGCAGGCAATCCGCCACCAATCTTGCCGTGCGCCGCAACAGGTGGCTGTATGCGCCGATGCTCGAAATGTTCCGCGTGCCGTGCAAATTCGTGGCGTCCATCGATACGCCCGGCCATCTGGACGACATTGTCAGGGAAGCATTCCGGCAGGCGTGGGCAGGCACTCCGGGGCCCGTGTATCTGGAATTCGACTATTCCATCCAGGACATGGAATGGGATTTTCCGCCCCCGGAAAGTCCGGCGCGTTATCGCGCGCAGCCTCGCGCCGCTGACGCCGCCAGCATGGATAAGGCTTGCGACTTGATACTGAGCGCTCGCAAACCCATCCTGATGGCCGGACCCGCAGTTGTCAGGAACCGCTTGCATGCCAAATTCCGCAAACTGGCCGATCTGGTCGCCGCGCCGGTGCTGACTTCGCTGGGGGGTACCGGAGCGGTTCCCGAGAGCGATGACAGGTACTTGTTCCAGTTCAGCCAGGCGGGCAGAGAGGCGATAGAGAAGTCCGACCTCTTGATCGGGATTGGAACCAATTTCCCTGAAATGGACGGCTACGGGCGTCACGGGCCATTCGCCGCAGGTGCAGGGGCGGACCGCAAGATTCTGGTGCTGGAGACCGATCCCGGAATGGTGGGCGTGAACCGCTGCGCAGATCATGCGGTGGTGGGAGACCTGTCGCTGACTCTGGGGCAGCTTATCGCCGGACTGGAACGGGCAAGGCCGACGCCGGCATGGGCAGAACTATCGCGCTTGCGGGTCGAGTACGTAGCGGAGCGCGAGCGCCTGGCCGCGGCCATTCCCGAATCCGAGCAGATCCATCCGTCCCGGCTCATGCTAGAGGCTCGCAAGGCTGTTCCCGACGACGCCGTCATCGTGTTGGACGGCGGCCTTACCATCCTGCACAAGATGGCGTTCTTCGAGCAGCGCAGCAGCGAATTTCTCTACACTTCCACTTTTTCGCACCTCGGCTCCGGCCTGGGTTATGCGATCGGCGCACAGCTTGCCGCTGGCTCGCGGCGCGTCTGCCTGCTGACGGGCGACGGAGCACTGGGCTTTCATCTGGCGGAGTTCGAAACGCTGGTCCGACACCAGCTTCCCGTGGTGGTCATCGTCAACGACGATCGCGCGCTGGGCGCGGAAATGTCGTCGCACATGCAGCATGTCGGCCATGCCATCGAGGCCACGTTCAGCCCTGTCAGATACGATCAGATCGCGCGCGCCATGGGAGGGCATGGCGAGTACGTCCAGGAAGCGCAGGAGATCGTTCCGGCCGTCCAGCGCGCCTTCTCCGCCGGAAAGCCCGCGTTGGTGCAGGTCGTCACCGACCAGAAAGTCAGCTACATGGACGCTCCGCCCTACGCGGACGCCTTGGCCGGATGGCTGGGGAACGACGCCTTGTCGCCGTCCGGACTTTTCTGATCAAGGGCCCCGACCATGACCACAACCATGGAACACGAACTGTCCGAGGCGTTGGGCAGGCAGAGAAGGTCGTTCTTGAACGCGGGCTATCCGGCTCTCGATGTCCGGCTCGACCGTCTCAGGCGGCTGGCCAACGTGCTGGATCGGAACCGGAAGGAGATCGTGGAAGCGGAGGCGGCCGATTTTGGCGGACGCAGCCGTTTTCTCAGCCATTCCGCGGACATCCTGGGGGGACTGGAAATCATCCGCCACACGTCGGGCCAACTCGGCGATTGGATGAAAACGCAGCCACTGGACGTCGGCGACCCGGATGTCGACGTGCAGCTCAGCTTCGCACCGCTTGGGGTGGTGGGAGCCATGACCCCTTGGAATGGACCGGTCCTCATCAGCTATCTCGCCCTGGTGGGGATATTGGCAGCGGGCAACCGCGCAATGATCAAACTGCCGGAATTGGCTCCCGCGACCTCCAGTCTGCTTGCCAGGGAACTGGGCAGGGAGTTCGACGCCGCTGAAGTCCTGGCTGTACAGGGCGGGGCCGACGTCGCGGCGGCCTTCAGCCGTTTGCAGTTCGACCATCTGCTTTTCACGGGGTCGACTGAAACCGGCAGGAAAGTCATGATGGAAGCGGCGAGGAACCTGGTGCCGGTCACCCTGGAGCTGGGAGGAAAGTGCCCGGTCTTCGTCGGCAGGAGCGCGGACATCGACGTGACTGCCGCGCGCCTGGCGCACGGGAAATTGCTGTTTGCGGGGCAGGTATGCGTGACGCCGGACTATGTGCTGGCGCCGCGGCAGGTGGCGGAGCGCCTGGCCGAAGGGATACTCTCGCACGCGCAACAGCTATATCCCTCGATTGCCGGCAATGACGACTACTCCGCCATAATCAGCGACAGGCATTGCGTCCGCTTGCAGACCCTGGTGGACGATGCCGTGGCGAAAGGCGCGAGCGCGAGGATGCTGCATAGCGCACAAGCGCGCCTGGCGGGATCCCGCCAGTTCCCGTTGACGCTGCTCTTGGAGACGAGCGCCTCGATGGCGGTCATGCGCGAAGAAATCTTCGGCCCCATTCTGCCCGTCATCGGCTGCGACTCCTTCGAGGAGGCGGCCCGATATGCCCGGTCGCTGACGCGTCCTCTCGCGTCCTACTATTTTGGCGATGACCCGGAGGAAATACGCTGGCTGCGGGAGAACTTCCAGGCCGGGTCGCTCACCCTCAACGACGTCGTGTCCCAGCTTTTTCACGAGCAGATTCCGTTCGGCGGGGTCGGCGCCAGCGGCATGGGCCGATATCGTGGGGTTGCTGGATTCAGGACGTTCAGCAACCTGATGCCCGTCGTCACGCAGAATGCCGCGGAAGCCAAGCTTGAGAAGTTCAGGCCGCCGTATCCCGCCGGTTGATGGTCTGGGGCGGAAAGCGGCACCGGGGAATCCGGTGAGCCGCTGTGCACCTCTGGCCCGCGTGCGCCGCCTTGCCGCAACGGTCGCGCTCAAGAAGCGTTACCGGCCTGCCACCAACGTACGCTCCACGCGCGTTTTTCGCCCTAGATAAGGCAACAAACTGAGCAATCCCAGCATGGCCAATGCGGCTCCAACCCACAGCGGCGAACGCACCCCATAACCCGCCGCGATGCCCAGGCCGCCGATCCACGCGCCAACCCCCAGCCCGATATTGATCACCGAAGTATGGACGGTATTGACCAACGCGCCCGGATGCGCAGTCTGCATGACGCGCGCAATCATCGCGGGATTCATGGGTACGCCGACCAGGCCGATCACGATCAACGCACCCAGGCTGAGAATCTGGTTGCCAGCAAACACCGCGAACAACGCCAAGGTTGCGCCCAGCACGATCAAGCCGCCAGCCATGATGGGCATGGCGTGTTTGTCCGCATAGCGCCCGACGACCATATTTCCCAGCACGTTGGCCGCGCCGTAGACGCCCAGCAGCCAGGGAATTGAGGATGCGGCGAAGCCCGTCACCTCGGTCAGGATCGGGGCGAAGTAGCTGAAGGCTGCAAACGTCGCACCGATGATCAAGCCGCTGGTGGCGAAAGCCGCCCACAGGTGCCGGTTTTTGAACTCAGCCAGTTCCGCGGCCAGGCTGGCCGTTGCCGATGCCTTGGCAGACGGCACCAGGATCGTGATCACCCCTGCACACAGCACGGCAAGCGCAACCACCAGCCAAAAACTGGCGCGCCAACCCAGATGCTGGTCGATGACCGTGGCGATGGGAACACCCAGTACCGTTGCCAGCATCAAGCCTCCGATCACGATGGACGCCGCCCGGCCGCGCGACTGCATGGCCACGATCTCGGCGCAGATCGCCAGCGATACCCCAAAGCACGCGGAGCCTGCTACCCCCGTGGCGACCCGGGCGAACGCCATGACTTCGTAGCTGGTCGCGGATGCGGCGACCGACTGCGCGATTGCGTAGAAGCCCAGCAACCAGAGCAAGGCCTTCTTGTTGGGTACGCGCAGCTTGATCAGGCCTACCGTGAGCAAGGGGCCGCCGACGACCATGCCGATGGCATACAGCGAGATGAGGTAGCCAATCTGCGTCACCGAAACGCCGAAGGCCTGCGTCAGCGACGCCATCATGCCCGCCACCATGAACTCGGAGGTGGTCAGCGAGAAGATCGTTAATCCCAGGATGTAAACCGCTAAAGGCATGGGGAAACTCCTAAAAGTTTATTGATCAGTACATAATTGACCCAAAAGAACCGGCCAGGGGCCGGTGATTATTTTTGGGGTAGCCGGCGGCTCGTTGGGTTCAGCAGCGGGACGATGGGAACACGATCCCGCGTGCGTGCGCCGTCATCGGGTAGGGGACTCGGCGCCAATCGCGCGGTTGAGCGGTGCAAAGGCCACCGCCTTGATCTCTACCAGCCCGCCATCGGGGTTCAAATCAGCAACTTCCAGTTCCACTGCGGCAGGATACGGAGCGAAGAAGAACTCATCGCGGACCCGTCCGATGGCGGCCAACTGGCCAGCCTTGTCCAGTTCCAGGCGGCCGCTGCCGAATACATGGAACATCTGCAGCTCGATCACATCTTCCATCTGCGCGTCGCAAGCCAAGAGCAGGCGCTCGATCTGTCTGAACACGTCGCGCAGTTCATCGCAAAACGCAGTTGCGCTCATTGGCTCGGTTGTTCTATTGCAAGCCACAATGCCCGAGAGGTACACAAAGTCGCCTGCGCGGCGCGCGGGTGCATAGTGAAACTGCGCAACGTCTGACTCCAGGGAGGCGGGAATCACGACTGCTCCCGTTTTGGTTGCTACGAGCCGGACGTCTGTGCTTGCAGGGTGGTTCATATAGGCGATTCCAGGTTAATAGTGTACTGATCAGTAAACAAAAGAGGGAAAAAAATAGGCCTGAGCCTGTGGTTCGTGGTGATTCAAAGGAGGGGATCTATCGCGCTTTGGCGCTGTTGTTCACAGGCCTGCCAAGGTACCTTCCAGCACATCCTGCAGAAACGCCCGATCCGGCATCGATTGCCCCAGGATGCGCAGTCCGTAGTAGCTGGCAAGGAACGCGCGCGTCATTTCCAACGCGAGCCGGTCACCAGACAGTTCGCCATTACGTTGGCCGACGGCGATGACGTGGCAGATTGTCGCTTCCAGCTTGTTGACATAGCTTCGGTTGATCCGGTCGATGACCGGGTCTTTGCTGCTGCGCTCCATGACCGAAAAAAGCGCCATGCAACTACGGCGCTGGCTTGGGTCCAGATCGCCGTCAACGCCCCATTGCAGCAGCGCCCGCAATCTATCCTTGGCGCTGCCAGGGCCGTTGAGGATTTCCGTTTGCGCCTGGAGTCCCAGCTCCTGATAGCGGCGCAGGGCTTGTTCATAGAGGTTCTGTTTGCTGCCGAAGGCATGGTAGAGGCTGCCGCGCCCCAAGCCTGTGCGCTCGCATAACTCCTGCGTTGAGCTGGCCTCGTATCCATTGGTCCAGAAAACGTCCATGGCGGCGTCTATGACGGCAGTGTCGTCGTACTCCTTGGGCCTTCCACTCATGATCGTTGTCCTTCGCCGCTGTTCACGCGTCGGATTATAGGTATTATTTTACTGAATGGTAAACAACTATTTTTTTATCTCCGGACGACGAGCAGCAGGACGGCAAGTCCTTGGCCATCGCTTGGCGCCTGCAATTTCGTTCAAGACGGAGCGGTGCTGGACTCGGTAAAAAGCATCTCCGCCAGTGGCAAGGACATCCATCTGAAATGGCTCACTCCAATCGTTCCCGAACTGCCCGATCGCCTTTCGTTCATCTCCCGGTTGCCGAGCTGACAAACGCCTTTGTGGCGTTCCTGTTCGCTGCCTCGGCGCCGGTGACGATTATCATGAGCGCGGGCGCGAAAGGGGGGCTCAGTCAATCCGACATCGCGTCATGGATCTTCGCGGCCTTCTCCATCAACGGCATCTTGACCGTGGCCATGTCTGCGATCTACCGGCAGCCCCTGGCGTTTTTCTGGACGATCCCTGGCACCGTGCTGGTCGCCAGCGCGCTCCAGCACCTGACTTTCGCCGAGGTCATCGGCGCCTACCTCATTACGGCCATCCTGATCCTTGCCCTGGGGCTGACCGGATGGGTCAAGCTTGTGATGGATCGTCTGCCATTGCCTATCATCATGGGCATGGTCGCCGGCGTGTTCCTGAACTTCGGTCTGGACTGGATACGGTCGTTTGCCTCGGACCCGTGGCTTGCCGCGGCCATGACGGTGACTTTCTTCGTGCTTTCGGCTTTTCCTGCCGTTCAGAAGCGGTTCCCGCCCATGGTCGGGGTATTGATCGTTGGCATTGTGTCGCTGGCGATTGCGGGCGAGGCGCCGAGCATTGAAGGCGTGACGGTGGCCAATGCGCTGGCGCAGCCCAATCTCTATGTGCCCGCCTTCTCCTGGCCCGCGATTCTCGAATTGGTCGTGCCGCTTACGGTGACCGTGGTGGCGGTCTACACACCACAAGGCGTGTCCCTGCTGAGAAATGCGGGTCATAGCCCGCCCGTCAATGCGATTACCAATGCCTGCGGCATTTTCTCGGCCATCACCGCGCTTTTCGGTTGCGTATCGACATGCCTGACCGGGCCCTCGAGCGCCATCCTCGCATCGGGCGAATGCAGAAGCCGTCACTGGCTCGCGGGCATCTTCCTGGGGATCCTGGCGATTCTGTTCGGAGCGTTTTCCCCGATTGTGACCCAGGCCATGCTGGCTACGCCCACGACGTTTCTTGCTTCGCTTGCCGGCCTTGCGCTGTTGCGCATCTTGCAGGGGGCCTTCCAAACATCCTTTAGCCAGAAATTCTCGCTTGGGGCATTGGTCGCATTTCTGGTGACGCTGGGCAGCCCCGCACTGTTTGGTATCGGCGCGCCGTTCTGGGGGATCGTCTTTGGCGTCATCGCAAGCTTGATGCTGGAGCGCCCGGACTGGGCCCGCTCTTGAAACGGTTGCGCGGGCGTCGCGCGATCCTGTCCGATGGACAAGTACAACAATGGAGAAACTATGGGCGATATTGACGCAGCTTTGGCAGACGCGAGCACGCTTTATCCTGGCGCCGTTGTGGCGCGCTTCAGCGGGAAGTCGCCAAGCCGCATTGCCGTGGCCGGGCACGTCGATATGGAGCGTTCAGCTGCGCTGGCGCCTGATGCCATTTTCCGTATTTCGTCCATGACCAAGCCGATCACGGCGGTCGCGCTCATGATGTTGATCGAAAGACTCGATATCGAGCTGACCGAGCCCGTGGCCAAGTGGTTGCCCGAGCTCGGCAAGCCCAAGGTACTGGTCGATTTGCATGGCGACCTGGATCGAACGGTCCCGGCGAAGCGCGAGATCACCATCGAGGACATCCTGACGTCCCGGCTCGGTACCGGCATCGTGCCCGCCGCTCCGGGCAGCACGCCGATCCAGCGGGAAATCGCGCGCCAACAACTGGTGGGCTTTGATGCCCCCCGGCCTGCCTCGGCCATGGGGCCGGATGAGTGGCTTCGCAGGCTCGGCGCCTTGCCGCTATTGGCCCATCCCGGCGACCAGTGGTTTTACTCGGTCGCGTCCAATGTGCAGGGAGTGCTGATCGCCCGGCTCTCAGGCATGGCATTGTCTGAGTTCCTGAGTGCGCAGGTGTTCGAACCCTTGGATATGAAGGACACCGGCTTTTACGTCCAACCCGGGCAGTTGCCCCGCCTCACGCCCGCCTATTCCAGCGACCTCCGGCTTGCCGACGGACCGAGAGAGGGGAGCGCTTGGGCGCAGCCCCCCGCATTTGAAGGCGGCGAAGGCGGTTTGGTGTCAACGGCGGCCGACTACCTGGCCTTTGTACGCATGCTGCATGCCGAGGGGGAAACGCCCAAAGGCCGGCTGCTGGGCAAGACTTGGATCAGGCGTATGCTGACCGACCAGCTTACTGCCGGACAGCGCGCCGGCGCAGCCGGGTTTCTCGATGGCCGCGGCTGGGGTTACGGCGTTTCGGTCGACGCAGGGCGGTCCCTCACGGACGGCTTGCAAGGAACCGCGGGCTGGTCAGGCGGGCTCGGCACCTCGTGGCTCAGCGACCTTTCCCGCGATCGGGCGGTAGTGGTCATGTGCGCGAGGGCGCTTGATGCGCCTGCGGTCTATGCGGATCATCAGGCGCTTCAGCAGGCAGCGCTTCGCTAGGGTCCGCGATGCATTCCTACTGGCTCCAGCCCCGCCCGAGGGTTGGGCCGGGAAAATGCTTGCATCACTTCGATTCATGAGGCGTCGACCTCGTCAAAATCGATAGCAACAACGCAGCCGCTGCCAGGGCCGCGGCAATAAAGCCCAGATTGATCGCCCCGATCCATTCGATTCCAAGCCCGCCGATCGATCCGGACAGTGCAATGGCGAGATAGAGGATGGCCTGGTTGAGCGAGATGAGGACGGCCGCGGCATCGGGTTTGAGCGAGATCAAGCGATGCTGTTGCGGCGCCGTGATGGCAAAGGCTGCGATTCCATAGAACGCAATCATTGCGAACGCCGCGGGCAGGCTTTGCGTCGCCAGCGGCAAGACCAGCATGGCGGCAATCAACCAAAGCAGGGCAAGGGTTACCACTTTCGGGCCGCCTATGCGGTCCGCAAGCATCCCGGCGCCCAGGTTTCCGATCGTCCCTACAATGCCCAGGGTAGTCATGAGCCCCGCCAGGTAGAAGCTGTTCGCCTGGGTAGCCGATTCAAAGATGATGCCGATGTAGGTGTACGGCATGTAGATCGCGGTGAACGCCAAGAGCGTTACGCCGAGCACGGCAAGAATCTGGGGCTCCAACAGGAGCCGGAATTGCTGGCGCAGTCCATGGACGGCGGTAACGGCCAGCGTTGCCGGAATGGCGCGGAAGACGCCGATGACGCCGATCGCGGCCAGGCCCGTTGCCAGCCACATGGTCGATCGCCAGCCGAACACCCCGCCGAAGGCGGTACCCAAGGGCGCGCCCAATGCGGTCGCCGCGGTAAAGCCGCTGACCACCAGCGCGATGGCCTTGCCCCGATGCTCCGGCGAGACCATGGCGGCGGCGGTCACGGTGGCTGTGGGAACGAACATGCCCACGCCCAGCGCGGCCACGACCTGCCCAAGCAGGACTTGCAGGTAAGAGGGCGCCAGCGCCGTCCAGGCACTGCCCAGGAGATACACCGCCGATGCGGCAACCAGGACTGTCCTGCGTTGCCAGCGCACCGTCGCGGTCGTCAGGATCGGGCCTGCGATCGCGCAGGTCAGCGCGAAAATCGTGATGACCTGGCCGGCGACGGAGGGGGAGATTTCAAGCGAGCGACTGAGCAGCGGCAGCAGACCCGCCAGCACGAACTCGCCGGTTCCGACGACAAAAACGCCGAAGGCGAGCATGGAAACGGCGAGCCACTGGTTTCTTGCCGCCGAACCGCGAGTCCCGCCTGAGGACGGTAATGTGGAGTTGAGCATGACTAGTCCTTCTGGCGCTGCGACGTGGGCGCCGCGCCAAGTTTGTGATTTCTTGTGTGGGTTGTAGCGAAGCGCCGGGCTGGTAGCGGGGCGGCTCCGGTGGTCTTGTTCCCGTCTGTTGTCGGCGGTTTCCGCACCGACCCGCAGTTGAGTTCCGGCTTGCCTTAAATATATACGGTCGTACGTATATATGTCAAAGCCCGATGCACGGTACAGCTCCAGTGCTTTGGCTCACTCAAGGTTCTGACCACGGAGAAGGCGGAGGCCAAGGATCCAGCCTTGTGCTGCCCGCCTGGGCTGGCGCACGGCGCTGCGGCCACATCCCTGATGCCGGCAAGGATGCAACTCGGATGTAGTTCTGGTCCGCTAAATAGATAATGGTTATCATTACCGATTATTGTCCGAGTCAACATTGCGGGAGACGTCCATGTCCGGCGTAGCGGGGTTACGAGAGCGCACAGCGGTACTGTATGCCGAGCACCATTCGTGGCTCGCGCGCTGGCTGCGCTATCGCACCGCGAACGCCGACTGCGCCGCCGACCTGGCACACGATACGTTCATGCGGGTGCTGGCCGCCAAGGAAATCCCGCCGTTGGCCGAGCCGCGTGCCTTTCTTGCCACCATTGCCCGCCGGCTGCTGTCCAACCACCATCGGCGCGAAATCATCGAACGCGCCTATCTCGATGCCTTGGCCAATTTGCCCGAGCGCGTCGAACCCAGCCCTGAGTCGCGCCACATCGTCATTGAAACCCTGCTGGCCATCGATCGCGCGCTCGATACCTTGCCCGCGAAGGTGCGCGAGGCGTTCCTGCTGGCGCAGCTCGAGGGGCTCAGGCATGAGGATATTGCGGCGCGGCTGGGGGTGACGACCCGCACCGTGAGCAACTACATGGTGCGCGCGGTCCAGACCTGCTTCTTCGCCCAGGACGGTCTTGCGTGAAGCGGGCGAGCGCTACGCCCGTTGCCTACGCTGGGGGACTGCCGCTAGCGCCACACGTGGCCGAGCAGGCGTCGCGCTGGTACGTGCTGTTGACGAGCGGCGCCGAGACCGCGCAAGACAGGCAGGCCTGGGAACGCTGGCGCCAGGCCGATCCCGATCATGAGCGGGCCTGGGTGCATTTGATGCGCGCCGACGGCCGGATGCGCGAACTGGGGGGCAGTCCCGCCTATCAGGCGCTGACGGGCGACCGCCGCAAGGGCCGCCGCGCGCTCATCGCCATGCTGGGGCTGGTCACCTGTACCGGCGGCCTGGTCTGGACGGCCGACCGCAAGCGCTGGGTACGGATCTCGCCCGACTACGTGGCGGGAGTAGGGGAGCAGCGCACGGTCATGCTGGACGATGGCACCGAGGTCCTGCTCAATACCGACAGTGCGATCGACGTGCGGTATGACGGACGGACGCGCCGCCTGCGCCTGCGCCGTGGCGAAATCCAGATCCGCACCGGGCATGCGGCCGGCTATGCCGGCATGCCGTTCCGCGTCGACACGCCCGCTGGAGGCGTGCGCGCGCTGGGAACGCGCTTCATGGTGCGCCTGGATGGCGAGCAGACCCGCGTGGCGCTGCTCGAAGGGCACGTGGAGATCGAGCCGGCGGCGGGCGGCAGCCGGCTGCTGTTGCAACCGGGACAGGCCACCCGCTACGGCGCCAGCAGTATCGAGCCCGTCCGTCCGGTGGCGCTGGCCGACACGGCGTGGATCAATGCCGAACTGGCGGCCGATGACATGCCGCTGGACCGGTTCCTGGCCGAACTGAGCCGCTACCGGCACGGGTTGATTTCCTGTGATGCGCCGGCGGCGAAGTTGCGGATCTCTGGATTGTTTCCCTTGAACGACACCGACAGGGCGCTACAGGCGGTGGCCCGCCTGCTGCCTGTCACGGTGACCCGGCGTAGCCCTTATTGGGTGCGCGTTTCGGCTCGGTAACAGCTCAACTTCTCCATTTTCCCGGATCCCGGGAGAATTTTTTCGTCGATAACTTTCCGGTTTCCGGCTTTGGCGTGTCCTTTCAATCAAGAGGACTCAATTGCACGGGAAACAACTGGAATCCATGGTTATCGGAGCAGCCGATCGACGTCGCGTACGCGCGCCCCACGCCATGGCGGGGCGGCAGCTGTGCGCGCGGATGATGCTCCTGGGCGCGCTCATGGCCATGCCGTTGGCCGGGGCGCAGTCCGACCAGCAGGCGGCCGCCACGCGCAGCTTTCACGTTGCGCCGGGGCCGCTGACCCAGGTGCTCCAGCAGATTGCCAGCCAGGCGCGCGTGCTGGTCTATTTCGATCCCGCTGTCACGCGCGACCTGAGCAGCAACGGCCTGGATGGCACCTACGCGCCTGCGGTTGCCTTCGAGGCGGTATTGAGCGGCCACGGCCTGGAAGTCTACGAAGACCTGCCGGGAAGTTTCCGCGTCCGTCGGATCTGGATGCCCGCGGTGTCGATCCTGCCGGTCACACAGGTCGAGGGCACGGTCCGGAGCTTCACGCAGCTCGAGGATCGCGCCGCCACCAAGACGCTGGCGCCTCTGGTCTCGGTGCCGCAGTCGGTGTCGGTGGTGACTTCCGCCGAGATGCAGGCGCGAGGGGTCCGTTCGGTCACGCAGGCGCTGCAATACACGCCGGGCGTGCAGATCGACAACTACGGCGGTACCGAGGTCCGCAACGACTGGGTCGTGCTGCGCGGCTTCGATGCCAAGCTGACCGGGGATTATCGCGACGGCCTGAGCCAGATGCCCTACGACCAGATCCGGGCGCGGGTGCCGGCCTATGCGCTGGAACAGATCGAGGTCGTGCGCGGGCCGGTGTCGGCGCTGTATGGACAGACCGCTCCGGGCGGTATCGTCAACCGCGTCACCAAACGTCCTGCCGAGACGCCGTTGCGCGAAGCGGCGCTGCAGTTCGGGTCATTCGAGCACAAACAGGCCTACCTGGACCTGGGCGGCCCTTTCAACGAGGGCCGACAGGCCCGCTTCCGTCTGACCGCGACAGCCAGGGAATCAGGTACGCAGGACAAGTACGACAGCGGCCATCGTTACCGGGACAACCTCGCCTACGTGGCTCCTGCCTTTGGCTGGCGCGACGCGGACACCTCGTTCACCTTGCTGATGCACTACCAGCATGATCGCAACGACGGCGAATCGCGCGCCTACTACCCTACGCGGGTGTTGGTGGGCGACTACGGCTACGACCGCAACGACCGCGATTTCTTCAGTCTGGGATACCAGCTCGAGCATCGCCTCAACGCCCGTTGGCGGATACGCCAGAATGCGCGCTACCAGCGCGGTGACATGCTGCTGCGCAATCTATACGCCGGAGCGCTCGCCAGCGACGGCCGTACGCTGGCGCGCGCGCAACTCCAGGCACGGGAGCGCGCCGAAGGGCTGGCGTTGGACAGCCAGATCGAAGGCGACCTCGAAGGGGGCGGGCTGCGCCATACGGTGCTGGCCGGGCTGGATGTCAGGCGCTTGTCGGGCCGTCAGCATTATCAGCAGGCGGCCGCGCCCAGTCTGGACCTGCTGGACCCGCGCTATGGGCAGGACATCGCGCTGCCGCCCGGCGCGCGGTCGATCATCAAGGTGCGGCAGGTCAGCGAGCAGTGGGGACTCTATCTCCAGGACCTGATGCAGGCGGGGGACTGGACCGTACTGCTTGGCCTGCGGCGGGACGGCTATCGCGACGTGACCGATAACCGGCTTGCCGAGACTCGCACGCGTGGCAGCGGCGATGTCTACACATGGCGGGCGGGTGCGTCGTATGCGGCGGGGGCGGGTCTCGCACCCTACGTGGGGTATGCGACCTCGTTCGTGCCGCAGGCGGGCGCCTCCTACGACGGCAAGCCATTCGATCCGTCCCGCGCCGAGCAGTTCGAAGTGGGCGTGAAGTTCCAGCCGCCGCAATCGCAAAGCCTGTACACGCTGGCCTTGTTCGACCTGCGGCAGCGCAACGTGCTGAGCGCCGATCCCGATCCGGCGCATCCTGGCTTCAGCGTCACGACCGGCCGCGTGCGCGCGCGCGGCGTCGAATTCGAGGCCAAGGTCAATCTGGCGCGAGGCTGGGATGCGCTGGCCGCCTACACCTTCAACGATGTGAAGAATCTGCAGGCCGACGACGGCACGGCGGGAAGGATGCCTATCGTGACGCCGCGCCAGATGGCGTCCCTCTGGCTGAACCATTCGCTTGATGGATGGTGGGCGGGATGGAGCGCGGGCGTTGGAGTGCGCCATATCGGCTCTACCTACGTGGACGCCGCCAATACGATGAAGAACCACGCCGCCACCCTTGTGGACGCCGCGCTCGCGTACGACGCAGGCGCGTGGCGCCTGTCGCTGGATGCCAGCAATGTGTTCAACCGGCAGACCGTGGTCTGTCGGGGAGATCGCAGCAATTGCCGCTATGGCGTGGACCGCACGGTATTCGCCACAGTCACTTACCGATATTGATGCCGCTCCATCACGGGGCGGTGTCGGACTATGACCTGGGCGCCTGGCGCTCGAGGAGGTACACATGGTTACGGGCACTGCGCCGACGATGGAAAAGCTGACCGCACTGTATGTGGCGAACCGGCGCCAGCTGGTGCGCGCGGCGCTGCGTATTCTGGATTCGCAGGAACTGGCTGAGGACGTGGTGCAGGATGCCTATGTCAAGCTGCTCGAAGGCGCGGTGCCGCAAGGCGTGTGCGAGCCGGCGGCCTACCTGTACCAGACCGTGCGGCATCTGGCGATCGATTGCCATCGGCGCCGTGCGTTGGAGCAACGGCTTTTCGCGGACGAGGAAGCCGGTCGCCACGCGGTGTCGGCTTCGGTGGCCGAAGATGCCGCGGTGAGCGGCCAGGCGCTCAGGATGGCGAGCGTCGCGCTGACGCAGATGTCGGCACGTACCCGTCGTGCCTTCGAACTACACCGGTTCGAAGGCTGCACGCAGCGTGACGTGGCGCGTGAGCTGGGGGTCTCCACAGCGTTGGTCAATTTCATGATCCGCGACGCCCATCTGGCGCTGAGTTCCTGCCACGAATGCCTGCAGCCGGATTGACGGGGCGGCGTCGTAGCGGAGCGGGGGCGGTGCCGGCCCGCCCCGCGTATGAGCTGGCCGCCGCTGACGGCGGCCAGTTCCATGAGCCCGGCCAGACCGGGATCCACCTGGCCGTCTACCAGCGGTACGCCACGCTGGCGATGAAGGTCCGCTCCAGGCCGTACCGGCAGTTGGTCTGGTTGTTGCGGCACACGATGGTCTCGCGGTTGAAGAGGTTGGTGGCGTCGAGCGCGAAACGCCATTTGTCGAGCTGGTAATGCAGACCGGCGTCGACCATGAACGATGAGCCGTTCTCCATGGTGTTGGCGACGTTGACATAGGTCTTGCCGATATAGCGCACGCCGACGCCCATGCCCAATCCGCGCAGCGCGGTGTCGGACAAGGTGTAGTTGACCCAGGCCGAGGCCATGTGCCGCGGCGTCACGATGGGCGTGTTGTCCTTTTCGAGCGGGTTGTTGCTCTGGGTCACGGTGACATCGTTGAGAGTGTACGAGGCCAGCACGTCCAGGCTGCGGGTCAGGTTGGCCTTGCCTTCGAGTTCGATTCCGCGCGAGCGGATCTCGCCGGTCTGGACGCTGAAGTTGGTATTGCGGGGGTCGGGGGTGAGCGCGTTGCGTTGCGTCAGGTCGAAGAACGACGCGGCCACCATGCTCCTGGAACCCGGAGGCTGGTACTTGATTCCGAACTCGTATTGCTCGCCTTTGGTCGGCTTGAACGGGGTTGAGTCCATCGACACGCCCGATTGCGGGTTGAAAGAGGTCGAATAGCTGACATAAGGCGTGACGCCGGAATCGAACAGGTAGGCCAGCCCCAGGCGACCCGTCAGAGCGGTATCGTTCTGGCGGGTTGTCGTGCTGGTCATGCGGTTGCGGCTGTCGGACCTGGCCCAATCGTGGCGCAGACCGGCCGTCACCACCACGCGATCGATCTTGATCTGGTCCTGCAGGTACAGGCCATACTGCCGGTTGACGTCCTTCTGGTCGATGATGGTATTGGCGGCGCCGGGATACGGAATATTCTGGTCGTAGACCGGATTGTCCAGGTCCAGATCGGGGGCGAGGCCTTGCCGATACCATTGCTGGCCATCCTGGAAGCGATAGTCGAAGCCCACGAGCAGCGTATGGGCGGCGCGGCCGGCATTGAAGCGGAACTCTCCTTGCGTGTCCACGACCACGCCGTCGGCGCTTTCCTTGGATACCAGCGCGTAGCGGCGCAATGTGTGGCCGTCGGGCCGCAGCCCCAGGCTGTAGAGGTCGCGCTGGTCAAGCTTGCCGTGCTGGTAGCGGGCGTTCTGGCGCAGCATGATGCTGTCGTTGAAGCGGTGCTCGAATACATAGCCGATCGCATATTGCTTGCGGTCGTACCGGTTGAAACCATAGTCGCCCACGGGGACGTGGGTCGGGAAGACCGGGCGCGATTCGCCATCGGTCTCGTCGTGCTGGTAGTGGGTCAGCAGTGTGAACGAGGTATCCGAATTCGGGCGCCAGGTGAAGGCCGGCGCAATGTATCCGAGGTCATCCGGGTAGCGGTGGTCGCCGTCATATTCCACCTGGGTGCCGGCATCGCGCAGGACGCCGGTCAGGCGGTACAGGTATTTGCGGTCTTCATCTATCGGGCCGCCGATATCGAACGCGGCCTGGCGCCGGTCGAAATTGCCGGCTTGCAGCACGATCTCGCCGAAAGGATCCAGCGTCGGGCGCTTGGTGATGCGATTGACCAGGCCGCCGGGCGCCACCTGCCCGTACAGCACCGAGGAGGGGCCACGGATCACCTCGACGCGCTCGAGCGCGTAAGGGTCGGTGCGCGCCCGGATCTGGTCATACGGCAGTTGGTTCAGGCCATCGCGGTAGTCCCCGGTGATCTTGGCGTCGAAGCCGCGCAGCACGATCCAGTCGTTGCGCACTTCGGCGCCGCCGAAGTTGGTGACCTGCACGCCCGGCACATACTGAATCGCCTGCGACACGCTTTGCACGCCGCGATCGCGCATTTCCTCCGCGCCTACCACCGAGACGGATTGCGGAATCTCGCGCAACGGCGTGTCGGTCTTGCTGCCCGATGTGGTGTCTTCTGCCACGTAGCCCTGCACCGGACCAGTGCCGGTATCGGCCGTGCCGCTGACGGTGACGCTGGGTAATGTGCTGATGGTTTCCCCTGCAGTCTGCTGTGCAAGCACCGGCGCGGCGGCGACCAGACCCAATAGCGTCAATGCGTGTTGCGGGCGTAGCGTAAAGACTGTGCGTGATGTGTTTTTTTGGTCTTTCATGATGTCTTCAGAGTATCGGGCGCGCCTGGTTCCAGGCTGGCCTTTGAGGGAGCCTCAAGCTGCCTGAGCGGCCGCCGTCGACTACAACGGCGCGCGCGCATTCGGCGTGCTCCGGGCAATGGAGGCTGCGTCCAGTGAAGGAGAAAACCGGGCAGGCCCGGCGTACAAAGCGCTCTTCCTAAATAGACGAATGAGAATCGCCGTCGTTCAGCGTGCCGCCGTATCGACGTCGGCGCATGGCACGGGCGCGCTTCGTGTGGTGTGGCGCGGTTGGACGGTGCCATCGCGTCGTATCTGCCGGAACCTCATGCGCAAAACACGGGGATGATGGACGCGCTGCGCCGGACCGTGTCCTCGTATGCGGAAGGTGGCTATCTCGACGTTCTCGATGGCAGCATCGATCCATGGCTCCCGTCTGTGTTCGAGGAGTTGGCCGTTGCTGCCTGCCACGTCGTCTTGAGGCCCTCCGTGGACGTGGACATTGTGCGGTGTCCGCAACGCGGAGGGGGTGTGCTAGCCGATCCCGCTTGAGCGCCTGGTTGCGGCTGTCAACGCCGGCATCTGCGCCTTGCCTCGTTCGCTGAAGACGGGCCAATAGAAAGCCGGCGCATGCCTGAGCTGCGGGAGCATGCGGACCCTTTCGATCTTCAACTATCGTGAAGCGGCACAAGTCCGTTCAATCGCGCCGCGCGCGTGGACGATGAACGCCGCTGTTTCGGCCTGATGCCGTTGCGCCAGATTGTCTTCCTCTTGCCCCAGATAGATCGCCCGTGCCTTGCCGAGGACGGCCCGATAGGGCGGTTCCAGCCTTTCCAGCAACCACGTCGCCGCCAGTTCCTTGGAGGCGATGCCGCCGGATACGGCCGTGTACCAGATGCGGGCCAGCGCGAGGATGATGTGTTTTTCATCGCCGGCCCAGTCTTCGGGCGCGTTCCACTGCGCAACGGTGTCGAGCAGCGCCCGCCTCAGATCCTCCTGGGGCACGGCCTCGAAAATCTGGTCGGCCTGCGGGCCCATGATGGGGATGCTGTGGCCGCGGGCCTTGGTGAGCAGGATGGCCAGGTCGGGGTCCATCATGGGCGGCTCCACGACGCCTGCCTCCAGTTCGGCGCGCAACCATTCTCCGAACTGGAGTTCGCGCCTGGCCGGGTGGCGCCAGGGCACGAGGTGTGCACGCGCCAGCACGGTGACTTCCAGCGCGCGCAAACTGGGCGAGGAGCCCGGCGGGGCGGATACGGCCAGCAAGGCCATGGCCAGGGCGCGGAGCGCGGTTTCGCCGGGCGGCTGGGCCACGCTGACGAGCAGGTCGATATCGCTGTGGGGTTGCAGCCCGCCGTCCACGGCGGAGCCGAACAGATGGATGGCGACAAGTTCAGCGCCGAGATGCC
This sequence comes from Achromobacter sp. SD115, assembly GCF_017355315.1. NCBI lineage: Bacteria > Pseudomonadati > Pseudomonadota > Betaproteobacteria > Burkholderiales > Alcaligenaceae > Achromobacter > Achromobacter sp. SD115. The sequence continues at coordinate 98,393 of NZ_JADIJM010000001.1, read as the reverse complement.
GTTCGATCAGGCTTCTGGCTTGCGCGATCTGCGGGACGATGGAGGGAGGGACGAGTAGGGTCATGCGTCGATAGTAGCCAAGATTTCGCGCAGCCAGCGGACCGGTGGCTGTAGTGCTGAACAGCTCGTTCCCGGAGGCCACGACCGCGGGGCTGGCGCTGGTACTATGCCGACGCTGGGCCCCAGTCCCATGATCCCCATGAGCCCAAGACAGGCACCGAGATGATCCGTTTACTGTTCCGAGCAGGCGCCCTGGCCGCAGGCGTCCTGATGGCGATGGCCAGCCAGGCGCAATCGCCGGCGCAACCCGCCAATATCGGCGGCTGGCGCCAGGTGTCGGATAGCCAGTTCAACCGCCAATTCCATTTCTCGATGCTGCCCGGCGTGGCGGCCATCGGCAGCAATTGGGCGGTCTACGACTCCCGCGCGGGGAAGGTGGTGTGCTGCCTGGTCGTGGAGGGGCCGGAAGTTTCCGAGGAGCAGTTGAGTAGCGTCTACGACATTCCTGGCTCCTGGATCACCGATTTGACCAATGGTTGGAACCTGGACGCGGCGCCTTACCGGCCGCGCGTGCAGTTGCTGCGGGCCGATGGGGAGTTGCGCGATTACGAGTTCGCCGATGCAGGCGACGGGGTGGGCGGATTGCTGGTGCCCGACCATGCCGATGCCGTCGCCGCCCGTACGCTGGAGATCGATGGTCGGCGCTATGCCGTGGAGCGCAAGGATACGGCGCTTGCCGACGATGATGGCGGCGTTTACACGTATAGCCTGCGCCCAGCCAATGGCGACGCGCCGCTGAAGATCGAGGTTCCCATCGGAACCTATTGAGCAAGGGAGGCAGCGATCAGCGCATGAACCAGACCCTGCAAGTCGAGGACGCCCCGCTTACTGACGACGACATCCTGCTGCTGCGCAAATGCAGTCGCGGGAGACTGCTGATGGCCGGGTTCGGCGTCTTCGTGGTGCTGCTGCTGGCGCTTGCCGTGTTGACCTTTATCGCGCTTGGCCTGTCCGAGTGGCGCACGCTGGACTTCGGCGTGGGCGCGATATTGCTGGCGGCCATCACCGTGATGGGAGCGCTGGCGGTGTTTTTCGGGCGCAAGCTGCTGCGCATGCCGCGAGGCTGGCGCAGCCTCGACCGGGCGCTCAAGGGACGGCTGGCCAAGCAGATCGTTTCAGGCCGGCTGACCTCATTCGGTCCGGGCGGCTCGACGCCGGGCGTGTGCTACGGATTCGGCGAGCAGCGCGTGGAGGCAGCCTTGCCGTTCTGGAACGAGATCGCCAGCGACACCCGTAGCGGGCACGGGCCGGTGACGGCCGTGGGCTTGACGGATCTGCCCGTGCGCCTGCACCTGCTGACCCTGCAGCCAGACGCGCCTGCCGTGCTGTTGCGGGCGGAGTACCCCATGAGCGCGGAGTCGCTGGTCGCTGTCGAGGAAATCAGCGATGCCGACCGTGCGGCCGTGCGCAGGGAAGAGTTGGACGCGCGCAAGTTCATGCTGATCTTTGCCCTTGTGCCGCTGGTGGGAGGGCTGTTTTTGCCCCCACTGCTGTTCGTAGCGGCGATCTTTGCGATCCTGGGGATGCTGTTCGGCATGCGCAGTCGCAAACTGCAGCGGGGGCTATACAAACATGGTGTGCGGGGAGTGGTCGAAGAGGCCGTGGTCTATCGGTTGCGCAGCCCCAACTCCTCGATCGTCTCGTTGGTCCACAACTACCGTATCGGCGGCGTGATGTATCGGGTCGAATACCTGGGCGACGTAGTCGAACCGGGCAGGCGCGTCGAGTTCGAATTCCTGGATGGCGGCCTGAAGGGGCAGACTGCACTGTTCTTCCGCGTGGACGGCGAGCCTGCGTAGGCGTCAATGAATCGGCGGGATTGTCATCAGTGGATTCCGCCAAGCAAAAGGAGAGTAGTGTGTCCGTACCCATAGACGTGTCCGGCGAGCCCGCAGGCTCGGTGAGCGAGGCAGGGCATTATCAGGTGAGCCTGACCGCGGCGGGCAGCCATGTCTTCGCACGCGAAGCAGGGCGCGGCAATCTGATCATCGGCCCGGCCAGCATGGGCAAGAAGGCTGATCTGCACGTGGCTGGCGACGAGGCCATCAACTGGGCTGCATTTGAACCGTTCTCCACGCCTGCCGGCTCGCCGTGGCCGCGGCATATCGATTATTACGGCAGCGACAGCGGTTTCTTCGGTTGGTCGCAGGATCGTGAAATCGAGCAGTTCAGCTGGGCGCCGGCATACTCAGGCAGGCGCGTCATCGACGCAGGCGCAGCAAGAATCGAGACGCTGCGCATCCGGCTGGACCAGGTGTCGGGGCATCTTGAAGCCAGGTTGCCTCAGGTCCGTGACCTGGAACTGTTTGGCGACCTGACGCGCGTTGCCGTGGCGGGCGAACTGCCCGACATGTTGTTGCTGCGGCCGGCACTGGGGCGCCGGACTGGCGCGGAGCCTTACGCCTTGCCCGACCTCGGCCCGCTGCAGGAAGTGCGCGCGCTGGCGCTGCACGGCGCGCCGCTGGGGCAGCCCATTTCGCTGCAGGGAATCGATCGCTTTCCGGCGTTGGAGAGTCTGTCGCTCTGGGGCGGCTTCAGCGGCTGGGAGGCGCTTGCCCGCCTGCCGCGCCTGACGAGTCTGGAGATCCGGTTCACGCCCGATCTGGACGGCTTGCCGGAACTGGCCAGTTGGCCCGCGCTGGATAGGTTCATCGCCTACAACGTCGACGAAGCCGCGGGCAAGCGCTTGAAGGCGCAGATGAAGGCGCGGGAGAAGGTCCGCGCATGGGGCGGTTACAACTCCGTCTCCCAACTGCGCAAGCGGGAGTGGTGGCAAAGCGAATACGGCCGGCCTTTCTCGGGCTGGAACAGCCGCATGGCGAAATCGGCGAATACCGCCTACGACACGGCCCGGTCGGCGCTGGAAAGCGCAAGCAATGCCGCCGAGGTGCAAGCCGCAATCTCCGCCTTCGCCAGCCACTTCAACGGCATGAAGGGCATCGAGACCGCGGAGCGCGAAGACATAGGCGAGGCGGTGTGGCAGTTCAGCCAGCTTGCTCAGGTCGAACGGCTGGGCGTAAGCGATGCGCAGACGCAGCGCTGGTTCGACGAGGCGAGGGACTACTGAGGCTTTGCTTCCCGCCCCGCGCTGTGGCCGGCGGGCGTGGATTGCTTCGCACAGGCTATTTATGGAGGCTACGCGGGCTACTTCATGGATCCGGACGGACATTTGTGGGAAGTGGTCTACAACCCTCAGATGCTGCCTTAGGAATAGTTGCGTATCGCTCTGTTACGGTGGTGCGAGGCCGCTTCCTTTAAGCTGCGCCGGTCTCAATTCTGATGGAGCTGGCGCATGTTCAAGCCCTTGATTTCCGTGGCGTCGATGGTTGCATTGCTGGGGGCGGGCGGCATGGTCCGGGCCCAGGACCTGGTCCTGCCTTCCATTCCCGAAGCGACGGATGCGATCGTCGACATGCTGGCGGGCTCGGGCATGTCGCGGCCGTCCAAGGTCAAACTGGGCACCTGCATCCCGGCGGTGGAGGCCACGTATCCGGGCCAGGTCGCCTGCACGGTCGCGGTGACCCTTGGGGCCGCGGTCAGCGAGAACCAGATGGATTTCTACAAGCAGGACGGAAAGTGGAAAGTGCAGCCCAGCGTTTCCCAGGATAAGCTGCCGTTTCCTGATCCCAAGCTGGATTGAGAACGACCTCCGGCGTGGCGACGGGCACAGGCACTTCAACCAGGAGAAAGTCATGCCGTTCGTCAGTATCCGCATTACCCGCGATGGCGTTACCGCCGAGCAAAAGGCGCAGGTCATCCGCGAAGTCACCGAGACGCTAGAACGCGTGCTGCACAAGCCGCCGGAGTGGACGCATGTCGTGATCGAGGAAATCGATACGGACAACTGGGGCTTCGGGGGAGTGACGACCACCGAGATGCGGGCGGGCAGGGCGCCGACGCCGGGCGTCAAACCGCAAGGCAGGGGCTAGGAATGCCGGCCCGGGCTGCAAGGCTCTGCCATGCAGGAACCCGGGCACCGCAAGCGCGTCTGATTACCCTTGCCGGCTCATGATGCTCATGGCCACCGCCTCGGCGATCTTGATGCCATCCACGCCCGCCGACAGGATGCCGCCAGCGTAGCCCGCGCCTTCGCCCGCCGGGAACAGGCCCTCGGTGTTGATGCTCTGCAGGGTTTCGTTGTCGCGCTTGATGCGGATCGGCGAGGAAGTGCGGGTTTCGACACCCGTGAGCACGGCGTCGTGCATGCCGAAACCCTTGATGGTCTTGTCGAAGACCGGCAGCGCCTCGCGGATGGCAGTGATGGCGTATTCGGGCAAGGCGGTCGCCAGGTCGGTGAGATGCACGCCCGGCGTGTAAGACGGCTGCACGGAGCCGAATTCGGTCGAGGCCTTGCCCGCGATGAAATCGCCGACCAACTGACCAGGCGCGCTGTAGTCGCGGCCGCCCAGTTCGAACGCCTGGGATTCCCATTGGCGCTGGAAGTCCACGCCCGCCAGCACATGCTCGGGATAATCGACTTCGGGCGAGATGCCGACCACGATGCCCGCGTTGGCGTTGCGTTCGTTGCGCGAGTACTGGCTCATGCCATTGGTGACCACGCGGTTGGGTTCGGAGGTGGCGGCCACCACGGTGCCTCCCGGGCACATACAGAAGCTGTACACCGAGCGTCCGTTGTTGGCGTGGTGCACCAGCTTGTAATCCGCCGCGCCCAGGATCGGATGGCCGGCGTTGGGGCCAAAGCGGGCGCGGTCGATCAGCGATTGCGGATGCTCGATGCGGAAGCCGATGGAGAACGGCTTGGCTTCCATGAACACGCCCTGGTCATGCAGCATCTGGAAAGTGTCGCGCGCGCTGTGGCCGATGGCCAGCACGACGTGGTCGGCCTCGATATGTTCGCCGCCGGCCAGGGTTACGCCGGTGATCCGGCCGTTTTCCCGCTGCACGGTTTCGACCTTGCTGGAAAAGCGGACCTCGCCGCCCAGCTTGGTGATGGTGTCGCGCATGACTTCGACCATGCCGACCAGGCGGAACGTGCCGATGTGCGGCTTGCTCACGTAAAGGATTTCTTCCGGCGCGCCGGCCAGCACGAATTCCTTGAGTACTTTTTCGCCGTAATGCTTGGGGTCCTTGATCTGGCTGTACAGCTTGCCGTCGGAGAAAGTGCCGGCGCCGCCTTCGCCGAACTGCACGTTCGACTCCGGGTTCAGTACCCGCTTGCGCCACAGGCCCCAGGTGTCCTTGGTGCGTTCGCGCACGGCCTTGCCGCGTTCCAGGATGATGGGCTTGAAACCCATCTGCGCCAGGACCAGCCCCGCGAACAGGCCACAGGGCCCGGTGCCGATGACGATGGGGCGCTTGTCCAGGCTGGCAGGCGCCTGGGCGACGAACTTGTATTCGGTGTCGGGCGTGGGCTTGACGTTGCGGTCGTCGTGAAAACGCTGGAGCAGCGCCGCCTCGTTTTCGACGTCGATATCCAGCGTGTAGATCAGCAGGATATTGTGCTTCTTGCGCGCGTCGTAGCTGCGGGAGGCCACGGTGTGGGCGCGCAGGTCGCTGGCCGGAACGCCTAGTTTCTTGAGAATCGCGGCAGGCAATTCCTCGGGCGTGTGATTCAACGGCAGCTTGATTTCAGACAGTCGCAACATGCAGGGATCCAGACAAAACGGGCGAGCACAACGTCGCCAAACGCGGATTGTACTGGACGGCAGGCAGGCGGCGGCCGCCTGATTGGCGCCGGCTCAGGAGGCGGGCGGGCTGGTACGCGCGTCGCGCCGCAGGGCCTGGGGCGGCATGCCGAAGCCGCGCAGGAAAGCCTCGCGCAGGTGGCGCCGGTCGCGGAAACCGGTCTCCCTGGCCACCACTTCCAGCGGGTGGCGGCTGCTTTCTATCATGAGGCGCGCGGCCTCCAGCCGCAGTCCCTCGATGGCCTTGGCGGGCGACTGGCCAGTTTCGGCCGTGAACACGCGGCTGAACTGGCGCGGGCTCAGGCTGGCGGCCTGGGCCAGATCCTCCACGCTCAGGGGCTGGGCGAGGTTGCGGCGGGCATGCTCCAGCGCTTGCTGGATGCGGTCGGATTTGGGCGCAAGCCTGAGCATTTCCGAGTGCTGCGATTGGCCGCCCGAACGGCGCTGGTGCATGACCAGGCGGTGCGCCACCGAGCGTGCGACATCGGCGCCCAGGTCCTTTTCCACCAGCGCCAGCGCCAGGTCCATTTCCGCCGTCATGCCGGCGGAGGTCCAAGCCGGCCCGTCGGCGATATAGATGCGGTCGGCCTCGACCTGCACGCGCGGGTGGCGCTGCTGCAAGGCGTCGGCCCAATGCCAGTGCGTGGTGGCGCGCCGCCCGTCCAGCAGGCCGGCGTCGGCCAGCAGGAATGCGCCAGTGCATAGGCCGGCGACGCGGCGCGAGCGGGGCGCGAGTTTTTCGAGCAGCCGGGGGAGTTCGGGCGCCACGGGCCTGGAAAGGGGAGACAGCACGCCGGTCACCAGCCAGGTGTCGGCCTGGCTACGGGCGGTGAGCGGACGGGCCTGCACCGTCAGGCCCGCCGAAGCGCGCACCGCGCCGTCCAGGGCATAGCTGTCCAGGGCATAGAAGGGTTCGCGCGCCATCACATTGGCGAGCTCGAACACGGCCTGCGTGCCCAGGCCAATGATCTGGAAGCCTTCGGGAAGTATGTAACCGATGCGGTGCATGGGGCGTCCTTGCGGATTTATGTCCTGCGAATGTCCTTATTAATGACTATATACGTCATTTACGCCATTCCCGGCAAGCCCCAACATGGATCCCATCGCAATGACCTTCCCAGGAGTCTCACCATGACACAAACCCAACCCGGCACCGCTCTCGTCACGGGCGCTTCCAGCGGCATCGGCGCGCTATACGCGCACAAACTCGCGCAGCAGGGCTATGACCTGATACTGGCCGCCCGCAACCGGGAGCGCCTGAACGCCCTGGCCAGCGACATCAGCACGCGCACCGGCCGCGCCGTGGAGGTGCTGCCCGCGGACCTGGGCGACCGCGCTTCGCTGGCGCGGGTGGAAGCACAGCTGCGCCAGGACGCCAGCATCACCCTGCTGGTGAACAACGCGGGCATCGGCACGCATACGCCGCTGCTGCAAAGCGATGTGGAGCAGATGACGCGCATGGTGGAGCTGAACGTCACCGCGCCGATGCGGCTGACCTACGCGGCCGTCCCGGGCTTCGTGGCGCGCGGCCGGGGCGCCATCATCAATATCGCTTCCATCGTGGCCCTTGCGCCCGAGGTCCTGAACGGCGTCTATGGCGGCAGCAAGGCTTTCGTGCTGGCGTTCAGCCAGTCGCTGCAGCACGAGCTGGCCGGGACCGGCGTGCAGGTTCAGGCGGTGCTGCCCGGCGCCACGGCCACGGACTTCTGGGCCATCGGGGGCCTGCCGGTGGAAACGCTGGACCAGCGCATCGTGATGCGCGCCGAAGATCTGGTCGATGCCGCCTTGCTGGGCTTCGCGCGCGGCGAGAAGGTCACTATCCCCTCGCTGCATGCTAGCGAGGAATGGGACGCCTTCGAAGCCGCGCGCCTGACCATGGCGGGACACCTGTCCAGCAATACCGTTGCGCAGCGCTACGCGGCCGCGGTCTGACCATTCCTTGGGGCTGAAACCATGAAAGCAGTGATTGCCGCCTTCGCGCGCTCGCCTTTCCACTTTGCCCGCAAGGGCCGGCTGGCCGACGTGCGGCCCGATACATTGGCCGCGCAGGTGGTGCAGGGCCTGCTGCTGCGCACGGATCTGGATCCCGCGCTGCTGGAGGACGTGATCCTCGGCTGCGCCTATCCGGAGGCCGCCCAAGGCAACAACCTGGCGCGCATCGTCGGCCTGCTTGCCGGCCTGCCGCAGGAGGTGGGCGGCATGACCGTGAACCGCTTCTGCGGTTCGTCGATGCAGGCGGTGCACATCGCGGCGGCGCAGATCGAGGCGGGCATGGGCGAGGCTTTTCTCTGCGTGGGCGTGGAGTCGATGACGATGGTGCCGCAGGGCGGCTTCAATTTTTCGCCCAATCCCGAGCTGCAGGCGACGACCGATGCCTACCTCTCCATGGGCGAGACGGCGGAGAACGTGGCGCAGCGTTGGAACGTCAGCCGCGCCGACCAGGAACTGCTGGCGCTGCAATCCCACCGCAAGGCCGCCGCGGCGCGCGAGCAAGGACTGTTGGCCGCCGAGATCGTGCCTATCCGCTTGCCGGACGGCGAGCTGGTCGATGCTGACGGCTGCATCCGCCCGGGTACCTCGCTGGAGGCTTTGGCGGGGCTCAAGCCGGCGTTCCGCGCCGATGGCGCGGTCACGGCGGGCACTTCGTCGCCGCTGACCGACGGCGCGGCGGCGGTGCTGGTCGTCAGCGACAACTTTGCGGCGCGCCATGGCCTGGAGGCGCTGGCGCGCATCCGCAGCTTCGCGACCGTGGGCGTGGACCCGGCTGTCATGGGCATAGGCCCGATACCTGCCACGCGCAAGGCGCTGGCGCGTGCGGGACTTGCGGTGGCCGACCTGGACGTGGTGGAGATCAACGAAGCCTTCTCGTCGCAAGCGCTGGCCTGCATCCGTGAGTTGGGCCTGGACATGGCCAGTGTGAACATCGACGGCGGCGGGCTGGCCATCGGCCATCCCCTGGGCGCCACGGGCGCGCGCATCACCGGCAAGGCTGCGGCGCTGCTGGCTCGCAGCCAGGGGCGCTATGCGCTGGCCACGCAATGCATAGGCGGCGGGCAGGGCATTGCCACGGTGCTGGAACGGCCCTGAATCTCGATCGACAACCTGACTTCATCGAACCATGAACAACCCGACCTCCCTTGCCCTTGGCCGCGACGCTGCCGCTCCCGTCAGGCTGACCGGCCGCCTGTTGGCCGTGCTCGCCGGGCTGGCCGCTCTGGGGCCGCTGTCCACCAACATCATCCTGCCGGCCTTTCCGCGCATGGCGTCAGAACTCGGCGTGGACACGCGCGACATGGGCCTGGTGCTGTCGAGCTTTTTCCTGGCCTTCGCCATCGGGCAGTTGCTCGCCGGGCCGGTATCGGACCGCTGGGGGCGGCGTGCGCCGGTGCTGGGCGGATTGGCCTTGTTCATTGTCGGCTGCCTGGTCTGCGCCTGGGCGCCGACTCTGCCGCTGCTGGTGGCGGGCAGGGTGATACAAGCCCTGGGTGTATGCGCGGCCGCGGTGCTGTCGCGGGCGATTGCGCGGGACCTGTTCGAAGGCGAAGCGCTGTCGCGCACCCTGGCGCTGACGATGGTGGCCATGGCCGCCGCGCCGGGCTTCTCGCCGCTCTTGGGCAGCGCGATGGAGTATGGGCCGGGCTGGCGCGCCAGCTTCGCGCTGGTCGCGGCCCTGGGGCTGGCCCTGGCGCTGGCCTATGTGGCGGCGGTGGGGGAAACGCACCCGGCCGACCGGCGGGCGGCGGCGACGCCGGCTGCCGTGCTGCGCGGTTATGCGGACCTGGCGCGGGACCGGCGGTTCATTCGCCCGGCGTTGGCCGTGAGCGTGGTCATTGGCGGCCTGTACGCCATTTTCGCGGCCACGCCAGCCATGCTCATGGGGCGCATCGGCCTGAGCGCGCTGCAGCTGGGGTTGTTCTTCGCCTGCACGGTGTTCGTGGTGTTCGCCGCCGGCATGCTGGCGCCGCGCCTGGCCCACCGCTTTGGCGCGGCCGGTGTGGCCCGGGCCGGCTGCGCGGTGGCGCTGGCCGGCGCGCTGACCTTGCTGGCGGGCGGCGAGGATAGCGGCCTGCCGCAGTTCACGGCCGCCGTGGCGCTGTACCTGTTCGGCATGGGGCTGGTCAATCCATTGGGTACCGCCATGGCGCTGGGACCGTTCAGCCGCCAGGCAGGACTGGCGTCCTCCTTGCTGGGCGGCCTGCAGATGGCTTGCGCGGGCGGCATGACGGCGCTGGCCAGCCTGGCGGGCGGCAGTCCGGCGACGACCCTGGGCCTGGTACTGGCCGTGGCCTCGATGCTGGCGTTGGTGGCGCTGATGGCGCGCCGACGTCTGGGATAGTATTTTCCTTCTTCGCGACAACCCTCTGCATAGGAACATGCCATGCTGCGCTCCAGTGAAACCATAGATCGCCTCTTCCAACGCCAGCAAGGCACGCTGCCCGACACCTTCGGCGTACGGCCCTTGTCGATCGAAGAGGGGCGCATGTCCATGGAAATGACCGTGGCCCCGTGGATGATGGCGCCCAACGGATACCTGCATGCCGCCAGCCAGGTGATGCTGGCCGACACTTGCGCCGGCTACGCCACGTTGGCGCACCTGCCGGAAGGCGCAAAGGGCTTCACCACGCTGGAGCTGAAATCGAACTTCCTGGGCACTGCCAAGGAAGGCGTGCTGACCGTCGAAGCGGTGGCGGAACACATGGGGCGCACGACCCAGATCTGGTCGGCGACCGTGGTCGACGCAAACGGCCGCAAGCTGTCGCTGTTCCGTTGTTCGCAGATCATCCTCTGGTGAACGCGCGGCCTCGCGAGGGGCCGTAGCGGTAGAACCCGCAAGCCATTCCAGTCCTTTTGTCCGTTTTTCAGACGGATTCCGCCTTGGTTACCGCGAGTGCCCTCGATAAGCTGCAACGTCGGCTTTCAGGGCCAGCGGTCGTGGCCGCAACGGACGCTATTCGCGCCACTGGCATCCCTGAAGCTGTTTATGGTTGTCTATTGACAACCGAATTGAACATCTTCATACTGGATACCAATGATGGCTCGTCCGTCCCATCCCAAGAAAGAGGTAGAGGCAGCACTCCGCCACGCCGAAGGAAATGGCTGGCGCGTGGAAGTTGGCGGCAGCCACGCCTGGGGCCGGATCTATTGCCCCAGCAATGTTGCGGAATGCCGCTGCGGCGAATTCTGCATCACCAGCGTCTGGAGCACGCCAAAGAGTCCTGGCAATCATGCGCGCGCCTTGCGGCGCGTCGTGAACAACTGTACTGCGCGCCGTGACCTGCCCGAGGCAGGCGGCGGCATCTGGGAGTAGCGCGATGGAATACACCTTTACCTCGAAGTACCAGCTTGCCGACGCCGATCACGATATGGATGCGCTGGTCGAACGTCTGGGCGCGGCCGGTTGCGACGATGCCCTGGTCGGCACCGGGCTGCCGGGACGCCTGGCGCTCGAGTTCACCCGAGAAGCCAAAAGCGCGGAAGCCGCGGTGCGCTCGGCGCTTGCGGACGTCAGGCGCGCGGTGCCATCCGCGAAGCTGATCGAGGCCGCGCCCGATCTGGTGGGTTTGACCGACGTGGCCGAGATCGTGGGCGTCTCGCGTCAGAATATGCGCAAGCTCATGCTGGCTTATCCAGACAGCTTTCCGCTGCCGGTCCACGAGGGCAGCACCTCGATCTGGCACCTGGCGGACGTGCTGGCCTGGCTGCAGGCCAAGGGCGACTATCCGCAAGCAGAAAGTGTCATGGACGTGGCGCGCGTGGCCTTGCAGGTCAACGCGGCGAAGGAAGGGCAGCGGCTGACGGCGCCAGTTTTCCGCGAGCTGGACGCCTTGCTGGCCTGAGGACCGCCGCTCGCTCAGGGACCTGCCGGCCATGGTGCACGGCAGTCGCGCACGGGCAGATCGTCTTGCAGCCATGGTCGGGCGTTGTGCAGATCATCACACAGCGCGCCGGGGGGAGGCCGGAGCGCCGTGCGCGAACCGGCATGCTTGCGGCATTACATGCGCACGACAAGTTTGCCGGGTGCGCGGCCGCCTTCGATCAGTGCATGAGCCTGCCGCACCTCGTCGAATGCGAAGGTGCGCTCCAGTAGCGACGGCAGGCGTTTGCGGGCGATGTCGTCGGCAATCGAGCGCAACGGCGCCTTGTCCAGCGGCAAGGCGGGCGTACCGAACAATTGGCTCGGAAAAAAGCTGAGCCGCACGGCAGGGGGCAGGTCCGCCATCAGGTTGAATTTTTCAAGCAAGGGAGGCCCGCCCAGCAGTCCGACGACCGCGACGGCGCCGAATGGCCGCAAAGCGCTGGCGGTGTCGCGTAAGGTGGCCGCGCCGACGACCTCCAGCGCAGCATCGATGCCATCGGGGAAGTTACGCCGCGCGGTCCCGGCCACGGCGCCAGTGTCGACGATGACCTGGTGTGCGCCGGCGTGCAGCAGACGCTCTTCGTTCCCTGGGGAGCGGGTCGTCGCCACCACCCGCAAGCCGGCGGATTTCGCGTAGGACACGGCCGCAAGACCCACGGTCGAGGTCGCGCCGCGCACCAGCAGCGATTGTCCGGACTTGATCGCCAGACTCTTGTCCAGCGCGCCCCAGGCCGTCAAGTATGCCTGCGGCAGGGCGGCAAGCTCTTCCCACGATAGCGTGGTTCCGTCCAGGTCGATCACGTTGGCCAGCGCCACGGTGACCTCTTCGGCATAGCTGCCATGTCGGGTGAACTGCAGGCCGCCCATGGCCGTGGCCACGCGCTGTCCGATGCGGAAGGTGCCGGAAGCGTCTTCGGCGATTTCGCCGACCGCCTCGATACCGGGTACGCGCGGGGTGTCTATAGGCCCCATCTTGCCGGCGCGCAAGTAGGTTTCGGCGCGGTTCAGACCGAAGGCGCGCACGCGGATGCGCACTTCGCCGGCTTGCGGCGCGACTGGCGGGATGTCGCGGATCTGAAGCGTTTCCGGGCCGCCGGCTTGCTCGATGACATAGGCTTTCATGGCTTTTCCTTGTTCAGAATTAGGTGTGTGTGTGGATGGGTCAGGCGTAGGACAGGACGTCGGTAATGGCTTTGCGAGGCTTCTGCGGCCAGTTGCCGGGAGCGGCGTAGCCGACGGTCACGAGCATGACCGGCACCTCGTCGGCCTGCAGGCCAAAGGCCGCGGCGACGCCTTGCGGATCGAACCCGATCATGGGCCCGGAAGCCAGGCCGCGATCCTGCGCCGCCAGCATCAGCGTCATGGCGGCGAGCGATGCCGAGCGTATGGCTTCGTCGCGCTGTAGCGCCGGGTTGTCGCTGTACATGCTGTTCGCGGCGGCGACCCAGCCCGCGCGGGTCGCGTCGTCCAGAATGCCGCGCTCGACCGAGGGCTGGAGCGCGGCGGGCAGCGTGGCATGGGGGGCGAGCGTTCCGCAAACGATGAACGTGACGGCGGCGTCGGCGACCTTTGCCTGACCATAGGCGAGCGGCAGCAGCTTGGCTTTGCCGGCAGCGCTGCGTATCGCCACAAACTTCCAATTCTGGACATTGAAGGCAGAGGGGGCCATGGTCGCCAGCTGGATGAGCTTATCGATTTCCAGGTCTGATAAAGTGCGGCCAGAGTCATATTTATTGGTGGAAACTCTTGATTTCAATAGTGTTTCTACGGTTTGCATGGCGATCTCCAGTGATCGGGTTAGAGGGAACACGCCCTCACTATGCCGATAGTGAAGGTTTGCCGGAATCGCCAAAACCGATAAACTTCCTATCGAAATTGAGAGGAATGAATGGACCTCAACGCGGTCGAGATGTTCGTCGCCGTGGTGCACGCGGGCAGCTTGTCCGCTGCCGCGGCGCGCACCGGTGTGCCGTTGCCCACCTTGAGCCGCCGCATCCGCGAACTCGAGAAGCAACTCAGCGTGCAGCTGTTCGAGCGTTCAGTCAGGGGAACGAAGTTGACGGATGCCGGCGTCAGGCTGTACGAGTACGCCAGCCGCGGCATCGAGGCCTTGATGGACGCGAAAGAGGCGGTGCTCAATGCGCAGCGCCAACTGGAGGGACTGCTGCGCCTGTCGCTGCCGCCGTCGTTCGATATCTGGTGGGACCTGCTGGCTGCGTTCCAGCAGCGTTATCCGGGCATACGGCTCTTTGTCCACACGACGGAGCGGCGCGTCGACTTGATTGTCGACGGCATCGATGTGGCCTTGCGCGTGGGCGCGATCGAACATGAGTCCATGGTTGCGCGGAAAATCCTGCAGTACCGGCACCGGCTGGTCGCCAGTCCCTCCTTGCTCGAACGGCTGGGCTATCCCGCTGTGCCGGAAGACCTGCACCGGCTGCCCTGCGCGGCCTGGGCGCGCGCAGGCTACGAACCGCCGGTATGGCATCTGGGGGGAACGGCGTTCCATCCGCGCCCGATCCTGTCCACGAACGACTACGCCCACTTGCGCCATCGCGCGCTATCCGGCCAGGCCGTGACGGAATTGCCATTGTTCCTTGCCGCCGAAGACCTGCGCGCGGGGCGGCTCGTGGGCGTGCTCGATGGGTACCCCTTGCCGGAACAGGAACTGAACTTGCTGTATCCCTCGCACCGGCATCCTTCGTCCGTTGTGCGGGCGTATCTGGACTTTTGCCGCGAGTATTGGCAGGACGAAGCGCGGGCTCGGTCCTGCCTGCCCACTCAGTCGATGGAATAGGCCTCGCCCGTCAGGCCATAGCGGGTGAAGAACTGCCCGAAAGAGGGCATGGCGGCGATATCCATGGTGTGGCCGGCAGTGTCCATCACCAGGGTCGCCACCGTGGCCGAGCGCCCACCCGTCAAGGTGCCGCGCGGCGGACGGCAGACGGAATAGGGCGTGGCCCAGTCGTCGGCCAGGGCGCGCCGCACGTCAGCCACCGTGATCCGGGGGCCGCAGGCGTCCAGCAACTGGCGCACGCGCCAGGCTCGATAGTACGTGTCCACGGCATTCTTCAGGCCGGCCTCGCGCAGCTTACCCAGCGCCACTTCGCTCATGAAGTGGTTGGAGTGGGTCAAGAGGCCGTCCTGCGGCAGCAGCGTAAAGCTCTCGTCGGGCGCGCATTCGAAGTCGATCACCCAGCCGGCCTGGCTGACGATCATGTTGCTGGAGCAGGCCTTGGGCGTGGCGGCGATCAGTTGCATGGCGATGGCGACGTGCTGCTGGCTAAGGACCGCCCGCCGCACGCTGCTCAGCGGCACGCCGGACTGGGTGTAGTCGCGGTCGCTGCTGAGATAGTTGCCGGTCAGGCCGATGCCGGCCGAGTTGAAACCGTGCCGCGCCAGGCCGCCAGCCTCCACCAGCGTCAGGAAGGTGATGCCGGTTTCCAGGGTGGCGCGCAGCACGATGGTGCTGTCGCAGGCGTCAGGCTCCCAATCCCAGTTGTGGGCATGGATCAGATTGCCCGTGGCGCTGCGCCCGGGCATGACCAGGGCGGCGGTGCATTCGCCTTCGGCGGGATCCAGGTTGCCCATCTTGGCCTGCAGCCGCGCCTTGGCGATGACCTCGGTGCGGGCGTTGATCAGCGCCACATCGTCGAAGGCGCAGCCGGCGCCTTCCGCGATGCCGCGCATCTCTTCGGTATGCGCGGGGTCGAATTTCTGGATCTGGTCGGCGAACTCCTTGATCAGGGCGGCCTGGGTGGCAGGGGGAGTGCCGATCTTGTCGAGTTCGCCGCGATAGTGCCGGGCGCTGTGGGCGATGCGTTCGGGCACGGCGCGGCCGTATTGCACGCCGCGTTCAAAGGGGCTGCCGGAGATCGAGACGAGAGGAAACGGGGCGTATTTCATGGGAGCATCAATTCGGAGTAACGGAGGTTCAGGAGGCGGCGGGGCCGGCCAGGTCCAGTTGCAGGCCGTCGGCGCTGATATGCAGGTCGGCGCCCAGCGCGGCGGATGCGCGCATCAGCAGATCGCGTTCTTGCGCCACTTCGGACGCGGGCACGAACACGGTCTGGTTGGCGCTGTTGCGTTGCACGAAACGGAACTGCATGGCGGCGGGGCGCTTGTCGCGGATGTCGACGCGGACCGTCATGCCGGTCCATTCGGTATGCGCGTCCGCCTGGTGGGCGACCTGGAAGGAGAAGTTGCCGCTGCCATAGAGGATGGGCTTGCCGCGATGCAGTTCGATCGGCAGGATCATGTGCGGACCGTGCCCCAGCACGATGTCGGCGCCGGCTTCGACGGCCGCATGCGCATACTCGCGCTGGTACTGCAGCACTTCGCGCCGGTAGCCCCAGTGCAGCGAGGCGATGACGATGTCCGCCTGTTGCCGCAGCGCCGCCACGTCGGCGCGGAACTGCGCAAGGGATTCCGGGTCGGCCCAGGTCAGCACTTCGGGCGGCACGCCGGGGCGCGTGCGCGCCGCCTGCATCTCCAGCCGCGGCCGGTAGGCGGTATGCGCGCGGATGATGGCGACGCCGGCATGGTGGGCGCTGGCCTCATGATTGTCCGGCCAGTAAACGGCGGTGCGCTGCAGGAAGCCGTAGCGCACGCCGTCCCTGACTTCGATCAGCGGGGCGCGGGCCTCGCCGGCATTGGCGCCCGCGCCGACGCTGGGCAGTGACGCGCCCCGCAAGGCGGCCAGCGTGGACAGCACCGCCTCGTGGCCGATGTTGACGTTGTTGGCATTGCCGACCGCCTGCAGGCCGGCTTCGCGCAGGGACTGCGCGTGCCGCGGCGAGGTATAGAAGCCGCGCCGCTCCTGGGCGTGTTCGGGCAGGTCGTACAGGCAGCATTCCAGGTTGGCGAACACCAGGTCCGCTACACGCAGCGGTTGGCGGACGTGATCGAACAGGCCGCTGGCGTCTGGCACGCCCTTGAGGTTGATGTCGCCCAGCAGATACAGGGTTTGATTCATGGCGGCGTTCCTATTCGGTCTTCGAGACTTCCCAGAGCAGCGGCGCGCCGAAGATCGACGATTCGAAACCCTGGACGTTCTTGCGGTATGCGCCCGTGCTCAGCGTGTTGAACAAGGGGATGATCGGGACCTGCTCCAGCATCAGGCGGTGCAGCTGGTCCAGCAGGGCTTGGCGCTCGGCGGGCGCCGTGGCGTTGGTGGCTTTTTCCAGCAGCGCGCGGGCGCCGGGATCGTCCCACAGCTTGCGCGGCTGGCTGGCCTTGTCGCCAGTGACGGCTTCAAAGCTCAGAGCGGGATCCATGCGGCTGGAGTACGAGAACGACATCATCTGGTAGTTGCCCTTCTGCCACTTGTCCTGCTGGGCGCCCCATTCCAGCACTTCAATGTCGGCGTTGATGCCGGCCTGCTGCAGCATGGCCTGGGTGATCACCGCCGCGTCATAGTTCGGCAGATTGCGCTTGTTGGTCGAAATGACGATCTTCTCGCCCTTGTAGCCGGCCTTGGCGAGCAGCGCCTTGGCGCGCGCCAGATCGTAGACATAGCCTTTCTTTTCGGCTTCCCCATAGTAGGGCGACGCCACGGGTACGAGCGAGTTGTTGGGTTCGGCCAGGCCGTAGGTCACGCCTGCGACCAGTTCCTTGTAGTTCAGCGCCGCGGCGATGGCCTGGCGCAGATAGGGATTGGAGAGCAGCTTGTCGCGGGTCTGGATCGTCAGCGTGGAAGGCGCCAGCTGGGGCGAGACGTTGGTGCTGATGGCCTTGTTTTCCGCTAATTCCGCGACCTCGGAATACGGCACCTTGGACATTACGTCGATGGCGCCGCTGGCCAGGGCGGTTTTCGCCGTCGCCGGGTCGGAGATCACGACAAAGCGCACTTCGTCGACCAGCGGACGCTTGGAGCCCACGTAGCCGTCGGGCTTGCCCGGCCGGTTGGCGTAGTTCTCGAAGCGCGTCAGGCTGACGTATTCGCGGCGGCGCCACTCCGCGAAGCGGAAGGGGCCGGTGCCTATGGGCTTGTCCCAGGTGCCGTCGGGCTTGACCGAGTCGCGATGGGTGATGGCGGTCATGCCGCAGTCGCTGCGCGCCAGCGAATCGAGGAACAGCGGCGCGGCCCGGTCCAGCTTGAACACGACGGTGGCGGGATCGGTGGCGGCGGCGCCTTCCACCTTCAGGCCGATGCGGCCATCGAAGTCCGTCAGGCAGCGCCAGCCGGTCTTGGGATCCATGTAGCGGTTCCAGCTCCAGACCACGTCGTCGGCGGTCAGGGGCGCGCCATTGTGGAAGGTCACGCCCTGCCGCAGATGAAACGTGTAGGTCTTGCCGTCTTCGGAGACGTCGATTTTCTCCGCCAACAGGGGAGCGGGCTGACCCTTGGCGTCGTAGCCGACCAGGCCTTCGACGACATGCAGGATTACCCCATCGGTATTGGCATCGCGGTTGACGCCCGGATCGCTGCTGCGGATGTCCGCGTCCTGGTGGGCGCGCAGCACGGTGGCGCCCAGGGCAGGCGCGGCGGCCGTCAGGAGGGCGGCCAGGGCGGTGTACGCATACAGAGGTCGTTTCATGATGGATCCTTGTTGTGAGCGGTTTGCAGCTGGAAGACGTTCAATAGGAAGGGGACGATCCGCGTGCCACCGCGTAGCGGGCGTAGGCGGCGCCCTGCCAAGGCAGGCGCGCCACTTCCAGCACGCCGGCGGCGGGTTCCATGATCAGCGTGGCGGTGGTGCAGGACGCATAGCCCTGGGCGCTGACGCGCCCCGGCCGGCAGACGGAAAACGGGGTGGCGTGGGTGTCCGCGAAAGCGGCCTTGAGATCCTGCACGCCAAGCTTGCGCCCCGCGGCGGACAGGCTCTGGCGCACGCGCCGGTCGCGGTACAGGCTTTCCGGCGAACTGGCGATGCCTGTCTCCTTCAGCTTGCCGAGCGCGACGGCACTGGTCCAGTGGTTGGCGTGGACCAGCAGGCCGTCCTCGGGATAGACCAGGAAGGTCTCGTCGGGCGCGCATTCCAGGCTCAGCGCCAGGCCCAGTTGGGTGCCCAGGATCAGGTTGCATGAGCAGGCCTTGGGTGTGCCGGTGACGACCTGCAGGGCCAGGGCGTAGTGCTCCTGTTCCAGCGCCTTGCGGCGTACCAGCGGCAGAGGCACGCCGTCCTGCTGGTAGTCGCGGCTGGAGGACATGCCGTTGCCGTTCAGGGTCAGTCCAGCGGAGTTCATGCCATAGCGCGCCAGGCCGCCGGCTTCGACGAACGTCAGCACGTCGGGGCCGTCGTCGCGCAGCACGCGCAGGATGATGATGGTGTCGGCGCAATCCTGGCGGTTGTCCCAGTTCTGGCCCTGCAGGAAATTGCCGTTGGCGCTGCGTTCCGGCAGGATGGCGGCGCCCGTGCATTCATCGCTTTGCGGCGCGGCGCCGGCGGCCAGATGCGCGCGGCGGGCCTGGGCGACGATCTCGGTGCGCGCGTTGATCATCAGCACGTCCTCGAACGAAACGCCGGCGCCTTCGGCGATGCCGCGCATCTCTTCCAGGTAGTCGGGTTCGAAGTCCTCGACGGCGCGCGAGAAGCGCGCGATGAGCCGTTGCAGATCGGCGGGCGAGTACCGGAACTGCTGCAACGCACGGGCGTAGATGTCGGCGCTGCGCCGCACGCGCCCGCCTGCCTGGCGCCCATGCCGGAGTCCGCGCTCGTAGGGCGCGCCGGACACTTCAACCAGAGGGAAGAACGCTGCTGCCGTCATGTCTGTTCCTGTGCGTGGGGAGCCGTGGATATCATTGATCGAACCGCCACTTCAGGCGCACGCCGCCGGTGTCATTGGCTTCCAGGGCGGGAATGGCCGACAGCAGCTTGCGCGTGTAGGGATGCTGGGGCGCGTCGAAGATCTGGTCGCGCAGGCCTTGTTCGACGATCTGCCCGTCCTGCATCACGACCACGCGGTCCGCCACCTGCTCGACCACGCCCAGGTCGTGGCTGATGAACAGACAGGAAAAGCCGTGGCGCTGCTGCAACTCGGCAAACAGCTTGAGCACCTGTGCGCGCACCGTGACGTCCAGGGCCGAGACGGGTTCGTCGGCGATCACGAAGGCGGGGCGGCGCACGATGGCGCGGGCGATGGCTACGCGCTGGCGCTGTCCGCCAGACAGTTCGTGCGGGTAGCGCCGGGCGTACTCTGGCCCCAGTCCGACCTCGGTGAGCACGGACTGGACGCGCTCGGCCTTCTGCGCCGCCGTCATGCCGTCCACCTGGCGCAGGCCCTCGGCCGTGAGTTCACCGACCGTCATGCGGGGATTCAAGGAGGAGTAGGGATCCTGGAACACCATCTGGCAGTTCAGGCGGTAGTCGTTCCAGGCGGCGCCCGTTTGCGCTATCGGCTTGCCGCGGAAGTAGATGCCGCCGTCCGTGGGGGCCAGCAAGCCTGCGATGGCCCGGCCCAGCGTGGTCTTGCCGGAGCCGGATCCGCCGACCACCGCTACCACCTCGCGCGGCCGGATCTGCAGGTCTATGCCGTGCAGGGCGCGTTTGGCCTGGGTGCGGCCGAACAGCCGCTGACGGCCTGCGTAGTCCACCAGGAGTTGCCGCACGTCGACGATGGGCGCGTCGGGAGGGATGGCGCGGGCGGGGCCGCGCATGGGCATGGCGGCCAGCAATTGCCGGGTGTACGGATGCGCGGGGCGGTCCAGGATCTGCTGCGTGGTGCCGGTTTCCACGATTTCGCCGTGGCGCATCACGATCATGCGCTCGGTGTACTTGGCCACCATGGGCAGGTCGTGGCTGATCATCAGCACGGCCGTGTTGCGGGCGCGGGTCAGTTCCAGCATCAGTTCCAGCACGTCGCGCTGCACCACCGCGTCCAGCGCGGTGGTGGGTTCGTCCGCCACCAGCAGGGCTGGTTCCAGCAGCATCACGGCGGCCAGCATCATGCGCTGGCGCATGCCGCCTGAGAATTCATGGGGCCAGGCGTCCAGCGCGGCGGCGGGGTCGCGCAGGCCGACCCGCGCCAGCATGGCCAGTATCAGCTGTTTGCGCGCGGCGGCGGACAGGTCCTTGCGGTGCAGCGCCAGCCCTTCGTCGAGCTGGCGGCCGATCTTCATGGAGGGATTGAGCGAGGTCATCGGCTCCTGGAACACCATGCCGATGCGCGCCCCGCGCAGCTTGCGCAAGGCGGCGGGGCTGGCATCCGTCAGCGACTTGCCTTCGAACGTGATAGAGCCCGCCGCGCGCACCAGCGGCGGCGGCGTCAGGCCCAGCAAGGCGCGCGCCGCCTGGGTCTTGCCGCTGCCCGACTCGCCCACGATGCCGACCAGTTCCCCGGGCTTGATGGAGAAACTGACCCGCTTGACGATTTCCCTGCCGCCCGTGCCCACCGTCAGCGTCAGGCCGTTGACCTCTGCCAGCGTCGCGCCGGTGTCCATGTTCTTGTTCGTCATGTCATTCACCCGTGCGCATGCGGGGATCCAGGCGGTCGCGCACGGCGTCGCCCAGCAGGTTGATGCCCAGCAGCGTGAGCGAAATGCAGATGCCGGGGAAGATGCTCAGATACGTAGCCTGCGCCATGAACGGACGGGCCGAGGCCAGCATGTTGCCCCAGGTCGGCGCGGGCGGCGGCACGCCCAGGCCCAGGAAGGACAGGGCGCTTTCCGCCAGGATCACCCAGCCGAACATGGAGGTCGCCAGCACCGTCAGCGGCGCCACGCAATTCGGCAGCACGTGGCGGAACATGGTGTAGAGCTCGGAGTTGCCCAGCACGCGCGAGGATTCGATGAATTCCTTCTCGCGCAGCGACAGCACCGTGCCGCGCACGATCCGCGTCACCGAAGGCGTGTAAGCCAGGCCCAGCGCCAGGATGATGCCGTACTTGTTGGCGCCCACCACCGCCAGCAGGCCCAGTGCCAGCAGCAGGCCGGGAAAGGCCAGCAGGGCGTTGTTGAAGGCCATGATGATGCGGTCGGTCCAGCCCCGCACAAAACCGGTCAGCACGCCGATGGCGGTACCCAGCACGACGGAGAACGAGACGGTCAGCAGGCTGATCCAGACGCTGGTCGAGGCGCCGACCATCAGGCGGCTGAGCACGTCGCGGCCGAATTCGTCGGTGCCCAGCCAGAACTGGGCGCCAGGCGGCTTGAGCCGCGATGCGAAGCTGATGCCCAGCGGGTCGCGCGGGGTCCACACGGCGCCGAGCAGGGCGGCGCCCACGACGATCGCGATAATGACTCCGCCTATGGCCGCATTGGCGGGCAGGCGGCGGCGCCGGGGCTTGATGGGATTGATGGCGGTCAGTTGCATGGCGGTTTACTCGGCTCCAACGCGGGGATCGAAGGCGGGATAGAGCAGGTCGACGAAGAGGTTGACCAGCACGTAGATGACCGCGACGAACAGCAGGCAACCCTGGATCACCGGGTAGTCGCGGGCGAAGATGGAATCGACCAGGAGACGGCCCAGGCCGGGTATCGTGAACACGGTTTCCACCACGGCGATGCCGCCCAGCAGATTGCCGAGCACCAGGCCGATCAAGGTCCAGGTGGGGCCGAAGGAATTCTTGAATACGTGATGGGTCAGCACCGCGCGTTCGCTCAGGCCCTTGGCGCGGGCATGGGTCACGTAATCCAGGCGCAAGACTTCCAGGGCGCTGGCGCGCGCCATGCGCATCAGCACGCCGATCTCATGCAGGAACAGGGTCAGGATGGGCATGGCCAGGTACAGCAGGCCCGCGACTGCGTCCTCCGACACCGACACGTAGCCCACGACGGGCAGCCATTCCAGCTTCAGCCCCAGCAGCAGCAACAGCAGCAGGCCCAGCCAGAAGGTGGGAATGGACACCAGCAGCGTGGCCATGCCGACCAGCGCGATGTCGGCGGCGCGGTTCTGGCGCCAGGCGGCGATGATGCCCGCCGGCACCGCGACCAGGGCGGCGGCGGCCACGGCGGCCAGCACGATGGGCGCGCTGACCAGGAAGCGGTCCCACACCAGGGACAGCACCGCCTGGCCGGTGGTAATGGATTTCCCCAGGTCGCCATGCAGCAGATTGGCGAACCACAAGGCGAACTGGGCGGGCCAGGATTGGTCCAGGCCCATGCGCTGGCGCAGTTCTTCCAGGCTGGCGGGGTCGGCCAGGTCGCCCAGCAGCAATTGGGCCGGATCGCCCGGGATCATGCGGATCAGCACGAAAACGGCGACGGACACGATCAGCAGTGTCGGTATGGCCATTCCGATGCGCGAGAGTGCGAAGCGAAGCATAGGGGGCTCGTAGCTCACGTCCCGGCGCCGGCGGCGCGGCGCGATGGTGACGATACGGTTGACGGGACCGCGTATGCCGGCTTGGCTGCGGGATGGCGTAACTTTGACGTCCTGTCATAAAGAAGTAAAACTAAAATTACTTTGTGATATATAAAGTTCCTCTTACCGATAGGGCGCCCGTCACATGAGCTCGATCCGCTTCTTTCGCACCTTTGTTGCCGTGGCCCGCAGCGGCTCGTTCGCCGCCGCGTCGGAACGGGTGTCGCTGACGCCCGCGGCGGTCAGCCTGCAGATGCGCGCGCTGGAAGACGACCTGGGCGTCAGCCTGTTCGACCGTAGCGGCAAGATCGTGTCCCTGAGCGAAGGCGGACACCGCCTGCTGCCGCGCGCGGAGCAACTACTGGCGGTGTACGACGATCTGCGCGACGGCCCCGGCGGCGACGAGCTGGTGGGTTCCATCGATGTGGGATCGGTGGGCACGTCCATGGCGTTCCTGGCGCGCGCCGTATTGACCTTGCGGGACTCGCATCCCAATCTGAACGTACAGCCCGTGATCAGTTTTTCCGGTGACCTGTCGCTGCGGGTGCGGGCAGGGGAGCTGGATGCGGCGCTGGCGGTCAAGAATGCCCACAAACTGCCCTCCGGCACACAATGGACCCCGCTCTACACGGAACCCTTCGTGTTCATCGCCAACCGCCAGGCGGCGGGCAAGGCGGACATCGCCAGCCTGATGGCGCGGCGCCTGTTCCTGCGGCCTTCGCGCGATACGCATACGGGGGCGCTGATCGATGCCTTCATCCGCAGGAACCATCTCAAGTTCGGCGATTTCCTGGAAATCAATTCACTGCGGACCATGGTCGAACTGGTCCACCAGGATGTCGGCGTGACCATCGTGCCGCTCACGCGGGCGGCGCACTGGGAGGAAGATCCGCGCCTGCGCGTGACCTATTTCGATGATCCGTCCGCGCAACGGACCGTCGGACTGTTCGAGAACGAGGCGCGCAGCCACCTGACCAGCGCGCTCAGGCGCGTCCTGCTTGCCACGATCCAGCAGGACGCCCAGGTCAGGCGGTAATCACCACTACAATGTCGGATCAATCACCCCACCAGGAGTCATTCGCCATGCGCCATTGATGCCGCCGTCTGCACGACGGCCAGTCTCCACCCACCCCCAAAGAGCAGGGGGAGTTCTTGGCATCCTTGGAACCGCACATGACGAATCCCTATCTCGCGCTGGAAAGCGTGTCCTATGTTCTGCCGGACGGCAGGACACTTTTCTCCGGTCTCAACGAACAGTTCGACCTGCGGCCCACCGGACTGGTGGGCCGCAATGGCGTGGGCAAGAGCGTGCTGGCCGGCATTCTTGCCGGCCAGTTGCCGCCGGCCTCCGGCCGCTGCGTGCGTTCGGGCAGCGTGCATTATCTGGCCCAGCAGGCCGCCCCGCGCGTAGCCGGGACCGTCGCGGCGCTGGCGGGCGTGCAGGCCAGGCTCGATGCGCTGGGACGCATCGAAGCGGGCAGCGCCGCCGCCGAGGACTTCGACATTCTCGGCGATCGCTGGGACGTGCGCCTGGCATTGCAGCAGGAACTGGAGCGCTGCGGCCTGGGCCATCTCGACGCCGCGACGCCGGCCGCCACGCTCAGCGGCGGCGAAGCCATGCGCGTCGCCCTGATCGGCGCTTTGCTGTCGGGTGCCGACTTCCTGATCCTGGACGAACCCACCAACCATCTGGACAGGCCCAACCGGCTGGCGTTGATCGAACAGCTGCAACGCTGGCCGCGCGGCTTGCTGGCGATCAGCCACGACCGGCAACTGCTGGAGGCGATGCAGCGCATCGTGGAATTGTCGACGCTTGGGCTGCGCGGGTATGGAGGCGGCTACCGCTTTTACGCGCAGCGCAAGGAAGAGGAACGGTGCAACGCGTTGTCGCTGCTGGAGCAGCGCAAGCATGAACGCCAGCGCGAGGAGCAGTCCCTGCGCAACCAGCGCGAACGCCAGGAACGCCGTCAGGCGCGTGGCAACCGTCAGGCGCGCGACGCCAATCAGGCCAAGATCCTGCTGGGCCGGCAGAAGGCGCGCAGCGAAACGTCTGCGGGCAATCTGCGCCGCCAGCACGCGGCGGCAAGCGAGCAGCTTGCCTTGCGCGTGCGCGAGGCGGCCTGGCAGGTCGACGAGCAGGACGCCATCGTGCTGCATGCGCCGTCGGCCGCGATGCCGGCGCAGCGGCGGATCGCAGAGCTGGACGCGGTGGAACTGCCCTTTGTCCCGGCCGCCACGCGCCGCATCGACCTGATGCTGGGCGGACAGCAGCGGGTCGGCGTGGCGGGCCCGAACGGTTGCGGCAAGTCGACCTTGCTCAAGGTGCTGGCTGGGCAGCTTCAGGCAGCGGGCGGGACATGCCGGGTCGCGGTAGAGGCCGTGTATCTGGACCAGGGACTGGCCACGCTGGCGCCGCAGCGCCCGGTGCTGGAGCAGTTGCAGGCGGCCAATCGCGGCGCGTCGGAAGCTGACTTGCGCACGCGCCTTGCCCAGCTTGGCCTGGACGCGCGCAAGAT
The DNA here is from genome assembly GCF_017355315.1 of Achromobacter sp. SD115. Lineage (NCBI taxonomy): Bacteria > Pseudomonadati > Pseudomonadota > Betaproteobacteria > Burkholderiales > Alcaligenaceae > Achromobacter > Achromobacter sp. SD115. The sequence continues at coordinate 73,072 of NZ_JADIJM010000001.1, read as the reverse complement.
TGCCGTACCCAGTGCCGCGCTCAGCGGAGGAGAACGGCTGAAGGCCGCACTGGCCTGCGCGCTGTATGCGGACCCGCCCGCGCAACTGCTGTTGTTGGACGAGCCCAGCAACCACCTGGATCTGCCGTCGATGCAGGCGTTGGAGGCAATGCTGCGCGCGTACCGGGGCGCCTTGGTCGTGGTGTCTCATGACGACGCGTTCATGGACAGCCTGGGCCTGACGCATCGCCTGCTTGCGGGCAGCGACGGATGGCGCCTGGAGATTATCTGATCGACAGTTCCAGTATGTCGTCGCCGGCCTCGTCGCGCTCCCCCGTGGGGGTCCAACCCAGGTGGCGGTAGAAGCCGTGGGAACGCACGGCGGGGTCGCTGGCGCATGCCAGGAACAGGCGTTTGTGCCCCAGGCTTGCCAGATGCTGAATCGTCAACTGCAGCAGCGTCTTGCCCGCGCCCTGGTTCTCGCTTTCGGGCAGCAGGGCCAGGACCACGATTTCGCCGCTGTCGCGGTCGCCGTAGCAGTAGCCCGTCACCCGGCCTTCCGCGCAGGCGACGAAGCCGGGGAGGTCTCCCGCAAGGACGCCGGCGGCCCAGCTATCCACGGTAATGCCCAGTGCGCGCAGTTGCTCGACGGAAAACGCGTTCTCTCTGGTTTGGCCGCGGATCGTCACGCAGGCGGGGACGTCGTCGGCGGTGGCGGGGCGGAATGTCAGTGTGCTCATGCCCGTATATTGACACCCTGTGCGCAATCGTGGCGAGCGGTAACACTCCGCGCGTCCCGACGGCATTAACATCGTCCGCTTCAATCCGCGCACTGCAGGGTGTAGGCATGCTCCAGTCCGTACTCGCGCCATGGGCGCTGACCGGCCGGCTGTGGCTGCGGTTCTGGCCGCAATTGATGGCGCTGGTGCTGGCAGGCACGCTGGCCCGCGATGTGCTGCTGTGGGTGGCGGCGCAGACGGGCTTTGCTAACCATCTGGCCGGCCTGGCCGTGCTTACGTTGGTTGCCTTGGCGCAACTGGTCACCACGGTGGCGATGTTCCTGGTGCTGCTGCCCGGCCTGCCGGCCCTGCGCGACGCGCAAGCGGCGGCGCGCGCGGGCGACACGGCGTCCGGCAACGCGGAAGGGCGGCTGGGGCGGGCGTTGACCGTGGCCTTGCTGCCGTTCTTCGCCTATTACGCGGCCTGGGGGTTCCTGGGCGACATCGTGCGGCAGTACTCGCGCCTGGCCTATGGGCTGGATCCGCTGGGCGAGCACGGCAATGTGCTGGACGCCCTGGATTCCCGCTGGCTGCTGGTCTCGGTGGCGATTTCCTGGCTGGTGCGCAAGGTGGCGGTGATGGCGCGCGAGCGCACGGGCAAGGGCCGCTGGCAATGGCTGGTGGTGCTGTGCGAGACCAATTGGATCCTGATTGGCCTGTACGTCATCAGCCGCTGGAAGGACCAGGCCTGGCAATGGCTGGCCGACCGGCGCGGGCTGGAGGCGCTGCTGCAGTCCCTGATGAATATGCTGACGCCCATTACGAATGCCTGGGCGGCAGGTATGACGCCGGTCGAGGCGCAAGGGCGCGGCGTGGGCGTGGCGCTGGTAAGCCTGTTTTTCTATGCCTTGCTGCCGGTGATATGGCTGGTGATGGCCGCGCTGGTCTATGGCTACGACGTGCGCGACGATGCCGACCTCCGGCGCTATGAACGGCTGCAGCGACTGGGCGAGCGCTACCGTGCCGTGCCGCGCTTTCTGCGCGATTTCGTCGAGCATTTCGTGGCCGGCTACCGCAAGCGCTATCTGCCCTTGGCCAGCGGCGTGCGCCTGGCGTTTCATAGCAGCGCGTTGCTGCTGGTGACGCTCATCGTGGGCTATCGCCTGATCGACTGGGGCGCGGCGTGGCTGTGGTACGGCGCGACGCGCCTGATCGGTCCGCATGACCTGGATACCTGGCAGGTGCTGGCGCACGGCGTTTCGCTGCTGTTCGGCAGCCCGTTCCGCGATTCGTCCACGGGTCTGCTGATCGAGCCGTTGCGCATCTGCTTTCTTGCCGCCGTGCTGGAATGCGCCTACGCGCCGTGGAAGATGCGCAGTCCGGCGCCTGCGCAGGCAGCCTGAATCAGCCGGGCGGGTCCGGCGGCGCGAAGCGCAGGTAAGCGGGCCTCTCGGCATCGATAGATACGGTGATAGACCAGGGCGCGGCCGCGTCGGCGGGCACCATGAAGGCTTCCATGATTTCCACCTTGGCGCCCGACGCGGCGCCGCTGTGGGCGGCGGCCACGCAGCCGCGCGCCGTACCGCGGGGCAGGCGCAGCGCCGGCGCGATGGCGGGCAGCCAGGTACGCCCCTGCGCATCGTGCAGCGCGATGCGGCAGCCGCGCCAGCGCGTGGGCAGATCGGTGGATTGCACCTGCACGGAGAAGGCTGCCAGCGCGGCGCGGGAACCGGGTTGCCAGCCGCGGCCGGCCGGCGGTTCCAGCACGGCGAATTGCTGCAATTGCCACTGTGCGCCGCCCAGTGGCGCTTGCGTGCCGGCAGCGACCTCGCGCGGCTGCAGTTCGCGGCCGTCGAGCCAGCGGGCCACGCTGTCGCGGCCGCTCCAGTACAAGGTCAGCAGCAGCAAGGGAGGCAGCAGCCACAGGCTGCGGCGGCGCCAGCGGCGTTCGTTCATGGCCGGGTCATTCATGGGACGGCCTCTTGTTCGAGGTCGTAGTTGGCGGCGGCGACGGGCCGGCCGGAGGCATCCAGCGGCACGTCGTCCAGCGCGATGCGCGCCTGCGAGTCCATGCGCGGGCCATAGCGCGCGGACAGCAGCAGCGTAGCGCCGCGCGCCTGGTCCGGGCGGATCTCGAACACCAGCTGCACGGTGCGCGGCAGGCCCGGTTCCACGGCATGGGGCGGTTGATTGCGCGCGAGCGCGAGGCGGTCCGTGTGGCGGTAGGCCAGGCCGTCGGGTCCGAGCCAGGCGGCTTCGCCGACGGTGGCCGAGGTGTTCCGGGCCGCCAGACGCAGCCAGACGATGGCCCATACACCGCCGGTCCCGCGCGTTTGCGGCGCGCTCAGGCTGCGGTAGTTCAATTGCTGCGCGAACTGCACGCGCTCCACGGTGACGTCGAACTGCCTGGTGCTCACCGTCTGCCCCATGGCGCCGCGGACAGTGATGGGACCGGTCAGCGCCATGTAGCGGGGCGTGCTGCGCTGCATGGCATACAAGGCCAGCGCCGCGGCCAGCACCAGCAACAGCGTGCCCAGGCGCGCGCTCATGGCGCGGCCTCGGGCTTGCCGTCGGGCGTTACGGGCAATTCGATCCGGCCGACGTTGGCGGGATTGAACCAACCGGGCGCGCCGTACAGATTGTCCACGGGCTTGTAGATCTTGCTCTGCACGGCAAGCGCGGTGCGCGCGGGAGCCGCGGTTGACGGCGGCAGTATCCAGACAAAGGCCATGCGCTCGGGCAGGCCGGGTTGCAGGTAAGGCATTTGCTGCGTGTCGCGCAGGCCCACCACCATGGGTTTTCCGGCAGCGGGTCCGAGCGGCGCATTCCAGCGCAACAGTCCCAGATAGTCGGCGCTCGATTCGGCGGTGCGATTGGTGAGATCGGCCTCGACTACCAGCGCCGTGGCGCCGGGCTTGACGGGCACGCCGTAGACCTTGGGGCTGGAGGCGGTCCAGGCCCGGCGCGGCACCACCTGCCATTGTCCGGTCTGGATCGGGGCATCGGCGCTGTACAAGGGCTCGGACGCGCGGTTGAGCTTGCCGTAGGCGCCGTACAGCGCGACGCTGGCGGCGGCAATCAGAGAGCCTATGCCTGCCAGGCTGGCGGCGACACGGGCTCTGAGCGAGTGCAGTACGCGCATCCGGACTCCTGGCGCGCGGGCGGCGCGCATCGGGAATTCCAGATCGTAGGCGCGTGGCTCCTGCCGGGCGTTGTCCTTATGTTTCCATGCGTGTCGCGCAGGGCAGTGCGGTGCGCTCGGGCCAAGTTTTGAAACAATTCACGGGCAACGCCTGGACGTGAACGCTTCAGAACAGGTTCAGCGCCCGCGCCACCCACCAGCCCAGGCCGATCGCAATGCCGATCAGCAGCGTTCTGCGCAGGCCGCCGCTCTTGGCCGGCACGGCGCCCGGCGGGAGGCCCGCGTTCACATGGGATGGAACGGCTTCGGCCGATGCGCGCGCCTGCGCCGGCGCGGGATCATCGGTTTCGATCACGAACTCCGGTTTGGCCCCGTGCTGCTTCATTCCCTGCGCCAGGTGTTCCACGTCGACGCCGGCATTGCGCAGCATGTCCCACAGGCCGCCGTCTCCCTGGCCGGCGCGCAGCGCTTCGATGCGCTCGCGTTCGGCACGGGGGACTTCGTCCAGGCTGTCGTACTTGCGGCCATTGACCGTGACCGCGCCGTCCTTGATCTCGACCTTGAAGGACTCGCCGTTTTCGATGCCGGCATAGCTCCAGGTTTGGCTCACCGAAGCGCCATCCATTCCGCCGTCTAGCAGCTCTTCGATGTTGGCGCGCTGTTCGGGCGTCAGGTCTTTCGTGGTGCTCCAGCTGCGCGTCGTCGTGGTGCTGCGCCAAGTCTTGGTTTTTTCGTTCATGGGTGAATCCGTTGTCATGCGGGTCTAGTGCAAAGCCTCTTACTTTGTCCTTAATGCAAAACTTATTTTCATGTCAAGAAAATCGATCTGATATGGTCATTTGAGCGTATCAGATGGCTCAAAGAGCGCATAATGTGCGCACCTTTTCCCAGGCTCCAGTTGTAGGGAAAGAGTCGGTTTTCGGTAAGCGAAGAGCGTGTTGTCACTAGCTCGGCGGTTCGTGTTTCCAGGTTCATGTTCGCTAGCGCGCTAGGACAACTTGGAGTATTCACGGAGATGTCTATGACAGAAGACGCAAAGCCGCGCAGGCGGTTCCTGCAGGCGTTGGCCATCGTGCCGGCGTCAACGTTGGCGGTGGGCGCAATGACCACCGGCTGTACCAACGAGGCGGATGGCGCCGCCGCGCGCGCCGCCAAGCCCTATGAACCCACCTATTTCACCAAGGCCGAATGGGCCTTTATCGTGGCCGCGGTGGATCATCTGATTCCCGCTGACGAGTACGGTCCCGGCGCCATCGAGGCCGGCGTGCCGGAATTCATCGACCGCCAGATGGAAACGCCATTCGGCCACGGCAAGCTCTGGTACATGCAAGGTCCGTTCCACACCGACCAGGTGCCCGAACTGGGGTACCAGCTGAGCCAGAATCCGCGCGAGGTCTACCGCCACGGCATCGAGGCCTGTGACGCCTGGTGCGTGAAGACGCATGGCAAGGCCTACGCCGGACTGGACAAGCCGCTGCAGGAACAGATCCTGAAAGATCTGCAGGGCGGCAAGATCAAGTTCGAAAGCGTGCCTGCCACGACGTTCTTCAGTTTCCTGCTTTCCAACACCAAGGAAGGATTCTTCGCCGACCCCATGTACGGCGGCAACAAGAACATGGTGGGTTGGAAGATGGTGGGTTTCCCGGGTGCGCGCGCGGACTTCATGGACTGGGCCGACCAGCCCAACGCGAAGTATCCCTACGGCCCCGTGTCGATCTCTGGGGAGAAGGGTTAAGCCATGGCGACCAAAAAAGACAAAGTCGATGCGGTGCTGGTCGGGTTCGGCTGGACCGGCGCGATCCTCGGCCAGGAGCTGACCGAGGCAGGGCTGCACGTGCTGGCGCTGGAGCGCGGCGCGATGCAGGACACGCCCAAGGATGCCGAGTATCCCAAGGTCGCCGACGAGTTGGCGTACTCCGTGCGCGGCAAGCTGTTCCAGGACCTGTCCAAGGAAACCGTGACCATACGCCACGGCGTGGATGACGTGGCCGTGCCGTACCGCCAGAACGGTTCGTTCCTGCTGGGCACGGGCGTGGGCGGGGCGGGCTTCCACTGGAACGGCATGCACTACCGCGTGCTGCCCGAAGAGCTGGAGCTGCGCACCCGCTACGAAACGCGCTACGGCAAGAGCTTCATCCCGGAAGGCATGACCATCCAGGATTTCGGCGTGACCTACGATGAGCTGGAACCGTACTTCAGCAAGTTCGAGTACGTGTGTGGCACGTCCGGCAAGGCCGGCAACCTTAATGGTCAGATCGTCGAAGGCGGCAATCCGCTGGAGGGCAAGCGCAGCAAGGAATTCCCGCTGCCGCCCCTGACCACCACCTACGGCGCGCAGCTGTTCGACAAGGCGGCGCGCGAAGTCGGCTTTCATCCGTATCCGGCGCCCGCGGCCAATGCCTCGGGGCCGTACACCAATCCGTACGGCGTGCGCCTGGGACCCTGTAATTTCTGCGGTTTCTGCGAGAACTACGGCTGTTATATGTATTCGAAGGCTTCGCCGCAGACCACCATCCTGCCGGTGCTGCTGAAGAAGCCCAACTTCGAGCTGCGCACGCAATCCCACGTGATCAAGGTCAACCTGGACTCGACCGGCAAGAAGGCCGTGGGCGTGACCTACATCGACGCGCAAGGCCGCGAGATCGAGCAGCCGGCCGACCTGGTGATCCTGTCGGCCTACCAGATGCACAACGTGCGCCTGCTGCTGTTGTCCGGCATTGGCAAGCCTTACGATCCCAAGACCAATGAAGGCGTGGTCGGCAAGAACTACGCCTACCAGATGAACGGCGGCGTCAACGTGCTGCTGCCCAAGGGCACCCAGCTCAATCCCTTCGTGGGCACGGGCGCGGGCGGCGTGGGCATGGACGACCTGAATGGCGACCAGTTCGACCATGGCCCGCTGGGCTTTCTGGGCGGCGCCAGCATCCGCCACGTGCGCTATGGCGGCCGTCCGATCAAGCAGACGCCCACCATGCCGGGCACGCCGAGCTGGGGCACGGGCTGGAAGGCGGGCGTGCAGGACGCGTACCAGCGCCACATGACCATAGGCATTTCCGGTTCGGTGATGTCGTATCGAGACGCCTACCTGTCGCTGGACCCGACCTACAAGGACAGCTTTGGCCAGCCTCTGTTGCGCATGACCTTCGATTGGCATGACAACGAGTTCGACATGCTGGGCTATATGGGCAAGCGCATGGAAGACGTAGCCAAGGCCATGAAGCCCGAAAAGTACGCCGTAGGGGTGCGCAAGAAGGGCGCGCGCTACGACACGCGGGTGTACCAGAGCACGCACAACACGGGCGGCGCCATCATGGGCACCAACCCCAAGGAAAGCGTGGTCAACAAGTACCTGCAAAGCTGGGACGTGCCCAACCTGTTCGTGATGGGGGCCTGCGCGTTCCCGCAGAACATGGGCTACAACCCCACGGGCCTGGTCGGGGCGCTGGCCTACTGGTCGGCGCAGGCCATCCGCGACCAGTACCTGAAGAACCCCGGCCCGCTGGTTCAGGCTTAAGGAGACGGCACAATGATTAAGCAGACCATTGTTGCGGCTCTTTCGGCCCTGGCGGCAAGCGCGGCGTTCGCCGCCGACGGCACGCCTGCCGCCGCCGACGCGCAGATGATCAAGCAAGGCGAGTACCTGTCGCGCGCCGGCGACTGCATCGCCTGCCACACGGCCAAGGACGGCAAGCCGTTCGCGGGCGGCCTGGGTATCGATTCGCCGCTGGGCATGATCTATTCCACCAACATCACGCCCGACAAGGACACCGGCATCGGCGGCTATACGTACGAGGACTTCGACCGGGCCGTGCGCCACGGCGTGGCCAAGGACGGACACTCGCTGTATCCGGCCATGCCGTACACCGCCTACGCCAAGGTCACGCCCGAGGATGTGCAGGCCTTGTACGCCTACTTCATGCACGGCGTGGAGCCGGTCAAGCAGGAGAACAAGGACACCGACATCATCTGGCCCTTGTCGATGCGTTGGCCGCTGGGCGTGTGGCGCTGGATGTTCGCGCCCGACGTGGCCACGGCGCCCGCGACCGCCGACACGCAAGGCGCCGACCGCGCCGCGCTGCTGCGCGGCCAGTACCTGGTCGAAGGCCTGGGCCATTGCAGCACCTGCCACACGCCGCGCGGCGTCGCCTTGCAGGAAAAGGCGCTGACCGAGGCGGACGGCTCGGCCTTCCTGTCGGGCGGCGTGGTCGAAGGCTGGCTGGCCAAGAACCTGCGCGGCGACACGACCGACGGCCTGGGCGGCTGGAGCCAGGCCGACATCGTGGCCTTCCTGAAGTCCGGCCGCAACGGCCACTCCGCCGCCTTCGGCGGCATGGCGCAGGTCGTCGGTGACAGCACCCAGCATCTGTCCGACGCCGACTTGAACGCCATCGCGGCCTACCTGAAGAGCCTGCCGCCGGTGAACAAGGATGCGACCAAGCCGCTGGCCTACGACGAGTCCGTGGCACAGGCGCTGCGTACGGGCAAGGACAAGGGCGACGGCGCCATGGCCTTCCTCAACAACTGCGCGGCTTGCCACCGCAGCACGGGCAAGGGCTACACGGAGACCTTCCCGCAGTTGGCGCTCAGCTCCACGGTGAACTCGGCGGATCCTGCCTCCCTGATCCACATCGTGCTCAAGGGCGCGCAGATGCCGGCCACCACGGCGGCGCCGACCGCCTATGCGATGCCGGGCTTCGACTGGCGCATGAGCGACAAGGAGGTCGCCGAGGTGGTGACGTTCGTGCGTTCCAGCTGGGGCAACCAGGCGGCGGCCGTCACGGCGGCCGACGTGGCCAAGGTGCGCAAGGACGTGGGGGCGGCACCGCAGCCGGCACGCTGATATCCCCGCTCCATCGCCTGGCGTGAAGGAAGGCGGCGCCGGCAGGCCACGCGGTTTGCCGGCGCCGTTTCAAATCCAAAGTCCAAGCGCGACGCCTATTCTTGCTGGCGCCTATACAAGATCATTCCGCCGTGGTGCAAGACGCCATCGATGAAATCCCCATCGGCGGTGAAGCCGGTGTCATCCCAATATTCAATGTGGTTGCCGCTTACCTCGTATCGGCCTTGATAGGCGCTTTCGATTTCTCCGCGCGCCTCGTCATAGCGGCCGCTCGGCAGGAGGTTGTGGCGTATCCGGCCATCCTTGGTCACCCACATGCCGACGTAGGGATGGTTTGCCACTTGTCGGGTGGCGGGAGCGGTGTTGTTAGTCATCTGGGCGGCGCTTTTCTGGAGAGGGGCGGAAATTGCGGCGACGATGGCGATGGCCGCGTAAAGCACGGAGGGGCGGATCATGGCTTCGTCCCCCGGAATTCCCGGGCCGTAGCCGCGCGCTGCTGGGCGAAGATTTCGGACAGGGCTTGCGACGCGGTAATCGCGCGTGGAAAGCCGGCAGGCACGGTCACCAGATATATGGCTTCCTTCAGTTCTTCCTCGGCGACTCCAATGTTCAGGGCGTATTGGGCATGGATCTTCATGAAAGCGAATTCACCCATTGCCGCGAACACCGCGACAGCCGCAATCTGGCGGATGCGGGGATCCAGGCCGTCCCGGGACCAGACATCGCCCAATGCATAGCCTTCGGTCGCCTGAGCCAGGAACGGAAACTCGGCGCGCATGCGCTCCAGATTTGGCTGCGTAGCGCCTTTGTTCAGACTGCGCAGGACCTCCGAGCCCCGCTGCATGCGGCGCTCGGTAGTGTCGGTGACGGCGGGGGGTTCGGTTGCCAAAGCGGATCCTGCCAGCGCCGACGTCGCCAGGATCATCCCGGCAATGGTTGGCATTCCACGAGCCATGACTGATCTCCTTTTCGAGAGGTTTTTTTGTGTACTCCATGGAGAGATGAACTCCATGAGCAGCACTGTAGGTACTCTTGATTGGCGTGATAAGCTGGCCGCTGCTTTATGGCTTGGGAAGGTTTGCTAACCAATGGACGCTGATTTCAATGCGCTGGCAACGTTTGTGTTCGTGGCTGAAGAGAAGAATTTCCGGGCGGCGGCGGATCGCATCGGCGTCTCGCGTTCGGCAGTAAGTCAAACGATCGCGCGATTGGAAAGCATGATGGGCGTTGCGCTGGTCCGGCGCACGACGCGCAGCGTCAGTCTGACGGAAGCGGGAGAGCGGTTGTTTGCCGAAGTGGCCCCGGCCTTGGCCGATATGCGAACAGCCTTCGAGGCCACGGTGAACCTCCAAGGACCTCCGCGAGGGCAGCTACGCCTGACGGTATCTTCGATTGCCGAGCGCTTTCTTTCGGGAGCGATGTTGAGCACGTTTTCGCAGGCGAATCCGGAAATCCAGCTCGACGTCACGGTGACTGACGAGGAGTTCGACATCGTGGCCGAAGGCTACGATGCCGGAGTTCGCCTGGGCGAAGTGATCGAGCAGGACATGATTGCGATTCCCATCGTTGGCGACGAACGGCAAATGGTGGTGTGCGCTCCGGCCTTCCGTGATCGGCATGGCATGCCCATGCATCCCCGGGATCTCCCGAGATATCGCTGCATCGGGTGGCGCCCGGCGCCGAAGGCGGTTCCCTATCGCTGGGAGTTTGCAGAGGATGGCAAAGATTTCAGCGTCCAGGTTGAGCCGGAAATCACCACCAACGACATGGCGCTGATGATCAAGCTTGCGGTTGCCGGAGCCGGAATCACCTTCGGCATGGAAGAGAGCTTTCGCCCAACCATTGCACGCGGAGAACTGATTTCTTTGCTCGACGAATTCTGTCCGACATTCCCCGGTTTCTATCTCTATTATCCCAGCCGGCGAAATATTCCTCCCAAGCTTCGAGCCTTGATTGAGCACGTGCAGGCGTTTCGCCAAGGTGGATGAACAGGCGTACCGCGTCGGGTCAGCAGCTGGCGAAGGACTCATGGCTGGGGCCGCGTTTTTCATGGGCGATTTGACAAGCCCCGATGCCGGGCGCACGCTACGCTACATGCATAGTTCCGCAACTTCCCTCGCGCTGATTATTACCACCATCAGGTCCATGGTGGGTTAGCGCGCGTCGGTATATCGCTACATAAACCCGCCAGAGGCGGGTTTTTTGTTGCCCGCCTCCTGCCTGCAGTTTTTCCCAGGAGAGCACTTCATGATGTCCACTGATCCTTCCCCCTCGGCCACGCCCATGCTGCACTTCCTGTGCGGCAAGATCGGCTCCGGCAAATCCACGCTGGCGCAGCAACTGGCGGCGCAGCCTGGCACCATCCTGCTCAGCGAGGACAGCTGGCTGGCGGCGCTTTATCCGGGAGAAATCGTGGACTTGGCCGACTACGCCCGCTGCGCCAGCCGTCTGCGCAATGCGATGGGCAGCCACGTGGCGGCGCTGGTGCGGGCGGGTTTGTCGGTGGTGCTGGACTTCCCGGCCAACACGCGACGCAGCCGCGAATGGCTGCGCCAAGTGGCGCAAGATGCCGGCTGCGCCCATCGGCTGCATTACCTGGATCTGCCCGACGAGGTCTGCAAGGCCAGGCTGCACGCCCGCAATGCGTCGGGCACGCATCCCTACACCACCACGGACGAGCAGTACGACGCGATCACCGCGTACTTCGTCGAGCCGGACGAAGACGAAGGGTTCCATCTGCTGCGCCACGGGCAGGGCTGAAGCGGCGCACGCCAGCCGGCCGCGCCTGCTATGATTGCTGGATAAATATCCAGTTATCCGGCCCGGCCGATGTTTCCCGCCTACCGCTACTACTATTTGCACAACTTCCAGCGCGCATTGACGTGGGTGGGCGACCGCTACGCCGACCTGCTGGATGACGCCGAGCGCCGTTTCATGACGGATTTCCCGGCCCTGCCGCAGGCCTCCCAGGCGCTGATGGTGCGCATGCTGATGCGGCGCGGCCCGTGGTTCCGCGCCGGCCGGCTGGTCTATGAAGAGATCGGTGCGGCCGAGGCCGTGGCCCAGCCGCTGCTGGCGCTGGGCTGGCTGGACCCGCGGGCGCCGATGACGCTGGACGAGCTGTTCGGGCTGCACACCAAGCCGGAATTGAACCGCATGTTTGCCGATCTGCCGGTTAAATCCGTCTTGCGCAAGGGTGATCTGCTGGAGGCCGCGCGCGCGGCCAACGCGGAGGCGCGGCCTTACGCGCAATGGAACCCGGGCGCGGACGAGCCGGTCTGGCGCGTGACCGTGACGGACATTTGCGAACGCTTCCGCCTGATGTTCTTCGGTAATCTGCATCAGGACTGGTCCGAGTTCGTGCTGGCCGATCTGGGCGTGTTCCAGTACGAGACGGTGCCGTTCGAGGCCTCGTCCCGCGCCTTTCAGACGCGGCAGGATGTGGATTGTTACCTGGCGCTGCACGCCTGCCGCGTGGCGTTGGACGAAGGGGCCGACACCGATGCGCTGATGCAGGCCGTGCAGGGCTGTGCCAGCGGCAATCCCTGGCTGGAAAAGCGCCGCGCCAAGGTCCTGCTGCGCCTCGGGCAGGCTTGCGAGCGGGCGCAGGACTGGGACGCCGCGCAACGCGTATACGAGGCCTGCTCGTATCCCGGCGCGCGCCACCGCCGCATCCGCGTGTATGAGCGCATGGCGCGGCCCGGCGATGCGCTGGCTCTGGCGCTGCAGGCGCAGGCGGCGCCCGAAAGCGAAGAGGAAAGCCAGCGCCTGGCGCGCATGTGGCCGCGCCTGTATCGGGGCGCGGGGCAGGGCGTCCCGGCGCGTGAGCCGGCTCCTGCCTTGCTGCGCACCGACCTGACGCTGGCTCGGCCGACCGAGCCCGCCCCGGTGGAGTTCGTCACGCGCGACCATCTGCACCGGGACGACGCGCCTGTGCACTACGTGGAAAACGCGCTGATCAATTCGCTGTTCGGGCTGCTGTGCTGGCCGGCCGTATTCGCGCCCCTGCCGGGCGCCTTCTTCCATCCATTCCAACGTGGTCCTGCCGACCTGGACGCGCCGGATTTCCACCAGCGCCGCGCGGCGCTGTTCGCGCAATGCCTGGCGCAACTGGACAGGCCGGACTACCGGGACTTGATCCTGCAACGCTACGCCGACAAGTCGGGCCTGCAATCGCCTTTCGTGTTCTGGGGTTCGCTGTCCGAGGACTTGCTGACGCAGGCGCTGGAATGCCTGCCGGCCGCGCATCTGAAGCTGTACTTCGAACGCCTGCTGCGGGACGTCAAGACCAACCGCTCCGGCCTGCCGGACCTGATCCGCTTCTGGCCGTCCGAGCGCCGCTACGAGCTGATCGAGGTCAAGGGTCCGGGCGACAAGCTGCAGGACAACCAGATCCGCTGGCTGCAGTACTGCGTGTCGCATGGCATGCCGGTGCGGGTGTGCCACGTCAGCTGGCGCGAGGACGCGGCATGAGCTACGCGGTGGCGGTGCGCGCGCTGTGCGAATTCACGGCGCGGACAGGGCACCTGGACCTGCGCTTCACGCCCGCGCCCACCGGCCTGGAGGGCATGGCGGGCCACGCGACCGTGACGGGCCGCCGCGGGCCGGCGTACGAGACCGAAGTGGCCCTGTCAGGGCAGCATGAAACCCTGCTGGTGCGCGGCCGCGCCGATGGCTACGACCCTGTGGCCAAGCAGCTCGAAGAGATCAAGACCTACCGCGGCCAGCTGGACAGCGTGCGCGACAATCACCGCGCCGTGCATTGGGCGCAGGTCAAGGTATACGGACATCTGCTGTGCCAGGCGCGCGGACTCGGCAGTCTGCGCGTGGCGCTGGTGTATTTCAACGTGGTCACCGAGGAAGAGACGATACTGGTGGAAACGCACGAGGCCGCCGCGCTGGAAGCGTTCTTTCGCGAGCAATGCGGACGTTTCCTGGCCTGGGCGGCGACCGAACTGGCGCACCGCCAATCACGCGATGCGGCGCTGGAGGCGCTGAAGTTTCCGCACGGCGAATTCCGCGCCGGGCAGCGCGAGCTCGCTGTGGCCGCGTACCGCTCGGCACGCGACGGCGGCTGTCTGATGGCCCAGGCGCCCACGGGCATAGGCAAGACGCTAGGCACGATCTTTCCGCTGCTCAAGGCCAGCCCGGGCGCGGGCCTGGACAAGATTTTCTTCCTGGCGGCCAAGAGCCCGGGACGCGGCCTGGCGCTGGAGGCGTTGGACACCGTCAACGCGCAGCCCGTCGCGCCTGGCCTGCGGGTGCTGGACCTGCAGGCGCGCGACAAGACCTGCGTGCATCCGGACCTGGCCTGCCACGGCGAATCCTGCCCGCTGGCCCAGGGCTTCTACGATCGCTTGCCGCAGGCGCGCGAGGCCGCGCTGGCGCACGCGCGCCTGGATGCCGCCACGGTGGCGGCCGCCGCGCGCGAGCACCAGGTCTGCCCGTACTACCTGTCGCAGGAACTGATCCGCTGGAGCGATGTGGTGGTGGGCGACTACAACTACTACTACGACGCCACGGCGATGCTGTACGCCATGACGCAGGTCTACCAATGGAAGGTGGCGGTGCTGGTGGACGAGGCCCACAACCTGGTCGACCGGGCGCGTCGCATGTACACGGGCGAGCTCGACCAGGCCTCGCTGGCGGCCGCGCGCTACGCCGCGCCCAAGGCGCTGAAGAAATCCCTGGACGGACTGCAACGCTCCTGGAATGCGCTCAACAAGAAGCAGGCTGAACGTTATCAGGCCTATGACGAGGTGGCGGCCGGGGTGCTGGCGGCGGTGCAGAAGGCGGTGGGCGCGATCATGGAATACATGGCCGAATCTCCGTTGTCGCAGGACGATCCGGTGCTGGCGTTCTATTTCGAGGCTTTGCAGTTCATGCGGCTGGCCGAGCAGTTCGGCTCGCATGCGCTGTTCGACGTGACCCGGTCTGATGCAAGCGCCGCCGGCGCCAAGACTCCGCCCTCCGTGCTGTGCGTGCGCAACGTGATCCCGGCGCCATATCTGGCGGCGCGCTACGCGGCGGCGCACGCCACGGTGCTGTTCTCCGGCACGTTGAGCCCGCAGCAGTTCTACCGCGACACGCTGGGCCTGCCCGCGGCCACACCCTGGCTCGACGTGGCCGCGCCATTCCAGGCCGAGCAACTGGCGGTGCGGGTGGTGGGCAACGTGTCCACGCGCTATCGCGACCGCGAGCGCTCGCTGGAACCCATCGTCGAACTGATTGCGCGGCAGTATGCGGAGCGGCCGGGAAACTACCTGGGCTTTCTCAGCAGCTTCGACTATCTGCGCCAGGTGTCGGACCTGATGCGCGAGCGCCACCCGGCGGTGCCGATCTGGCTGCAGACGCCTGGCATGGACGAGGCCGGGCGCGCCGCGTTCCTGGCGCGCTTTACCGAAACCGGGCAGGGCGTGGGCTTCGCGGTGCTGGGCGGCGCTTTCTCGGAAGGGGTGGACTTGCCCGGCAAGCGTTTGATCGGCGCCTTCATCGCCACGCTGGGACTGCCGCAGGTGAATGCCGTGAACGAAAACATGAAGCGCGCCATGGACCAGCGCTATGGCGTGGAGAACGGCTACGACTACACCTACCTGTATCCCGGCATGCAGAAAGTGGTGCAGGCAGCGGGCCGCGTCATCCGCACCGAACACGACGTGGGCACGGTGCACCTGATCGACGACCGCTATCGCCGCGCCAAGGTGCGCGGCCTGCTGCCCGGCTGGTGGCGGGTGGATTGATCAGGCGGGGCGCAGTTCCGTCAGTGGCTGGTGGTGTCTTGATCTGGCGCTAAGGACTGCGCCTGCCTCGCGTATCATCCGGCCTTCGCTTTTCTGACTCCGGATGCATCGATGACCCGTTCCCGTTTCCTGGCCGCTTGCGGCCTGCTTTGCGCCTTGGCGTCCAATCCCGCCTTGGCCCGCGAGCGCGACTTGCCTTACACGGACGCGGACCTGTGGTCCAAGAAAAAGGCGGGCGACCTGATCACGCTATGCAGGAAGGAAACTCCCGCGATCCTCAAGCAGATGGTCGCCGAAGACCAGAGCTCGCCGTTGTACCAGGCGACCGACCTGGACGTTCCCGACGTCTACGACGTGATGCAGGACGTCGGGCCGTTGGTATGGATGATCAGCACCGACTACACCTTCACGGACGCCAGCGGCAGGAAACGCGAGTTTGTCGCGTCCTGCCTGTTCGACAGGAAAGGAAAGTCGGGGTTCGATACGGTGTCCAACGAGCCCTCCTGATCCGCGGGCGTAATATTGTCTGCCTGCGCGGCCGGTGTCCGGCCAGCGCCGCCCAATATGACAAGGCGCCCCGTTTCGAGGTGCGCCATAAAGGAGACAAGCATGTCCATCGCCGCCCCGTTGAATGACATCGTGGCCATGCCCGGCCACGCGCTGTCCGAGGCGATCCGGCAGCGCCAGGTGTCCTGCCGCGAGGTCATGGCCGCCTATCTGGCGCACATCGACCGGGTCAACCCGAAGCTGAACGCCATCGTCGCCCGGCGCGACAGCGACGAACTGCTGCGCGAGGCCGACGAGCGCGATGCTCAGCTGGCCGCGGGCCAATGGCTCGGCTTTCTGCATGGCATGCCGCAAGCGCCCAAGGACCTGACCGCGGTGCGCGGCATGGTCACATCCATGGGCTCGCTGGTCTACAAGGATCAGGTCACGGCGCACGATTCCATCATCATCGAGCGCATGCGCGCGTCCGGCGCCATCTTCATCGGCCGCAGCAACGTGCCGGAGTTCGGCCTGGGCTCGCATACCTATAACCCGGTGTACGGCGTCACCGGCAATCCCTACGATCCGTCCAGGACCGCGGGTGGCAGCAGCGGCGGGGCGGCGGCGGCCCTGGCGGCGCGCATGCTGCCCGTGGCGGACGGCAGCGATTTCGGCGGCTCGCTGCGCAATCCCGCGGCGTTCTGCAACGTCTACGGCATGCGGCCCTCGGCCGGTCGGGTGCCCTATGGGCCGTCGACCGAGGTATTCCTCAAGCAGCTGGCCTACGAAGGGCCGATGGGCCGTTCGCCGCGCGACGTGGCCATGCTGCTGTCCGTGATGGCAGGGCCGGACAAGCGCGTGCCGCTGTCCCTGACCGGCGACCCGGCCCAGTTCGCCCAGCCGCTGGACGCCGACCTACGCGGCAAGCGCGTGGGCTGGCTGGGGGACTGGAACGGCTACCTGCCGATGGAGGCGGGCATCCTGGAATTGTGCGAACAGGCGCTGGCCGACCTGGCGCAGACCGGCTGCGAGGCGGTCGACTACCAGGTGCCGTTCGCCGGCGAACGCCTCTGGCGCATCTGGCTGGCCCACCGCCACCTGATGGTGGGCGGACAGCTCCATCCTCTGGTCCACAATCCCGAAACGCGCAAGCTGGTCAAGCCGGCGGTGATCTGGGAGGTCGAAGGGTTGGAAGGCATGACGGCGCGGCAGGTCTATCAAGCCACCGAAGAGCGCAGCGCCTGGTACCAAACCGTGCTGCGCATGTTCGAGGACGTGGATTTTCTGGCGGTGCCGTCGGCCCAGGTGTTTCCCTTCGATGCGGCGCTGGACTGGCCCAAGGAGATCGCCGGGCGCCCCATGGACACGTATCACCGCTGGATGGAGACCGTCACGCCCTGGACCCTGGCGGGCTGCCCGGTGATCAGCGTGCCGGTGGGATTCAATGCCACCGGGCTGCCCATGGGCATGCAACTGATTGGACCGCCCCAGGCCGACCTGGCCGTGCTGCAGCTGGCGCACGCCTACGCACAGGCGCGCGACTGGGTGGAATCCAGGCCACCCGCGGCGCTGTGGGGCGCAACTGCCTGAAAACGGGTCCGGTACGCATTGTTGCGGGAAAAGACAAGCCCTTGTAAGAGGGCTTTGCTTTTTCCCGACGTAAACCGCCATATTTGCCGCAAATTCAGCGTTTTCCGTGGCTGGGGGCCTTTGCCTTTGCAATAATTGTCATCCAACTCACAACATCCCGTAATAAATGGACAGCCTTGTGTCCCCTGTTCTGTTCCAGAATATTTCGGTCCAATCGACGAGTTGATTTTGCATAGAGGTTTCCCGGCATGAAGAATCTGACACTACGCCAGCGCATCCTGGCCAGCTTCCTGGCGATCCTGGCCATCATGGCGTTGATGGTGGTGATGGATTACCGGCGCCTGCTGGTCATCGAGTCGGAAGTCGAGTTGATCAACAACGACGCCGTGCCCGGCATCTACTACAGCACCTCGATCCGCGCCTCCTGGTTCGCCGGCTTCGTGGTGGTGCAGGACGCGTTGAACATGGATACGGAGCAGGAGCGCAACACCATCCTGGCCGGCTTGCCCGAGACGGATAAATTGCTGGCGGACCATACCGAACAGTACCGCCGCACCATCGCGCGCGAAGACGATCGCGGGATGTTCAGCGAGTTCGAGAAGGAACTACAGGACTACAAGCGCATCCGCGCCACGGTGCTTGCGCCCGCCACGCTGGCGGACCCGGCGCGGGCGCAAGCCCTGATCAAGGCGGAGCTGCGGCCCGCGTTCTACAAGGGCCGCGACATCCTGGCCAAGATGGTGCAGGAAAACAAGAGGCAGGCGGACGAAGCCGCTGTCGCCATCAAGCAATCGGTGGACAGCGCCGAAGTCCGCATGCTGGTGTCGCTGGGCTTGGCGATCGTCGCCGCCATCATCTGCGGCATCCTGCTGATGCGCGCCATCGCCAATCCGATGCGCGCCATCGTCAAGACCCTGGAAGCGACGGGCGGGGGCGATCTGACGCGGCGCCTGACGCTGGCGCGCAAGGACGAATTCAACGCCATTGAAACCGGCTTCAACGGCATGGTGGACGAGCTGACCGGACTGGTCGGCAAGACGCAGCGCTCGGCAGTGCAGGTGGCCACCTCGGTGACCGAAATCGCGGCCACCTCCAAGCAGCAGCAGGCCACGGCTTCCGAGGTCGCCGCCACCACCACGGAGATCGGCGTTACCTCGCGCGAAATCTCCGCCACCTCGCGCGAGCTGGTGCGCACCATGGCCGAAGTCTCGGGCGCGGCCGAGCAGACCGCGGCCCTGGCGGGCAGCGGCCAGGTGGGCCTGGCGCGCATGGAGGACACCATGCGCAACGTGGTGGGCGCGGCGGGCTCGGTCAACGCCAAGCTGGCGATCCTGAACGAGAAGGCCGGTAACATCACACAAGTAGTCACCACGATCACAAAGGTGGCTGATCAGACCAACCTGCTGTCGCTGAACGCGGCGATCGAGGCCGAGAAGGCGGGCGAGTACGGCCGCGGTTTCGTGGTGGTGGCCACCGAGATCCGCAGGCTGGCGGACCAGACCGCCGTCGCCACCTACGATATCGAGCAGATGGTGCGCGAGATCCAGTCGTCGGTGTCGGCCGGCGTCATGGGCATGGACAAGTTTTCGGAGGAAGTGCGGCGCGGCATGGCCGACATGCAGCAGGTGGGCGACCAGCTGTCGCAGATCATCCAGCAGGTGCAGACGCTGGCGCCGCGCGTGCAGATGGTCAACGAAGGCATGCAGGCGCAGGCCACCGGCGCCGAGCAGATCAACCAGGCCCTGCAGCAACTGAGCGACGCCGCGCAGCAGACCGTGGAATCGCTGCGCCAGTCCACGCTGGCGATCGAAGAACTGACGCTGGTGGCCAACGACCTGCGCAGCGGCGTGTCGCGCTTCAAGGTGTGATGGCTGCCATGGCGGAGCATGCTCCCTCTGCTGCGGCCGGACGCCGGCTGTACCTGCTGTTCCGCATCGGCGGCGACCGCTATGCGCTGGACGCGAGAGACATCGCCGAGGTACTGGGCCTGCGCGAGTTCAAGCAGGTGCCGGGCGCGCCGGCCTGGGTGGCCGGCGTCATGGAACGCCGCGGCGCGGCCATACCCGTCATCGACATGAGCGCGCTGGCGGGCGGGAGCGCTGCGGCCGCCGTGACCAGCACCCGGCTGGCCCTGGTGCGCTACCGGGCGGTCCCCGGCGCGCCGGAGCATCTGCTGGGACTGATTCTGGAGCAGGCGACCGAAACCGTGCACTACGATCCTGCCGCGTTCCAGTCCGGCGGCCTGGACAATCCGGGCGCGCGCTATCTGGGCGCGGTGCTTAGCGATGCCGGTGGCATGGTGCAGGCCGTGAATGTGGGCGACCTGCTGCCGGCGCCGGTGCGGGCGCTGCTGTTTCCCGCGGATGCCGCGGGCGAGGCGCGGCCATGATGCTGATCGACGATTTCAGCGCCTTGCTCAAGCGGCGCATGGGCCTGGACAGCGGCTCCATCGGCAAGGCCGCCGTGGAGCGCGCGGTGCGGCGCAGAATGGGCCTGGCCGGCGTCGCCGACGAACAGGATTATCTGTGGCAGGTGCAGGCGTCGCCCGCCGAGATGCAGCAGCTGATCGAAGCGGTCATCGTGCCGGAGACCTGGTTTTTCCGTTATCCCGAATCTCAGGCGGCCATGGCCGCGCTGGCGCGGGCGCGCCTGTATGCCACGGGCGCGGAGAGCCGCGTGCTGCGGGTGCTGAGCGTGCCTTGTTCCAGCGGCGAAGAGCCTTATTCCATCGCGATGGCGCTACTGGACGCGGGCGTGCCTGCCGAACGTTTCCAGATCGACGCCTTCGACATCAGTGTGCGCATGGTTGAGTTTGCGCAGCGCGCCCTGTATGGCCGCAATTCCTTCCGCGGCGATGACCTGGGCTATCGCGACCGCTATTTTTCCGAGACCGCCGACGGCCATCAACTGGCCGCCCAGGTGGCGGGACAGGTGCGGTTCCAGCCGGGCAATCTGTTCGATCCCGCTCTGCTGGCCGGCGTGGCGCCCTATGACTTCGTGTTCTGCCGCAACCTGCTCATCTACTTTGACTCGGCCACGCAGGAGCGCGCGGTGCAGGTGTTGCGCGGGTTCACGCGCGAAGACGGCGTGCTCTTCGTCGGCCCGGCCGAGACCACGCTGTTGACCGGGCGCAGGCTGCCGGCGGTGCCGATGGCGCGCTCGTTCGCCTTCCTGGCCAAGCCGCTGCCGCCGCCCGCCGCGCCCGCCGCAGCGCCGGTGGCGCGCCCCATTGTGCATAGCTGGGCGCCGCCCAGACGGCCGTTGACGCAGGCGCCGGAGCCCGGCCTGCCCCTGGCGCATGCCCCGATACCGGTAATCCCTGCGGCGCCGCCGGCAGGTCAGGGCGGCGCGCAGGCATCCTTGCGCCATATCGCGGCCCTGGCCGATCAGGGCCGGGTGCAGGACGCCATGGCGCAGTGCCGGGCGCACATCGACAGTCACGGCGCCAGCGCCGAGGCGCTGTATCTGCAAGGCCTGCTGCAGGACGCGGCGGGCGATGCGCGGCAGGCGCAAGCCGCCTATCGCAAGGCGCTCTACCTGGATCCGACCCATCGCGAAGCCTTGCTGCACCTGGCCGCGCTGGTGGCGTCGGACGGCGATCACGAAGCGGCCCGCCGCTTGCAGGCGCGCGCGGCGCGCGGGGAGCTGCGACGTGGATGAGACCTTGGGCGCGCTGTCCGACGTGGACGATTGCTGGAATCGCATCGGCATCCGCGGCGACAAGAGTTGCGGGCAGTTGGCGGACCACGTGCACTGCCGCAACTGTCCGGTGTATGCGGCGGCGGCCAAGCGCATCCTCGACCGCCTGCCGCCGCAGATGGAAGACGTGGCGGGCGACGCGAGGGCGGAGGAAGGCGCTCATTTGTCCTCGCTGCTGGTGTTCCGCGTGCACCGCGAATGGCTCGGACTGCCGACGCGGGCGCTGGACGAAGTGGCCGGCATCCGCCGCATCCTGAGCCTGCCGCACCGCCGCGATCCGGCGATGCTGGGCGTGGCGAACGTGCGCGGCTCCTTGACCGTATGCGTGTCGCTGGCGCGCCTGCTGGGCCTGGAGGCTCCGGCGGGGGACCCGCGCGAGCGGCCGGCCACGGCGCGCATGCTGTTGTTGGGCGGCGCGGGGCGGGCAGTGGTGGCGCCGGTGGACGAGGTCGAGGGCATCCATGCGGTGGACCTGGACCGGCTGGAACCCTTGCCGGCGACCGTGGAGGGCGCCAGCCTGAAATACTCGCGCGGCATGGCCCGCTGCGGCAGCCGCGCGGTCGGCGTATTGGACGAGACCTTGCTGATGCAAGCTTTGGAACGGAGCCTGGCGTGAATCCGGAACAGATGCGCGACGCCTCGCTCCTGGAATTGTTCCAGCTCGAGACCCGCACCCAGGTGCAGGTGCTGAATAACGGCCTGCTGGCGCTGGAGCACGACCCGACCTCGGCGCCGCAGCTGGAAGCCTGCATGCGCGCGGCGCATTCGCTCAAGGGCGCGGCCCGCATCGTCGACCTGCATCCGGCGGTGCGTATCGCGCATGCCATGGAGGATTGCCTGGTCGAGGCGCGCGAAGGGCGGCTGCGCCTGCAGGCGGCGGACATCGATGCCTTGCTGATGGGCGCGGACCTGTTGCAGCGCGTGGCCACGCCGGGGGTGGAGCTGGGTAGCGAGATCGACGAATTGGTGGAACGGCTGAGCAATGCGCCCAAGGCGTCTCATCTGCCGCCAGCGGCGCCGGCCGCGGCGTCTGTCCCCAAGCCCGTGGATTTCCTGCCGCCGATCCCGGCCGTGGAAGAGCCGCCGGCCGCTGCACCGGCCCGGCGCAGTTCGGACCTGGGGCTGGGTGAAGGCGAGCGCGTGCTGCGCGTGACCGCCGACACGCTCAACAAATTGTTGGGCCTGTCCAGCGAGACGCTGGTGGAGTCGCACTGGATCGGGCCTTTCGGCGCGTCCATGCTGCGCCTGAAGCGCATGCAGGCGGGCGCGGTCCAGGCGCTGGACGGCGTGCGCGCGGCGCTGGCCGGACAGGCGCTGGAGGCGCAGGCGCAAGCCGCGCTGGACGATGCCCTGCGTATCGTCGAGCAATGCCAGCAGGAGCTGTCGCAGCGCACCAGCGAGGTCGATGAATTCGGCTGGCGCATGGGCCACCTGGCCCAGCGCCTGTACGACACCGCGCTGGCCTGCCGCATGCGGCCGTTCGGCGACGGGGTGGGCGGCATGGCGCGCATGGTGCGCGACGTGGGCCGCGCGCTGGGCAAGCAGGTGCGCCTGGAACTCGAAGGCGAGTCCACCCAGGTGGACCGCGACATCCTGGAAAAGCTGGATGCGCCGCTGATGCATCTGCTGCGCAACGCGGTCGACCACGGCATCGAAATGCCGCAGGACCGGTTGGCGGCGGGCAAGCCGGCCGAAGGCCGGATCCGGCTGTCGGCGCGCCACGCGGCTGGCATGCTGCTGATCGAGTTGAGCGACGACGGCGCCGGCATATCGCTGGACCGGCTGCGCGTGGAAGTGGTGCAGCGCAAGCTGGCCAGCGCGGAAACCGCGGCCCGGCTGACCGAAGCCGAGCTGTTGGAATTCCTGTTCCTGTCGGGTTTCAGCACGCGCGGCGAGGTCACCGAGATATCCGGGCGCGGCGTGGGGCTGGACGTGGTGCAGACCATGGTGCGCCAGTTGCGCGGCGCGGTGCGCATCCAGCAGCAGACCGGACAGGGTACCCGCTTCATGCTGGAGATGCCCTTGTCGCTGTCGGTGGTGCGCAGCCTGCTGGTCGAGGTGCAGGACGAGATCTATGCCTTCCCGCTGGCCTACGTCAACCACGCGCTGCAAGTGCGCGCCGAGGACATCGAGCAGCTCGAAGGGCATCAGCATTTCCGCTTCATGGATCGCCAGATCGGGCTGGTCTCCGCGCGCCAGATCCTGCGCAAGAGCGGTTCGGCGCCGGCCGGGGAAACCGTGTGCGTGGTGCTGGTGGGCGACCACGACCGGCTCTATGGCATCGCCGTGGACCGCTACGTGGGCGAACGCACGCTGGTGGTGCAGCCGCTCGATCCGCGCCTGGGCAAGGTGCAGGACGTGATGGCGGGCGCCCTGATGGACGACGGCACGCCGCTGTTGATCCTGGACGTGGAAGACATGCTGGTGTCGGTGCAGAAACTCGTCGAAGGCGGACAACTGACCCGGGTGGACGGCGCGGGCGCGGCCGAACAGACGCGGCGGCGCAAGCGCGTGTTGGTGGTGGACGATTCGCTCACGGTGCGCGAGCTGGAGCGCAAGCTGCTCCTGAACCGCGGCTTCGACGTGGCCGTGGCGGTGGACGGCATGGACGGCTGGAACATGTTGCGCAGCGAGGCGTTCGACCTGGTGGTGACCGACGTCGACATGCCGCGCATGGACGGCATCGAGCTGGTGTCGCGCATCAAGGCGGATCCCAAGCTGCAGGGCCTGCCGGTGATGGTGGTGTCGTACAAGGATAGGGAAGAGGACAGGAGGCGCGGGCTGGACGCCGGCGCGGACTATTATCTGGCCAAGGGCAGCTTCCATGACGATGCGCTGCTCGACGCCGTGGAAGACCTGATCGGAAAGGCGCGCACGTGAGAGTCGGAATCGTCAACGATATGCCGATGGCGGTGGAAGTGCTGAGGCGCGCGATCGCGCTGGAGCCGGGGCTGGACCTCGCCTGGGTCGCGACCAACGGCCAGGAGGCCGTGGACCAGTGCGCCCGCGACCGGCCGGACGTGGTGCTGATGGACCTCATCATGCCCATCATGGATGGCGTCGAAGCCACGCGCCGCATCATGGCCGAAACGCCCTGCGCGATCGTGGTGGTCACCGCCGACGTGGCGCGCCATACCTCGCGCGTGTTCGACGCCATGGGCCATGGCGCGCTGGACGCGGCGGATACGCCGGTGATCGGCAGCGGCGACATGCGCACGGCGGCGGCGCCGCTGCTGCGCAAGATCCGCAACGTGGGTTGGCTGATCGGCCGCTACGGCAAGCGGCCTGCGCTTACGCCGGTGGCCCGGCCGATGCAGCAGGCGGACGCCAAGCGCCTGCTGGTCATCGGCGCCTCGGCCGGCGGCCCGCCGGCCCTGGCGCAGTTGCTGAAGGGAATTCCGCCGGGGTTCCCCGCCGGCATCGTGCTGGTGCAGCACGTCGACGCTTCGTTCGCCGCGGGCATGGCGGACTGGCTCAACGAGCAGGCGCCGCTGCCGGTAAGACTGGTGCGCGAGGGCGAGTGGCCCGAACCCGGCCAGATACTGCTGGCCGGCACCGGCGACCATCTGCACATGCTGGCGGATGGCACGCTGCGTTACACCGAAACCCCCAAGGAAAGCCTGTACCGGCCTTCCATCGATGTTTTTTTCCATAGCGTGGCGCAGCACTGGCGCGGCATGGCCGTCGGCGTGCTGCTGACGGGCATGGGCCAGGACGGCGCGCGCGGGCTGAAGGCGCTGCGCGAGCGCGGCTACCTGACGATTGCGCAGGACCAGGCCAGCAGCGCCGTCTACGGCATGCCCAAGGCCGCGGCGGCCATGCAGGCGGCCGTGGAAATCAGCCCATTGGACCAAATCGCTCCCCGCTTGATCCAGGCGTTTGCCTGAGCGGACGGACCTCGAAAGAATTCAAGGACTCACTATGCAACCTCCCATTGACAGCTCGGCTTCGGCGAACCTGAATTCGCATGCGGCCATGGTGTTGCTCGTCGACGACCAGGTGATGGTCGGCGAGGCCATCAGGCGCGCATTGGCCACGGAGGGCAATATCGACTTCCACTATTGCTCGGATCCCGAAAAGGCGCTGGCCGTGGCGATCCAGACCCGGCCCACCGTCATCCTGCAGGATCTGGTGCTGCCGGGCGTGGACGGACTGAGCCTGGTGCAGGAGTATCGGGGCCATCCCGTGACGCGCGACATCCCCATCATCGTGCTGTCCACCAAGGAAGACCCGGCAATCAAGAGCGCGGCCTTTGCCGCCGGCGCCAACGACTATCTGGTGAAGCTGCCCGACTCCATCGAGCTGGTGGCGCGCATCCGCTACCACTCGCGCTCCTACCTGGCGCTGGTGCAGCGTGACGAGGCCTACCAGGCCTTGCGCCAGAGCCAGCAGCAGTTGCTGGAAAGCAATATGGAACTGCGCCGGCTGACCAATTCCGACGGCCTGACCGGCCTGGGCAACCGCCGCTATTTCGACGAATACCTCAACGCCGAATGGCAGCGCGCGCGCCGCGACGGCCGCGAAATCAGCATGCTCATGATCGACGTGGACCACTTCAAGGCCTACAACGACACCTACGGCCACATCGCGGGCGACGAGGCGCTCAAGCGGGTGGCGAACACCATCTTCGCCAGCTGCGACCGGTCCACCGACCTGGCGGCGCGTTTCGGCGGCGAGGAATTCGCGCTGGTATTGCCCGGCACGCCCGCGGGCAGCGCGCGGCTGGCCGCCGAGAAGCTGCGGCGCGCCGTGGAAGCCTTGCAGATTCCGCAGAAGGACACCGGCGACGGCCCCTGGCTGACGGTCAGCATCGGCACGGCCACGGCGGTACCCCAGGGCGAACAGCCTTGCACCGACCTGATCCAGGTGGCCGACCGCGGCCTTTATCAGGCCAAGCGCCAGGGCCGCAATCGCGTGGTTCCCGGCGTGATGTAGCGAACGGGCCGGCGGCCCCATTACCTCCCCAGGCAAGCGGCAGCCGCCTTACAGGTGCAGCCTGGTCGAGGACTTCACCTCGTGCATCGACAGGGTGCTCAGCAGCTCCTTGACCCCGGGCAGGGTGCGCAGGCGGCTGCGCACGAACTCCGAATAGGCATCGAAGTCGCGCGCCACGATGTGCAGCAGATAGTCGTGCTGGCCGGTGGTGTTGTGGCAGGCCAGGACCTCGGGCATGGCAAGCACGCTGGCCTCGAAGGCCTGGCAGGTCTTCTCCGTGTGGTTCTCCAGCGAGATGCTGACGAAGGCCACCACCCCGATGCCCAGCGCGCGGCGGTCCAGCACGGCCTGGTAGCCGCGGATCGCGCCGGACGACTCCAGGCGCTTCAGGCGTTTCCAGCAAGGCGAAGCCGACAGCGAGACGCGCTCGGCCAGTTCGGCGTTGCTGAGCCGGCCATCTTCTTGAAGGATTTTCATGATTTTCCAATCGATCGCGTCAAGTTGATGTAACAAGGCAGTGTCTTTCATGAAATCCTGGAAGTAGGAAATATCGTTTCCCATTATCCCTGTCTGGCGACGCAAATGGAAAGAATCTTGCCTGTCCCTGCCGCCATACTTCCATGCATCCCGAGGCGGGGGGCGCTATCGTCTTCGCATGCGTGACGCGCCTGCCCGGCCGCCCGGAAACCAGACAGAGAGGCACACCATGAGTTACTCCAGCTATCACAAGAAGGACATCTTCGGCCGCCCGCTGCACGCGGAAACCCAGATGATGTCCTACGGTTTCGACCCCTTTCTATCGGAAGGCGCGGTCAAGCCGCCGGTGTTCCTGACCTCCACCTTCGCCTTCCGCTCGGCCGAGGACGGGGCGGCGTTCTTCGACCTGGTCTCGGGCCGCAAGCCCTTGCCGCAGGGCGAGTCGGCGGGACTGGTGTACAGCCGCTTCAATCATCCCAACCTGGAAATCGTCGAAGACCGCCTGGCGCTGCTGGACGGTTCGGAAGATGCGGCCGTGACCTCCAGCGGCATGTCGGCGATCAGCGCGGTGTTCCTGGCGTTCCTGCGGCCCGGCGACCAGCTGGTGCAATCGGTGCCGCTATACGGCGGCACCGAAACCCTGATTTCCAAGATCTTCCCGGAGTGGGGCATAGGCTCGCATCCCATCGGGGACGGCCTGTCGGCCCAGGGTATGCGCGCGGCGCTGGAGGCCGCGGCGGCCCAGGGGCCGGTGCGTCTTTTCTTTGTCGAAACGCCCGCCAACCCGACCAATGCGCTGGTCGATTTCGAGGCCATGAAGAACGAGCTGGACGCCTTTGAAACGCGGCACGGCTACCGGCCCGTGTCGGTGTGCGACAACACGCTGCTGGGGCCGATCTTCCAGAAGCCGGCCGAGCATGGCGTGGATATGTGCGTGTATTCGCTGACCAAGTACGTGGGCGGCCATAGCGATCTGGTCGCGGGCGCCGTCACCGGCAGCAAGGCGCTGGTCAAGAAGGTGCGCGCCATCCGCAGCGCCTTCGGCTCGCAGTTGGACCCGCATTCCTGCTGGATGATCACGCGCTCGATGGAGACGGTGGTGCTGCGCATGAAGCAGGCCGCGCGCACGGCGACCAAGGTGGCCCAATGGCTGTCGGGCAATCCGCATGAAAAAGTGCGGATCTTCCATCCCGAGATGATCACCGACCGGGCCTATCAGGAAGTCTACAAGCGCCAGTGCAGCGGGCCGGGCTCGACCTTCGCCTTCGTGCTGGATGGCGGGCGCGCCAAGGCGTTCCGCTTCATTAACGCCTTGCACCTGTTCAAGTCGGCCGTCAGCCTGGGCGGCACCGAATCGCTGATCTGCCATCCGGCGTCCACCACGCATTCCGGCGTGCCGGCGGCCGAACGCGATGCGGCTGGCGTGTCCGAAGGGCTGGTCCGTGTCTCCATCGGGCTGGAGCACGAGGAAGACCTGATCGCCGACATGGACCACGCCTTCCGCACCTGCTGAGCCGCGGCCGGCACGGCGCCCTGACTCAGGTCGCCATGCGCCTGCGGTTGAACAGCACGAAGCCCGCCGTGACCAGCAGCATCGCCGCGGCGGTGGCGATGACCGCGGCGTAGCCGGTGTCGAAGGCGGTCTTGGCCAGGCGGGTCAGCGCCATGCCCAGGTCCGACGACAGCCCGTCCGCCACGATCAGCGCCTGATCCAGGCTGTCGCGCGCCAGGTCGGACTGCGGCAGGCCTGCCGGCACCGCGAGCGTGTGCGCGTACACGCCGGACAGGATGGATCCCATCAGGGTGACGCCCAGGGCGCCGCCCAGCTCATACGAGACCTCTTCGATCGAGGCCGCCATGCCGGCGCGCTCGGGCGTGGCGCTTTGCATGATGGTGCTGGACGCCGCCGTCATGGTGGCGCCTATGCCCGCGCCCAACACGCACAGGCTGACCATCTGCGGCAGCAGCGCCGCGTCGTAGCTCAACAGATAGCCGGTCATGCCCAGGCCCGAGACCAGCAGCGAGACGAACAGCATGGTGGAGCTGTTGACGCGGCCCAGCAGCCAACCCGCCAGCGGACCGGCGATGAAGGCGGCCAGCGACAGCGGCAGGATGAAGAGCGCGGCTTCCAGCGGCGACATGCCCATGACCAGTTGCAGCCGCTGGCTGAACACCAGTTCCATGCCCAGCAGCGCCGCGGCGGCGAACAGGGCGGCGGCCACGGCCGAACTGAAGCTGAGGTTGCGGAAGATGGCGAAGTCGATCAGCGGGTAGGGCCGCGCGCGCTGGCGCCGCACGAACACGGCGAGCATGGCCGCGCCCGCCGCGCAGGCCAGAGCAGCATGCAGCCAGGAGGGATCGGTCTTGCCCAGTTCCTTCAGCGCGTAGGCGCACAGGATCAGGCCGGCCATCACCTGCAGCGAGCCCAGCAGGTCCCAGGGGCGCGAAGCGTCCGGGCGGCTGGCGGGGATATAGCGCCAGGCCAGCGGCAGGGCCAGCAGCACGATGGGCACGTTGATGAGGAATACGGACCCCCACCAGAAATGCTCCAGCAGCACGCCGCCCACGACCGGGCCGACCGCGGCGCCGCCGGAGGCCACCGAGGCCCACACGCCGATGGCGATGGCGCGCTCGCGTTCATCGGCGAAGGTCAGGCGCAGGATGGACAGCGTGGCCGGCATCATCATGGCGGCGCCCACGGCCAGCAGCGCGCGCGCCGCGATCAGCGTGGCGGCGCCAGGCGAATAAGCCGCCGCCAGCGAGGCGATGCCGAACACGACCAGCCCCGCCATGAACAGGCGCTTGTGGCCCAGGCGGTCGCCCAGCGTGCCCATGCCCAGCAGCAGGCCGGACACGACCAGCGCATAGATGTTCACGATCCACAGCTTTTCCGACGCGTTGACGTGCAATTCATGCGTCAGCCGGGGCAGGGCGGTATAGAGGACGGTCATGTCGACCACGATCAACAGCAAGGCGCTGGACACGATGGCCAGCACCAGCCAGCGGCCGGGCGCGGCCGTGGCGACAGCGTTCGGTTCAGTCCGCTGCATGGTTCTACTCCTGAAACTGAAACGCCTGCCGCGCCGCGTGCGCGGGCGGGGCCGGGATTGGCCGGGTTTCAGAGATCGCCATTATCCATCTTATAATTTGCATGAAAAAATTAATAATCATCTATAAAATAGATGGATAAAAGAGGGGTTGAAACATGCAGTGGACACTGGAGCAACTCCGCCATTTCGTGACCGCAGCAGAATCTGGATCGTTTTCGGCGGCCGCGCGGCGCCTGGGCCGGGCGCAGTCGGCGGTCAGTACCTCGGTCGGCCTGCTGGAAGCGGACCTGAGCGTGGAACTGTTCGACCGTTCGCGGCGCAACGCC
Source organism: Achromobacter sp. SD115 (assembly GCF_017355315.1). NCBI lineage: Bacteria > Pseudomonadati > Pseudomonadota > Betaproteobacteria > Burkholderiales > Alcaligenaceae > Achromobacter > Achromobacter sp. SD115. Next base: position 43,089 of record NZ_JADIJM010000001.1, on the reverse strand, counting down.
ACCCTGACCCCAGCCGGCGAAGTCATGCTGCAGGAGGCGCGGGAACTGCTGCGGCAGGCCGGCGCGCTGGAGCAGCGCGCCCTGTCTTTCGCGGCCGGGCGCGAGGCGCGGCTGTCCATCGCGCTGGATGAGGGCTTCCCCTATCTGGTGGCGGACCAGCTACTCAAGGAGCTGGCCGAACGTTATCCGGCGCTGGAGCTGACACTGCTCAACGGCACCGCGACGCAGGTGGCGGACTACGTGGAGCGGGGCCGTGCCAGCCTGGCCTTCCATTTCGACCGCGGCGACCCCGGCAGCGCCTTCGCGCACCGCCATCTGGGCAATGTGGCGCAAGGCATCTTCGTGGTCCAGGGCCATCCGCTGGCCGCGTTGCCCGAGGTCGGGCGCAATGACCTGGCGCGGCACCGCCAGTTGCTGATGCAGATGGATGGTGTGGATCAGGTGATGCTGAGCCCTTCGGTCTGGCGCGCCGACAGCAGCTACAACATCGCCGCCATGGCGGCCAATGGCGTGGGCTGGGCCATCCTGCCGCTGAACGTCGGTGAATACGAAGGTTTCAGCAACGCGCTCGTCAGTGTGCGCTGCGCCGACCTGTTCCTGCCCATGCTGTCCGTGCGCACGCTGTGGCTGCAGGGCGGCAGCTTGAGTGAAACGGAACTATGGCTGCAGCAGCGCATGGGCCAGTTGCTGCGGGCAGGGGCGTAGGCATAGCGTCGGTGTTCTGTCCCGTGGATGCGTCCGCATGACAGGACATCAGGCGCAGGCCTCCCAGATTTCAGCTGAGCAGCGCGCTGACCAGGTCGCCGCCGGTCCGGCCACCGTCCTTGAAGTTCAGCGCCGTCTGCACGTGTTCCAGATGGGCGTCCATCAGCGCGCAGGCGCGCTCCGCGTCGCCGGCGCGGGCGGCCTCGATGAAGGCGTGATGCTCTTGCGACGAGCAGCTGGCGTCGTGCGAACTCTGGTACAGCACGGTGATGACGGCGCTGCGCGCGGACAGCTCGCGCAGCATCCCCGTCAGCACGGAATTGCCCACGGTCTCGGCCAGCAGGATGTGGAAGTGCCCGAGCAGCCGGTTGCGCTCCTGCACGTCGCCGCCTGCCAGCGCCTGGCGTTCCGCGGCCAGGTGCGCGTCGATGCGGCGATAGTCGGCGGCCGTGGCCCGCGCCACGAATTCGCGCGCGAGCGCCGCTTCCAGGATGCGCCGCACCGCATAGACTTCGCGCGCCTCGTTCGCGTCCGGCTTGCTCACGAACGCGCCCTTGTCCGGCACGATATGGATCAGCTTGTCCTTGGACAGCATCAGCAGCGCGGCGCGGATCTTGGTCCGGCTGACCTGGTACACCCCGGCCAGCGCTTCCTCGCGCAGCCGCGTGCCCGGCGGCAGCTTGTGCGCGACGATGGCCGCCGAGATTTCCTTGGCGATATCGTCGGCGCTGGGGTCGGGGCGGGCTTCCTGGGACATGGTGGGGTAAGGGGGCGAGGCCAAGCTCGGGCCGGTCAGTCTAGCAAAAGGGCAGGCCCGCCGGGGAACGACGGCCTGCCCATATGGCCTGGAGGACGGTGCCGCCTAGCGCTGCGCCGCCAGCGCGCCCATGGCCTGCCGCATGAACGACAGGGTGGCGTCGTCGGTCCAGGTGCCGGCGGTGAGCTCGGGTTCGCTCATCAGCGCATGGCGGAACTTGGCCTGGGTGGCGGGGTCATCGCCGGCATAGCTGCGGAACAGGTCCAGCCAGCGCCGGGCGAGCTCGAGCGCGGTGGCGGAGTCCGGCGCCGCGCCCGCGTCGAGCGCGTCGCGCACGTCGGCCATCAGCCCGGGCCATTCGCCGATGCGGTCGTCATAGTGCTGCCGCATGTACCGGGCCTCGTCCGGCGCAAGATACTTTTCATAGATCCGCAGCTTGCTTTCCGAGAAGGCGCGCAGCACGTAGTCGCGCATGGCCGGCGAGATGCCGATGTGCGCCTGCATCGCTGGCTCCCGTTCGTGCATCCGGTTCAGCTTGACCAGCAGGCGCGGATCGCGATTGGTGTCGCGCAGCAGTTGGGTCATCCAGCGCAAGGCCAGCGCTCGCGGCTGCGCTTCCTCGGGCGGGACGCCGCCGTCCATCTGCGCCCGCACTTCCTGGATCAGGGCGAGCCAGCCGGGGTCGGCATTCTGGTTGCTGCGGTACATGGGCAGGCGGGCCAGTTCGTCGGGGGAGAAATACTTGTCGTACATGGTCATGAGTTCCAGAGTGGTTAGCCAATCGGCCAGTTCCGGTTCCCTGCCTTGCGCCAACTGGCCCCGTAGCTGGGCGAGACGCTCGCGCAGCCGGGAGGCTTGTTGGATCTGGCGATCGAGCATCGCGATCTGTCTGGCGATGATCTCGTCCATGGGAGTGTCGGGCTGGTCCAGATAAGCGCCGATTTCGGCCAACGGCAATCCGAAGCGGCGCAGCGCCTGGATTTGATGCAGCCGGGCGATGTCGTCGCGGCCATACAGCCGATAGCCGTTGTCGGCGCGCGCCGAAGGCGTGAGCAAGCCGATCGCGTGATAGTGGTGCAGCGTGCGGACCGTCAGTCCGCTCCGCCTGGCCAGTTCTCCTACTTTCAGTTGCACGACATTCCTCCTGTTGATGGCGCGTAACGGACTCTGGGACATGACGTTACGTGAGGGTCAAGCCTGTTGTCGAACCTTCGCGGCGCCGGCCAGCAGCGCGATCGCGGCGATCGCCAGCGGGATGAACGACACCCACAGCACGGTCGCCCAATCGTAGGCCGCCAGAAGTCCGCCGGACGCGAAGGAGCCGACCGCCATGGTGCCGAAGACGATGAAGTCGTTGAGCGATTGCACCTTGGTTTTCTCCTCGGGCCGATGGCATTCCAGCACCAGCGCCGACGCGCCCACGAAACCGAAATTCCAGCCCAGGCCCAGCAGGATCAAGGTCACCCAGAAATGGGCCACGTCGATGCCGGTGAGACCGATGGCCGCGGACAGGCCGGTAAGCACCAGGCCCGCCGTGACGATGCGTCCGGCGCCAAAGCGCGTGATGAGCCGGCCGGTGAAGAAGCTGGGGCCGTACATGGCGATGACGTGCCATTGCAGGCCCAGGTTGGCGCTTTCCTGCGTATGGCCGCAGATGTGCATGGCCAGCGGCGCGGCCGTCATCAGGAAGTTCATCAGCATGTAGGTGACCGCGCCGCAGATCACCGCCGTGATGAAGCGCGGCTGGCGCGCGATCAGCGCCAATGGGCGTCCGCCCGCGACTTCGGCCGCGCTGGGCATGGGCAGGCTTACGCCCAGCAGGACCAGGGCCGAGATCGCCGCGACCGCGGCCTGCACGAGATAGGTCGCCGCGAACATATGGACGGGCCACAGGTACATGGTGTACGTGACCAGCTGCGGGCCGACCACGCCGGCCAGCACGCCGCCGCCCATCACGAAGGACAGGGCGCGGGCGCGCCGCGCGGGGGTCACGCCGTCGGCCGCGGCGAAGCGGAACGACAGCACCACCGCGGCGTAGGCGCCGCCGAAGAAGGTGCCCAGGCAGAACAGCCAGAACGAACTGAGCACGATGGCCGCGGCGGCCAGCAGGCCCACCAGCACGCCGCAGGCCGTGCCGGTAAGAAAGGCCGCCCGCCGGCCGTAGCGGCGGGCGATGGCGCCCATGGGGAGGATGCAGGCGGCCATGCCGACCACGAAGATGGAAATGGGCAGGGTCGCCAGCGCCTTGTCCGGCGCCAGCATGTCGCCAACGATCGCGCCGGTGGCGTAGACCACCACGGCGTTGGCGCCGGCCAGCGCCTGGGCGATGGTCAGCCGGGCGATGTTGCCGCGCTGCGCCTCTGGCGTGAGTTCAGCGCTGGGCGCGGCCGATGGCGCCGGTGTTGATGCGGACAAGTGGGTCTCCTCGAGGGTTGCGGTTTTAGTTGGTATCGGTAGTGACTTGCTGTGCGGCGTCCATGGTCAGGACTACCCGGAACTTCGCATCGCCGGACTTCAGGCGCTGCAAGGCATCGGGCGCGCGTTCCAGGGCTAGAGTCTCGACCATGGGCAGCGCCTCTGCAAGTACGCTGAAATTCAGCGCTTTTTCAGTTTCCCAGGGCGTGCCGGTCATGGACCCGGCAATGACGCGTTCGCCGCCCACCAGAAAGCCCGGCGCGACCTCGAGCGGAGCGCGGCCCACGCCCAGCAGCATCGTCCGGCCTTGCGGCGCCAGCCCGCGCATGGCCTCGGAGATGGCTTGCGTGTCGGTGACGGTGGCGATCAGCGCCTGCGCGCCGCCCATGGCTTGGAGCCGCTGCGCGGCGTCTTCTTCGTGGGTGTCGATGTAGACGTGCGCGCCCAGGCGCAAGGCGTCAGCGGCTATGTCGCGGCCTCGCCCGATGGCGGCGACCTTCAAGCCCATGCGGCGCGCGTATTGCAGCGCCATGTGGCCCAGGCCGCCGATGCCCAGCACGGCGACGAGATCGCCGGCTTGCGCGCTGCATTTCCTCAGCGCGTTGAAGGTGGCGATGCCGGCGCAGAGTATCGGGGCGGCGTGCACGGAGTCCAGTTCGTCGGGTATGGAGACCAGCCCGGTCGCCAGGGCCAGCATCATCTCCGCGTAGCCGCCGTCCCGGGTCGCGCCTATCACGGGCTGATTCGAGCATAAATTGAACAGGCCCTTGCGGCATGACGGGCAGACATTGCAATGGCCGCCCAGGCGGCCCACGCCGACGCGCTGGCCTATCGTCCAGTGGGCGTCGGCGCCAGGACCGAGGGCGGCGATGCGACCGACGACTTCATGTCCGGGAACGCGGGGCCGCTGCAAGGCGGGATTGTCGATGTCGGCGGCGTCGGCGCCGCAGACGCCGCAAGCTTCGACGCGCAGCAGGACTTCTCCGGGCCCGGGTTGAGGCGTGGGCCGTTGCACCAGTTCAAGCTGGCCGGGGGCGGGACTCTGGATCACGCGATAGGTGGCAGCGGGAGTTTTCATCAGGCGGAGTCTCCGGGGAGAGTGGAGGGGGATGCGTTTGCGGATCCGTGCAGCAACCAGCAGACGCCGCGGGCGGCAGCGTCAACCGCGCCAGCCAGATAGCCGGGGAACGCGGCGGACCATTCGCTGGCGATGCCGGCCAGACGGTCCTGCCATGGACCGGCGTCCACCGTCATGCCGGGCGCTGCCGCGTGCGCGCTGTTGTCGATGCCATCGGCGGGCGTGGCGGTAAGAGGATCCTGCGCCCAGTCCTTGAAATACTCCTGGACCGGCGTCAGCGCTTGCGGGCCGAACAGCCGCGCGAGCTGCGCGCGGCAATGGGCCATCAGCACGTCCTGGCCCGCCGAGCGGCGCGTCGCGGCGGGCACGCCCAGGAATCCGAACAGGGCCGGTCCTTGACCCGTGCTGGCATCGTGGACTTCGGCGAGCGGTCCCCGGGCGCTGCGCGCTGCGCCGGACAGGCCCTGCTCGCGCCAGAAGGGCGCGCCGTAGACGGCCAGGTACTTGGCGTGCGGCGCCATCCAGGTCGGCGTGTCGCGCCATTGCGCCGCCCATGCGGCCGGCAGCGGCGGATCGAAGGCGATACGGGCGTGTGCCAGCCGCGGCGGGACGGCCAGCAGCACGCGCGAGGCGCGAACGACATGGGTCCGCCCCTCGCGATCATGCGCATGCATGTCGATGGCTTGGCCGGTGGCATGCAGCCGGGTCACGGTCTGGCCCAGCTTGATGCGCGCCGGATCCAGGCGCGCGCGCAGGGCCTCGGCCAAACTGTTCATGCCTGCTGCCAGCCGCATGGAAGCCGGGTAGCTGGGGTAGCCCGGCATGCGCGCGGGCGGCCCCGAACGTTCGACCATCATGGCGCCCGCCTCGTACTGCGGGACGACGGGCAGGCCGAGATCGCGGACGATGGCGCCCAGCTCGGGCTGGATCGCGGGCCAGAACCAGGTGGGGCCCAGATCGTAGGAACCGATGCCCAGTATGCGGCCGCCGGGCCTGTCGCGTCCCTCCAGTAGCAGGTAGTCGGCGCCATGCCGTTCCAACAGAAAGGCGGCGTACAGACCGCTCAGGCCTGCGCCGATGATGACGGTGTCGGCTTGTATTGTCATGACAGGCTCCGGCCATTTGGATCCGGCAGATGGCCGGTCTTCAGATAGATGGTCGCGCCCGCAGTGCCGGCCGAGAGCGCGACATGCGTGCCGCGGGCAAGGCGCAGCCAACTGCCTTGCGGGTACGAGCGGTGCGTATCGGCAATCGACCCGGCCAGCACCAGCGCTTCCGCGCCGGCGGGCGCGGCCTCAAGCAGCGGCGCATTGGCGGGCAGGCGCAGCAGGCGGACCTGCTCGACGGACGAGGAGTAGAGCGGGCAAACCGCGCTGTCGTTCTCGCGCTGCCAGGCGGCGGGATCGCGCGTGTCGACGCGCACGGCGGACTGCTCGTCCGGCGGCATTTGCCGCAACTTGACGAAGAGGGTGGCGCCGCTTCTGCTGGACGGCTCATGGCCGGAGCCGGGCGGGTTGCGCAGATACCAGCCTTCCGGAAAGTCGCCGCTGGCATCGGAGAAGACGCCCGACAGCACCAATATCTCTTCGCCGCCGGGATGCCCGTGCCAAGGAAAATGGCTGCCCGGCGCATAGCGCACGATGCTGGTGGCGCGCGCCTGCTCGCCGCCGATGCGGTCCAGCAGCACGCGTTCGACGCCGCTTTGCGGCGATGGCACCCAGGGTTGCTGGTCAGGCGTCACGATGACGTTGAGCGAGAAATCGGCATTGATAAGCATGATGTTGGTAGAAAAGCTGTTTCTGAGGTGACGCGCAGGTTTGCTTGCTCCAGCACCTTTTTCGATAGCAGAACTATGGGCGCCAGGGCATATTCTTGGTCAGTCCGCATTTGCCGGCAAACCAGATAAACTACTTCTTATTAAAAGAAAATCTTTATCGCCATGAAGTCGATCGCACACCTGAACGCGTTGCGCGCCTTCGAAGCCAGCGCGCGCCACCAGAGTTTTTCCGCCGCCGCGGCCGAGCTGCACGTCACGCCCGCCGCAGTGGGCCAGCTGGTGCGCACGCTCGAGCAATGGCTGGGCGCGCCCTTGTTCCATCGCGGCGCCAGCGGCAAGGCGCGGCTGGTTCCGACGGCGGCGGCGGAACGCGCGCTGCCGGAGATACAGGCGGGGCTGGGCAAACTGGCCCTGGGCCTGGAGCGCCTGAAGGAAGGTTCCCTGAGCGGCATGCTGACCGTGGCGGTAAGTCCGGCGTTCGCCGCCAAGTGGCTGCTGCCCCGGATAGAACGCTTCCAGCTGGCCTGGCCCGATACCGATGTGCGCCTGGACACGAACCTCAAACCCGTCGATTTCGTGGCCCAGCAGATCGATATCGGCGTGCGCTACGGTGCCGGTTCATGGCCCGGCCTGGCGGCCGAGAAGCTGATGGACGAGGAGGTCTACCCGGTGTGTTCCCCGGAACTGCTGCGGCGCCGGAAATCGCTGAAGCGGCCGGAGGATCTGGCGGGCGAGACCCTGATCCACGATCTGTCGATGGACGGGCAGCTGGGATTTCCGACCTGGGCCATGTGGCTGGAAAAAGCCGGCGTGGAGGGGGTGTCCACCGCGCGCGGCATGAAGATCAACAATTCCGCCGCGGTGCTGCAAGCCGCCATCGATGGTCACGGCGTCGCGCTGGCCCGCAGCGTGATGGCGCACGACGATCTGGCCGCAGGCCGTCTGGTGGGCTTGTTTCCGCGGATGAAGGTCGCGTCGGCGCTTGCCTATTACGTCATCTATCGGCCGCAGGACCGCGAGTTGCCGAGGCTTGCGGCATTCCGCGACTGGTTGTTCTGGGAGGCTGGCGCCTGCCGGCAACCGGCGCCACAAGCCTGACAGAAGCTAGCCGGGCGCTGATGCGCGCGCCTGCTTCGCCGGCCGGGTGAACCGCTGCACCATGAATTCCACGAAGGTGGTGAGCTTGGGCAGGGCCTTGCGGTCCTTGGGATACAGCAGCGTGATCGGCCTGGCGGCGGGCCAGGCGGACTCAAGGATCGGGACCAGCCGCCCCGCGCGCACGTCCTCGGCTAGCAGCAGTTCCGGCTGCAGCACGATGCCGAATCCCGCCAGCGCCGCCTGCCGCAGCGCCTGGCCGTTGTTCGACACGAAGCGGCCGGCGGGGTAGGCCGCGCCGCCGCCTTCGTCCGCGTTCAGGCGCCAGCCGGTGCGCCGGTTCCAGTAGGAAAAATCCAGGCACTGATGACGCGCCAGGTCGGGGGCGCTCTGCGGCGTGCCATGGCGCTCCAGATAGGCCGGCGCCGCGCAGATGATCATCTGATAGCGGCCGATCTTGCGCGCGACCAAGCCGGAGTCGGCAGGTTCGCCGATGCGCACCGCCAGGTCGTAGCGCGAGGCCACCACGTCCTCGACGGCATCGCTCAGCGCCAGGTCGACGCTGACGTCGGGGTACTCGGACAGGTACTCGGCGATGGCGGGCGCCAGCGCGAACGAGCCGAAGGTCACGGTGGAGGTGATGCGCAGATGGCCGCGCGGCGCCGAGCGCATGGCCTCGGCGCCTTGTTCCGCGTCGCGGATGTCCGACAGGATCACCTTGCAGCGGGCGAAATAGGCCTGGCCGGCTTCGGTCAGGCTCTGGCGGCGCGTGGTGCGGTTCATCAGCCTCAGGCCCAGCCGGGCTTCCAAACCCTTGATGTGCTTGGCCGCCATGGCGGGCGACATCTCGTGGCGGGCCGCCGCCGCGGTCAGGCTGCCCAGTTCGACGACCGCCACGAAGACTTCCATGCTGAGCAAGCGGTCCATGGATTACGCACCCTGAGTGTGAAGTGAACCCACCATTCTAGGATTTTTCCTGGATATGCCCTCGGCCAGAATGCATGCAGGCGCTGGCGGTGTCGCGGGCGCATCCAACAACACATACGAATCGGAGTCTTCCATGAAAATCATCCTGATCGGCGCCACCGGCACCATCGGCCGCGCGGTCGCCCAAGAGCTGGGCCAGCGCCATGACATCATCGCCGTGGGCAAATCGCGTGGTGAGCATCAGGTGGATGTGACCCAGAGCGACAGCATCCGCGCCCTGTTCGAGCGGGTGGGCAAGGTGGACGCCATCGTCTCCACCACGGGCAGCCTGCATTTCGGCCCGCTGGCGGAAATGACGGCCGAGCAGTTCAAGATTGGCCTGCACGATAAGCTGCTGGGGCAGGTGGACCTGGCGCTGATCGGCCAGCACTACGTCAACGAGGGCGGCTCCATCACGCTCACCAGCGGCATCCTGACCGATGAACCCATCCGCTACGGCGCCAACGCGTCCGCGGTGAACTCGGCCATCGACGGCTTTGTGCGCGGGGCCGCCGTGGAATTGCGGGGCGTGCGCATCAATTCCGTCAGCCCCACGGTCCTGACGGAATCGCTGGATGCCTACGGCCCGTACTTCCAGGGCTTCGAATCCGCGCCCGCCAGCCGCGTCGCGCTGGCCTACAGCCGCAGCGTGGAAGGCGCGCAGACGGGGCAGGTGTTCCGGGTGTGGTGAGTCCCCGGACGTTCCCGATGCGGCAGGGGGCGGGTAGCAAGCCCGGGGCCTTGCCAAAAGAAAGCCCGCAGCGGATCTACCGCTGCGGGCTTGGTCAGGCTAGCTGCCGGTTACCCGGCCCATGCCACGAGGCTTACCAGAGCACCTTCAAACCGATGGAGCCCTGCGCGCCGGTCTTGACGCGGCTGTCGCCGCTGTTGGCCCAGAGCTTGCCAATGTCGCCGTAGAGGCTGGTGTTCTTGGTCAGCTGCACCATGGCGCCCACCGCGAACTCGGTCGACGTGTAGCCGCCCTTGGCGCGGATGTCGGTGGTGCCGGCCGGGGCGCTGAAGCTGGCCACGTCGGTGGTGTTGCTGGCCTTGTACAGATTGACGCGCGCAAAGGGCTGCAGCACGGTGCCGCCGATGCTGTAGCTGCCCTTGACGCGGGCGCCCAGGCGCAGGGTCCAGTCGTCGTCCGCGTCGTTCTTCACCTTGGCCAGGCTCAGCGTGGTGTCGTCCAGGTTGAGCTTGCGGTAGATGATCTGCGCCTGCGGTTCCAGCTGCCAGCTGTTGCCCAGGGCGATGGGCTTGCCCACTTCCAGCGAGGCCAGCCAGCCATGGCCCTTGGTGGTGGCGCCGGCGCCGGTGTCGGCCGTGCGCAGGCTGCTGCGGTAGTCGGCGCCCTGGATCACGGCGTCGGCGTACAGGCCGGAGTCGTGCTGCCAGGTGCCGTACAGGCCCACGTAGCGGCCGCGCAGGTTGTTGTAGCCCGCGTACTTGCGCTCCATGCCGCTGGAGAAGCCGCGCACGCCCATGTCGCCGTCCAGCTGGCCGACGTACAGGCCGGCCCTGAGGTTGCGGCTGGCGTACACGTCCACGCCGGCCTGGAAGCCGTTCAGGTGGCCGCTGCTCTCGGGGTTGACCGTGCCTTGCTGGGTGATGGTGGGAGCCGTGCGCAACACGCGGGCCCAGGCGCGGTGGCTGGGGTCCAGGTCGATGGCGCCTTGTGCGGCTTCGTCGCCCATGCGCTTGCGCATGTCGCCCAGCATCGCCATGTCGGCCTGGCGCAGTTGCGCGGGCAGGGCAGACAGCAGCGGCACTTCCTCGCGGTACGCGGGGCCGGGTTGGGTGTTGGTGGAATGTAGGGCGGCGCCTTGCGCCGTTTGGGCCAGGCGGTACTCGTAGGCGCCGGCGTCGATATGGCCGCCCGCCAGGGTGAAGCTGCCGGGCTGCAGGCTGGCGCCGTTTTCGGTGGCGATGACTTGGATGCCCTGGCTGCCGGTCTGCGCGCCCAGGCCGCCGGCATTGGTGATTTGCACGCTGGTGCTGCCGCTGGCGATGGCGCCAGCGCCGCTCAACAGCAGCTTGTCGGTGGCGCTGCCGTCGGCGCCCAGCACGGTGGACACGCCCAGCTTGCCGTTGTTGCCGACGTAAGGCCCGGTGACCTTGAGCACCGCGCCCGGCGTGCTGCCAGCGAGATTGACCGCGCCGCTGTTGTTCAGGCTGGCCACGGTCTGGCTGTAGCCCGCCAGGTCCAGTACGGCGCCGCTGGCCACGCTGTGGGCCGAGGCGCTGCTGAACGTGTTCGCGGCGCCGGCCTTGAGCGTACCTTGCGCGACATTGGTCGCGCCGGTGTAGTTGTTGCCCGCGCTGGTCAGGGTCAGGGCGCCGGTTCCCTGCTTGGTGAGGAAGCCGCCGCCCGTGATGGCGCCAGCCCAGGTGGCCGTGTTGGCGCCGGTGTCGATCACCGGGTCGTTGGTGCCCGTCATGTGCAGGTTGTTGACGATGGTCAGGCCGTTGGCAATCAGGTTGATGACAGTGCCGTCGTCCATGGACAGCATGCCCGTGCCCAGACCCAGGGAATGGCCCAGGCCGATGCTGCCCTGCTTGAGCTGCACGCCGCCCGAGAAGGCGCTGCCTCCGGTCAACGTCAGCGCGCCGGCGCCGGTCTTGACCAGGCCGCCGCTGCCCACGACGATGCCCGAGTAGTAGGACGTACTGCCAGCCGCGGAATTGACGGTCAGGGTTCCAGCGCCCAGCGCCACGGTGCCGGCGCCGCTCAGGCTGCTGGCTTGGAGCGCGTTGCCGTTGAGGTCCAGCGTGGCGCCCGATTGCACCTGATAGCCGGTGCCTTGGACCAGTGCCGTGGTGGAGCCCGCGCGCAGCGTGCCGTTCGCGACCAGCGTGCCGCCGGTATAGCTGTTGGCGCCGGTCAGGGTCTGCGTGCCCGTGCCTTGCTTGACCAGGGTGCCCGTGCCGCTGACCGAGCCGCTGAAGATGCCGTCGGCCGAACCGCCTGCCAACAGGGAGTTGCTGCCCATCTTGATGTTGCCGGCGCCCGCCAGGGTGCCGAACACCTGGGCGCCTTGGCCTGCCGACAGGTCGAAGGTGGCGCCGCCGGCGACGTTGACGATGCCGGTTGCCGCGAGGCTGCCGGCAGCACCTAGCGCCAGCGTACCGCTGTTGATGTATGTGCCGCCGGTATAGGTGTTGGCGCCGTTGAGCGTCAGTGTGCTGGCGCCGTTCTTGGTCAGGCTGCCCGAACCCGAAATAGTGCCATTGAGCGTCAGGTCCTGGCTGCCCTGCACGGCTAGGCCGGCATTGAGGACCACATTGTTCGCCAATGCCACCGGCAGGATGGCATCCAATGCGGCGGTGCCGTCCACGGTCAACTCGCCGGTGCCCAGCCCGGCGTTCTTGCTGACAATCAGGCTGCCTGCGTTGAGCAAGGTGCCGCCGCTGTAGGTGTTGAGGCCGTTGAGGTACAGACTGGCCGCGCCAGCCTTGACCAGGCCGCCGCTGCCGCTGACCGTGCCGTCGAGGGCCATGGTATTGGAGCCTGCAATGCTCAGCGCGCCGTCGAGCACGACGTTGTTGCGCAACATGACAGTCTGGTTGCTGTCCAGCGTAGTGCCACCGGCAGCGGTCAAGGTACCGGTGCCCAGGGCAGAGTTGCTGCCCAGCACCAGCGTGCCGCCATTGAGCGTTGTGCCGCCGGTGTAGCCGTTGGATGCATTGAGCACCAAGGTCCCGGCATCGTACTTGCCCAGGGCACCGCTGCCGATGATCGGGATGTTGAGGGTCGCGGTCACGCCGGGGTCAACCCGGATCGAGGCATTGCCCTGGGCGCCATTGACCAGGTTGAGTGCCCCCCGCGTAAAGCGCGTAAGCTTGTAGCCGTCGGTAAGGAACTGCATGCCTGTGATGTTCTGCGTGTCGGCGAGTTCAACCGTACCCGCTGCGCCCTGGAACACGGCGAAGCCACCGGCCCAGCGTCGATTCGATGTGCCGTCGACATTGGTCCAATTGTTGGAACTGTCGCCGATGCTGGGACCGCCCCAGATGCCGTTGCCTCCTTCGATCACCCCATTGGCGATGGTATTGGCACCATCCCAGAACTGCACGCTGGTATCCTGCGCCGTGTACAGCAGGTTGACCTGATTGCTCACGGACGTCTGCACTTGCAGATCAGATTCCTTCACGACGCCCGGCAGTCTGCCCAGCTTCAGGCCATTGTCGGTCAGGCTGCCGCCATAGTTCATGAGCCGGTACACACCTGTGCCGAAGCCACCCACGTCTTTGATATTGAGCGTGCCGTCCAGGGTGAGGTTGCCGCCGACATTGAGCAGGGCATTGCCGCCACCTGCCGTGGGCGCGCCGAGCGCCACTTCGAGCAGGGAACTGGCGTCGAGCGCCAACGCGCCAACCGACAGGGTCCTGCCGCTGGCCAGGTCCAGACGACCACCGTTCTCCACCGTCACCGCGCCGGCAACGCTGCCGCTGCCGCTCAACACGCCCACGTTGTTGACCACAACACTTGCGCTGTCCAGGGATCCGTCGACCTGCAAGGTGCCGGCCTTGACCGTAGTCTGCCCTGTCACATCGTTAACGCCGGACAAGGTCACGATTCCGGTGCCGACCATGGTCAACATTCCGGCGCCGGTCAGGCGGCCGCCGAAGGTGTTGCCCAACAAGCCGTCGGTGTCGGTGAGTGTCAGCGTTTGGCCGGCCCCGATGGATACGGTGCCCTTGCCGGATATGCTGCGCAGCGAGGCAGAGGAGGCCAACTGAAGGTCGGCTCCAGCCGCGATGTTGGTCCGGGCGCCGTGGCCTAGCGCATCAGTGCCCAAGACGACCAAGCTGCCGCCCAACAGATCAAAGGTGCCGCCGAACGTGCTGCCGCCGCTGAGCGCCAGGCTGCCGGAGCCGCTTTTGGTCAGAGTGCCGTTGCCGCTGAGCCTGCCGGCCAGGCCCAGTTGATTGTTGCCCGCAACCGCCAGCGTGCCGTTGACAAGGATGTCATTGGTCAGCCTCATCGAGCCGTTGGTATTCAGCTGCGACGCGCCATTGACGACCACCACGCCGGAACTCAGCGCCGACGCATTGCCCAGTGTCAGGTCGCCGCCGTTGAGCCAGGTGCCGGCGCCATAGCTGTTGACGCCATTGAGGGTCAGCGTACCGGCGCCATTCTTGATCAGGCGGCCGTAGCCACTTATCACTCCATCGAGAGTAAGGTCGCTGCCGCCGTTCAGAGTGAGGGCGTTATTCAGCTGCACGTTGTTGGCCAGGGTCAGCGCGCTGCTTGTGTCCAATGAGGCGGCAGCGTCCACGGTCAGCGTGCCGATGCCCAGCCCAGCGGCGTTGCCCAGGCTAAGATTGCCGCCCATCAGGTTGACGCCGCCCGCGAAGGCATTGGCGCCATTCAGGGTCAGCGTGCCGCTGCCCACCTTGGTCAGGCTGCCTGCGCCGTTGATCTGGCCGTTCAGGGTCAGCGCCTTGTCGCCCCGCAGAGTCAGATTGCCTGCCAAGTTGATCTGGTTGCCCAAGCTCAGATCGAGGCTGTTGTTCAGTTGCGTGCCGTGGGCGGTGTCGAGGGCGCCGCTGCCCAGCGGATTGACGGAGGCCAGCATGAGTGTGCCTGCGTTAAGCACCGTCGAGCCGTGGAAGCTGTTGGTTCCGGCCAGAGTCAGAACGTCGGCGCCGATCTTGTTGAGCCCGCCGCTACCGCTGATGGCGCCATTCAACGTCAGGTCGTTGCCGGTGGCCAGGGTCAATTGGCCATTGGCAATGATGTCGTTGCTCAGTGTGACAGCCGCCTCATTGGCCAACGTGGTGCCTGCGGCGGCGGTCAAGGCGCCGGTGCCCAGCGCGTTGTTGTGGCCTACTACCAGCGTGCCGCCGTCCAGCAGTGTGCCTCCGACGTAGCCGTTATTGCCGTTGAGGACCAGTTTGCCATGGTCCAGTTTCTGCAAGGTGCCGTTGCCGTTGATGTCCACGCCGATCGTCGCGGTGACGTTCGGATCGACCCGGACGGCGAAATTGCCGCCATCGCGGTTGACTGCATTGAGCGAGCCGTTGGCGCCGCTCACCAGCTGATAGCCATCGGTCATGAACTGCATGCCGTCGCTGGTTTGTACGCCGTCCACCGTCACGGTGCCGGCCGCGCCTTGAAAAACGGCGAACTGGCCAAGCCAGGTCCGATTGCCATTCCCGTCGGAAGCCGTCCAATTGGTGTTTGTGGCGTTCCACACGCCGCTGCCGCCCTCGATGGCGCCGTTCATCACCGTGTTGCCGCCATCCCAGAATTGCACCGCCCGGTTTGGCGAGGCGAGTATCAGGTTGACCTCGTGTGGGATCGCGGTCTGCAATGTCAGGTCTGACGTGAGCATCGAGCCCGGCAAGGTGCCGTAGTCGAGGATGTTGTTGGTAAGACCGCCGGCGTAGTCGAACAGGCGGTAGACGCCATTGCCGAAACCGCCGGCATCGGTGATGTTCAACACGCCATTCAGGGTCAGGTCGCTGGTGGACCTGAAGAGGGCGGTGTTGCCGGTGGTAGGAGAACCCAGCGCGGCATCGATGTTGGCATTCTGCGTGAAGACCATCCTGCCGGCGGTCAGCGTGCGGCCGCTGACGCCGCCCAGATGGCCGCCGTCGTCGACGCTCAGCAGGCCGCCGATCGAGCCACTTCCGCTCACCGTTCCGCCAGTATGAACCGCCACGCCGCCGTTCACGGAGCCGCTTACTTTCAAGGTGCCGCCGTTGACGTCTATCGCGTCGCCCAACGTGCTGCTGCCTGCCAACTCCAGTGTGCCGGTGCCGGTCTTGCGCATCATGCCGTTGCCGGTCAGTGTCCCTGCATACATGCTGTCGGTGTTGCTGCCGCCTACTGCCAACGCAGTCAGCGACCCAATGTTGACGGTGCCGCCACCGTTCAGGGAACCTATTGCGGTGTCGCCGTTGAGGTTCAGCGTGGTGCCCGCAGCCAGTTTGACGGCGGTGGGGTTGCCCAGGGCCGAGCCGCCCAGGGTGGTGACTACGCCTCCAGTGATATTGAGGTTGCCGTTATAGGTGTTGTTGCCGATCAGCACCAATTCGTCGACGCCAGCCTTGGTCAGGTTGCCGCTCCCGCTCAGGAGGCCGGTCGCGCTCAACATCGCGGAGGTCTCCAGGGTGAGGTCGCCATTGACGCTGATCGCGTTCCCCAGCGCCATGGGCTGAGCGTTCTTCAGCGTGGCGGTGCCGGACGCGATCAGTGCGCCAGCGCCCAGCGCGTTATTGTTGTTGAGCAACAAGGTGCCACCGCTCAGGGCGATACCGCCGGTGTAGCTGTTGTTGCCGCCCAGGCTGAGCGTGCCGGTTCCGGATTTGACCAGTTGGCCCGTGCCGCTGATCTGGCCGTTCAGGTTCAGGTCGTTGGCGCCGTTGACGGCCAGATTGGCATTGAGGGCAATGGGGTTGGCCAGGGCCGTGGCGCGAATGGCGGTCAGGGTCGAGTTGCCCCCGACCGTCAGGCCGCCGGCGCCCAGCGCCTGATCGTGGCCCACGGCCAGGGCGCCGCCGTTCAGCGTGGTGCCGCCCTGATAGAGGTTGGCGCCAGTCAGGGTGAGGGTGGCCGGGCCGTTCTTGATCAGCGAGCCGATGCCGGCGATGCTGCCGTTCAAGGTCAGGTCGGCGCTGCCGCCTATCCCCATGGCGCCCAGCAGTTGCACGTTGTTGGCCAGGGTGACGGTGCGGTTGGCGTCGAGCACGGTGTTGTTCATCGCGGTCAGGTCGCCGCTGCCCAGTGCCGTATTGCTGCCTGCCACCAGCCGGCCCGCGCTGAGCCGCGTGCCGCCGGTATAGCTATTGTTCCCGTTGACCGCCAGGGTGCCGCTGCCGAGCTTTTCCAGGGTGCCGATGCCGCCTAGGGTCACGCCCATGGTCGCGGTCACATTGGGGGCGACTCGCAAGGCCACCGTTCCACCCAGGCCGTTGATCGCGTTCAAGCGGCTGGTTGTTCCACCCACCAGGTTGTAGCCGTCCGTGAGGAACTCCAAACCTGTGAAGTTCTGCTGTCCACTTATCGATACCGTACCCGCAGCGCCCGAAAATACCGCGTCGCCGCCATTCCAGGCCCGGTTGGGCTGCGCGCCGGCGGAAGCCCAATTGGTATTGGCGGCATCCCAGATTCCGGCGCCGCCGTCCACCGAGCCGTTCGCGACGGAATGGCTGCCGTCCCAGAGCAGTTGCGCATGAACGCCCGCAGGAATCGCCAGGGCTGCGCCGAACGCCAGCGCGGTTTGCGCCGCCTTGCGGCGCGCACGCCGCGCGGGGCAGCTGCTCTTTCCCGGCCCGCGGGCGATTTCACTGACGGCTTGCCACACACCGGAGGTGGCGTTGAACACAACTCGATAGACGTGATTCATTGATGCCTTCAAATGATTGAGCGAATGCTAGCTAGGCAAAAATCCGGATTCGGCCTTGCCTGAACAGCAATGAAAATCATGGGGAGGGGCGGACGATTGCCATCAGGGCACACAGTCGCCCGCACTAACCTGAGCGGCGTGTTTGTGCGCTTAACATCCAATTACAGAGTGTAAATGTAAGACAAAATCTCGGTTTGGGTAATCACTGATTTTGGTGAGGCGCAATGTCGGGCCGGGTTCGATGGCCGCGGATGGCAGACAGGACTACCACCAGTACGCAGCGGGAGCAGGCGTGACGTGCGCCTGGCAGAAGAAAAAAAGCCCGCCGCGGATCTACCGCTGCGGGCTTGGTCAGGCTAGCTGCCGGTTACCCGGCCCATGCCACGAGGCTTACCAGAGCACTTTCAAACCGATGGAGCCCTGCGCGCCGGTCTTGACGCGGCTGTCACCGCTGTTGGCCCAGAGCTTGCCCACGTCGCCGTAGAGGCTGGTGTTCTTGGTCAACTGCACCATGGCGCCGACCGCCAGTTCGGTCGAGGTATAGCCGCCCTTGGCGCGGATGTCGGTGGTGCCGGCCGGCGCGCTGAAACTGGCCACGTCGGTGGTGTTGCTGGCCTTGTACAGATTGACGCGCGCAAAGGGCTGCAGCACGGTGCCGCCGATGCTGTAGCTGCCCTTGACCCGGGCGCCCAGGCGCAGGGTCCAGTCGTCGTCCGCATCGTTCTTGACCTTGGCCAGGCTAATCGTGGTGTCGTCCAGGTCGAGCTTGCGGTAGATGATCTGCGCTTGCGGCTCGAGCTGCCAGCTGCTGCCCAGGTCGATCGGCTTGCCCACTTCGAGCGAGGCCAGCCAGCCGTGGCCCTTGGTGGTGGCGCCGGCGCCGGTGTCGGCCGTGCGCAGGCTGCTGCGGTAGTCGGCGCCCTGGATCACGGCGTCGGCGTACAGGCCCGAGTCGTGCTGCCAGGTGCCGTACAGGCCCACGTAGCGGCCGCGCAGGTTGTTGTAGCCCGCGTACTTGCGCTCCATGCCGCTGGAGAAGCCGCGCACGCCCATGTCGCCGTCCAGTTGGCCGACGTACAGGCCGGCCCTGAGGTTGCGGCTGGCGTACACGTCCACGCCGGCTTGGAAGCCGGTCAGGTGGCCGCTGCTCTCGGGGTTGACCGTGCCTTGCTGCGTGATGGTCGGAGCCGTGCGCAGCACCCGGGCCCAAGCGCGGTGGTTCGGGTCCTGGTCGATGGCGCCTTGAGCGACGTCGTCGCCCATGCGCTTGCGCATGTCGCCGAGCATCGCCATGTCCGCCTGGCGCAGTTGAGCGGGCAGGGAGGACAGCAGCGGCACTTCTTCGCGGTAGGCAGGCGCGGGGGTGCCAGGATCGGTGCCGGGGCCGGGGTTGACCTGCGTGTTGGTCGAGTGCAGCGCGGCGCCCTGTGCCGTCTGGGTCAGACGGTACTCGTAGGCGCCGGCATCGACATGGCCGCCCGCCAGCGTGAAGCTGCCGGGTTGCAGGCTGGCGCCGTTCTCGGTGGAGATGACCTGGATGCCCTGGCTGCCCGTCTGCGCGCCCAGGCCGCCGGCATTGGCGATCTGCACCGTGGTGCTGCCGCTGGCGATGGCGCTGGAGCCGCTCAACAGCAGCTTGTCGGTGGCGCTGCCATCCGCGCCCAGCACGGTGGACACGCCCAGCTTGCCGTTGTTGCCCACGTAGGGGCCGGTGA
Organism: Achromobacter sp. SD115; assembly: GCF_017355315.1. Lineage (NCBI taxonomy): Bacteria > Pseudomonadati > Pseudomonadota > Betaproteobacteria > Burkholderiales > Alcaligenaceae > Achromobacter > Achromobacter sp. SD115. The sequence continues at coordinate 24,224 of NZ_JADIJM010000001.1, read as the reverse complement.
CCTTGAGCACGGCGCCCGGCGTGGCGCCGCTGAGATTGACCGTGCCGCTGTTGTTCAGGCTGGCCACGGTCTGGCTGTAGCCCGCCAGGTCCAGCACCGCGCCGCTGGCCACGGTGTGGGCCGAGGCGCTGCTGAATGTGTTGGCCGCGCCGGCCTTGAGCGTGCCTTGCGCGACGTCGGTCGCGCCGGTGTAGGTGTTGCCTGCGCTGGTCAGCGTCAGCACGCCGGTTCCCTGCTTGGTGAGGAAGCCGCCGCCCGTGATGGCGCCGGCCCAGGTGGCCGTGTTGGCGCCGGTGTCGATGACCGGGTCATTCGTGCCCGTCATGGCCAGGTTGTTGGCGATGGTCATGCCGTTGGCGATCAGGCTGATGACGGTGCCGTCGTCCATGGCCAGCGTGCCCGTACCCAGGCCTTGCGCATGGCCCAGGGCGATGCTGCCTTGCTTGAGCTGCACGCCGCCCGTGAAGGCGCTGCCGCCGGTCAGTGCGAGTGCGCCAGCGCCGGTTTTGACCAGGTCGCCGCTGCCCACGACGATGCCCATGTAGGTGGACGCACTGCCCGCCGCGATGTCCGCGGTCAAGCGTCCGCCGCCTAGCGCCACGGTGCCGCCGCCGCTCAGGCTGCTGGCCAGCAGCGCGTTGCCGTTGAGGTCCAGCACGGCGCCCGTCAGCACTTGATAGCCGGTGCCTTGGACCAATGCCGTGGTGGAGCCCGCGCGCAGCGTGCCGTCCGCGACCAGCGTGCCGCCGGTATAGCTGTTGGCGCCGGTCAGGGTCTGCGTGCCCGAGCCCTGCTTGACCAGGGTGCCCGTGCCGCTGACCGAGCCGGCGAAGATGCCGTCGCCCGATCCGCCTGCCAGCAGGGAATTGGCTCCCATCTTGATATTGCCGGCGCCCGCGAGGGTGCCGAACACCTGGGCGCCTTGGCCTGCCGACAGGTCGAAGGTGGCGCCGTTGGCCACGGTCACGGTGCCGGTGGCGGCGAGGCTGCTGCCCGCGCCCAACGCTACCGTGCCGCTGTTGACGTAGGTGCCGCCGGTGTAGCTGTTGGTGCCGTTGAGCGTCAGCGTGCTGGCGCCGTTCTTGGTCAGGCTGCCCGCGCCCGAGATGTTGCCGTTGAGCGTCAGGTCGTGGCTGCCTTGGACGGCGAGGCCGGCGTTCAGGGCAATGTTGTTCGCCAGCGCCAGCGCCTGGGTGTTGTCCAGCGTGGCTGCGCTGCCTACCGTCAGCGTGCCGGAACCGAGCGCAGCGCCGTTGCCGACGATCAGGCCGCCCGCGTTCAGGAGGGTGCCGCCGACGTAGCTGTTGACGCCGCTGAGGGTCAGGTTGGCCGCGCCGTTCTTGATCAGGCCGCCGGCGCCGCCGACGGTGCCGTTCAGTTCCATGGCGTTGGAACCGGCGATCGTCAGCGCGCCGTTCAGCGCGACCTTGTTGCGCACGGTGACTGCCGTGTTGCTGTCCAGCGTGGTGCCGTTGGCTGCGGTCAGCAGACCGTTGCCCATCGCCTTGTCGTTGCCCAGCACCAGCGTGCCACCGTTGAGCGCCGTGCCGCCGGTGTAGCCGTTGGACGCGTTGAGCACCAGGGTGCCGGCGTCGAGCTTGGCCAGCGTGCCGCTGCCAACGAGCGGGGCGTTGATGGTCGCGGTCACGCCGGGATCGACGCGCACCGCGGCATAGCCCTGACCGCCGTTGACCAGGTTGAGCGATCCCAGCGAACCGCGCTCCAGGGTATAGCCGTCGGTCAAGAACTGCATGCCGGTGATGCTTTGCGCGCCGGCGACGGTGACCGTTCCCGCGGCGCCCAGGAACACCGCGAAGTTGCCAGCCCAGGCGCGGTTCCCGTTGCCGTCGACGCCGGTCCAGTTGGCGTTGGCGCCGTCCCAGGTGCCGCTGCCGCCTTCGATCGCGCCGTTGCCGACGGTTTGCGAGCCGTCCCAGAACTGCACGGTGACGTTGGGCGCGGCGACCAGCAGATTGACCTGCTTGGCGATGGCGGTCTGCAACGTCAGGTCGGCCGCTTGCACGCTGCCGGGAATATTGCCGAAGCGCATGCCGTTGTCGTACAGGTCGCCGCCATAGTTCATGAGCCGGTACACGCCGGTGCCGAAGCCGCCGATGTCGCTGACATTGAGCGTGCCGCCCAGGGTCAGGTCGCCGGCTACGTTCACCAAGGCAGCGCCGCCGCCGAGGGCGGGGGCGCCCAGGCTGGCATTCACGATCGACTGGGTGCCGAGCCCCATGCTGCCGACCGACAGCGTGTGGCCGTCCGTCAAGTTCAGGGTGGCGCCGCCCATCAGCGTCACGTCGCCGGCGATGCTGCCGGTTCCACCCAGCGCAGCGCCGCTGTACACCATCACATTGGTGCTGGCGAGCGAGCCGTCTACCCACAGGCTGCCGGCGCTGACCGAGGTCTGGCCGGTAAGCGTGTTGTTGCCGGAAAGAACCAGCGATCCCGTGCCGCTCTTGGTCAACCAACCCTTGCCGTCGAGCTGGCCGCCGAAGTTGCTGTTGGCCCCGTTGGCGCCGATGGTCAGGTTGTTCCCATTCGAGACCGTCACGGTGCCATTGCCGTTCAGGCTGGCCAGACGAGCCAGATTGGTGATGAACAGATTGGCGCCGGCTGCCACGTTCGCGGTGGCATTCTGGCCCAGCGCGTTGTTGCCCGCGGTGGTCAGGCTACCGTCTTGCAGATCGATCATGCCGCTGAAGGTGTTGGCGCTGCTGGTAAGCGAGAGGTCGTCCGTGCCGAACTTGCGCAGCGTGCCGTTGCCGTTGAGCTGTCCATCCAGGATCAGGCTGTTGTTGCCCGCCACCGTGAGCGCGCCATCGACGTTGACGGTATTGCCCAGGCGCATCGGGCCGGCGGTATCCAGTTGCGTGTTGCCCGTGACAGTCAGCATGCCGGTGCCCAGCGCCGCGGCATTGCCCAGGCTCAAGTTGCCGTCATTGACCGTGGTGCCGCCGCTATGGCGGTTATCGCCATTGAGGGTGAGTCGGCCGGCGCCGTTCTTGACCAGCTCGGTGGAACCGTTGATCACCCCGTTCAGGGTGAAATCATTGCTGCCGTCCAGCGCCAGGGAGGCGCTCAGTTGCACGTTGTTGGCCAGGGTCACCGCGCGGCTGGCTTCCAGGGTTCCCGCGTTGCGCACGGTCAGCGTGCCCTCGCCGAGCGCGGCATCGTGGCCCACGGCCAGGTTGCCGCCGGTCAGGTCGACACCGCCCTGGAAAGAGTTGGCGCCGTTCAAGGTCAGCTTGCCCGTGCCGCGCTTGGTCAGGCCGCCTATGCCGTTGACCAGGCCGCTCAAAGTGAGGTCCTGGTTGCCGACGAGGTTCAGGTCGCCAGCCAGGTTGACCGTGTTGTTCAGGCTCAATGCCACGCTGTTGTCCAGCTGCGTGCCGGAGAAGGTGTTCAAGATGCTGTTACCCAGCGGATTGCCGGAGGCCAGCACCAGCCTGCCGGCGCTCAGCGCCATCGTGCCGCCAAAGGCGTTGTTGCCGCCCAGGGTCAGGGTGCCGCTGCCGTTCTTGTTCAGGCCGCCGCTGTTGCCGGCGATGTCGCCGTTCAGGGTCAGGTCATGGATGCCGCCCAGGTTCAACTGGCCTTCGACAACGATCCCGTTGGTCAGCGTAAGCACCTTGTTGTTGCCCAGCGTGGTGCCGCCTGTAGCGGTCAGGGTCGCCGTGCCCAGCGCGTTGTTGCTGCCGGCCACGAGCGTGCCGCCTGCCAGCAAGGTGCCGCCCTGATAGCCATTGTTGCCATTGAGCACCAGCGTGCCCTGGTCCAGCTTCTGCAGGGTGCCGGTGCCATTGATGTCCACGTTGATCGCCGCAGTGACGCCCGGATCGACCCGCACGGCGAACTTGCCGCCATCGCGGTTGACCGCATTGAGCCTGCCGCCGGCGCCTGTCACCAGGTTGTAGCCATCGGTCATGAACTGCATGCCGTTGACGGTATGTTCGCCCTGCACCAGCACGACGCCGGTGTTGCCTTGGAAGACGGCGAACTGGCTGGTCCAGTTGCTATTGATCGTGCCGTCGAAATTGGTCCAATTGGTGGCGCCGGCGCTCCATACGCCGGTGCCGCCTTCGACAACACCGTTGGGCACCACCATGTTGCCGTCCCAGAACAGGGTGCGCTGGTTCGGCGAGCTGACCAGCAGATTGACCTCATTGCCTGTCGCGGTCTGCAGATTCAGTTCGCCTACGGTCCATGTGCCCGGCAAGGTGCCGTAGGCGAGGACGTTGTTGGTCAGGGTGCCGCCGTACGTGAACAGGCGGTACACGCCATCCCCGAGGCCGCCGGCGTCGGTGATGTTCAGGGTGCCGTCCAGGGTCAGAGAACCGCCGACGTTGAAGAGCGACGTACCTCCCGTGATGGGAGTACCCAGCGCCACATCGATGTTGGAGGTCTGCGACAGGACGAGACTGCCGAGGTTCAGCGTGCTGCCGCTGGCGCCCGCCAGGTGACCGCCGTTGGCGATGTTCGCCTGGCCGCTGACTGTGCCGCTGCCGGTCAGGGTCGCGCCGTTGCCCACCGCCACGCCGGCGCCATTGAATACACCGGTGACCTGCAGGGTCCCGCCGCTGACCTGGCTGAAGCCGACCATGTCGCTGCTGCCGGCAAGTTCCAGCGTGCCGGCGCCGACCTTATTCAGCGTGCCTAGGCCGACGAATTGACCGGCGTACACGCTGTCGAGGTTGTTGCCGCCTAGGTTTAGCCTGCCCGGGCCGACGTTCGTGATGCCTGCACCGGTCAGGGAGCCTATGCTGGTGTTGCCGGGCAGGTTCAGGGTGGTGCCCGTGGCCAGGTTGACGGAGGAAGGGGACCCCAAAGAGGTGTTGGTGTTGAAAGTGACGACACCTTGGGCGATATCGAAACTGCCGCCGTAGGAACTATTGGCATGAAATATCAATGCATCCGCACCGGTCTTGGTCAGCTTGCCGGTGCCGCTCAAAGGGCCGGCCAGCAGCAGCGATTGCGGCGTGTCCACGGTCAGGTCGCCATGGACGCTGATGGGGATCGTCAGGGCGGCGCCCTGTAGGGAATTCTTGAGGGTGGCGGTGCCGCTGGTGACCAGCATCCCAGTTCCCAGCCCGCTACCGTGTTTGAGCTCCAAGGTGCCGCCGCTGAGGGCGACACCACCGGAGGAGGTGTTGACGCCGCCCAGGCTGAGCGTGCCGTTGCCGGATTTCACCAATTGGCCGGGGCCAGAAATCGAGCCATTCAGGCTCAGGTCATTGTCGCCGGTCACCGCCAGGTTGGCGTTCAGTGCGATGGGGTTGACCAGGGAGGTAGCCTGGTTGGCCGTCAGGGTCGAGTTGCCGCCAACGGTCAGGGCGCCGCCGCCCAAGGCTTGATTGTTGCCCACCGTCAAGGTGCCGGCGTTCAGCGTGACGCCTCCCAGGTAGCTATTGGTTCCGTTCAGGGTAAGGTTGGCCGCGCCGTTCTTGATCAGCCAGCCTGGGCCGCCAACCGTACCGTTCAAGGTGAGGTCGGCGCTTCCGCCTATCTCCAAACTTCCCAGCAATTGCACGCTGTTGTTCAGGGCCACCTGCCTGTTGGCATCAAGCACGGTGCTGGGGAGCGCGAACAAGGCGCCGGTACCCAGGGCCGTGTTGCTGCCTACCACCAGACGGCCCCCGCTGAGCTGTGTCACGCCGCTGTAGCTGTTGTCGCCGTTGAGCACCAGCGTGCCTGCACCGAACTTGCTCAACGCACCGCTGCCGCCGATCGCCACGCCCAAGGTGGCGGTCACGGCCGGGTGGACCACGATGTCCATATTGCCGCTGGTGGTCAGTTGGCCATTGGCTCCGCCCACGAGCTTGTAGCCATCGGTGCTGAATGTCATGCCGCTGACGTTGTGCCGGCCGCCGACCGCCACGGTCCCAGTCGTGCCTTCGAACACCGCGTCGCCGCCAGTCCAGGCCTGGTTGGACAAGCCGTCGGAAGAGGTCCAGTTGGTATTGGCGTAATCCCAGATCCCCGAGGCGCCATCCACCGTGCCGTTCGCGATGGAATGACTGCCATCCCAGTACTGCGGATTCCCACCCGCGGCTTGCGCGCCCGTGGCGACCAGTGCAATGCCCACTGCGCCCGTCAGTTGCGCGGCGCTACGGCGCAGGCGCCGGGCAGGGCTGCTGCTTTTTGCCGGCCCGCGGGCGATTTCACTGACGGCCTGCCACACGCCGGCGGCGGCGTTGAAGACTACTCGATAGACGTGATTCATTGATCTCTTCTATGCCGGCGGCGATGCAGCCCGGCAAAATTGGACGTTGTATTGATGTAAATGAAACTAAATGCGTCTTTGTGGTAGGTCGCTCAGCGGGGGGATTGCAGGAACAGGCGAGGCAACCGTTACAGAATTCGAAATATTTTTGCTGAAAAATAACATTTATTTACGCCGCGTAATGTACGGCAAAAATGCGGATTCCCACACCGTCAATGGGGAAAAATTTGAGTTCAGTTCACATTTGCTGCGTTGACGCCACGCCCAGGCGGCGATGGCCGAGCGGCGTGTTCCTGCGTACACTCCCGGCCATGCTACGAATCGACAATCTCGGCAAGCGCTACGGCGACCATCTCGTCTTCCAGGGGCTGACCCATACCTTCAGGCCCGGATGCGTGGCGCTGTGCGAAGAAGACAGCACCGGCAAGTCCACGCTGCTGGGCATCATCGCGGGCGCGATCGCGCCGGACTCGGGGGATGTCTGGATCGACGGGCATTCCCTGGCCCAGGCGCCGGCGCAAGCGCGGGCCCGCTTGGCCTACGTGCCAGACAATTGCATGGCGCAGCCCGCGCAGACGGGGCGCGGATTGCTGGAACAGGTCGCGGCAGAGAAGAACGTGCCGCTGGCCGACAGCGTGCTGGACCTGGCCTTCCGGCTGGGGCTGGAGCCGCATCTGGACAAGCGCTTCGAGCAGATGTCGACAGGCACGCGGCGCAAGGTCTATCTGACAGCCGCGGCCCTGGGCGACCCGGCCGTCATCATCGCCGACGGCGCCAGCAACGGCTTGGACGCGCAGGCGCGCGGCGTGCTGGCCGAGCAGTTCAAGACTTGGGGAAGGGATCGGGTCGTGCTGTTTGCCAGCCACGATCCCGAGTTGGTGCAGGCTTGCGGCGCAAGCTCAGTCGAGGTCGCGGCGCTGCGCTGAAGGCGGCGCCGGAGGTTTCTTCCTTACTTCGCCATCAATCCCAGGTACTCGATCAGACCTTTTTCCTTGACGTAGGTGGCCTGCGCCCATTCCTTGTAGTCCTGACTGTCGCGATAGGCGGGCTCCTGGTTCAGCTGCTTCATGACGTCCATGCTGGCGGGATCGAACAGCGCCTTCTTGAAGGCGTCGTGCAGTGTCTTTACCACTGCGGGGTCCATGCCCTTGGGGCCGGCCAGGCCGTAGGGCGAGGTGGAGACTACCTTGTAGCCCAGCTCCTGGGCGGTGGGCACGTCGGGCCAGCGCGTGGTGCGCTTTTCGCCGAAGGTGACCAGCAGGCGCATCTTGCCCGAGTCCACGAACTGGTCCCATCCGGTCGCATCGCTTTGCGCCATGACGTGGCCGCCCAGCAGGGCCTGCTGCATGTCGGCATTGCCCTTGAACGGTACGTGGTTCAGTTTCACCTTGGCGTTGATGGCGACTTCCTCGATCAGCAGGTGCGGCGAGGAACCGATGCCGGTGGAGCCGTAGTCGATGGTGCCAGGCGCCTTGCGCGCCGCCTCGATGTATTCGTTGAAGGTCTTGTACGGGGAATCGGAGCGGACGGTGAAGCCGAAGGTATAGCCCGACAGGCCCAGGATGAAACTGAAGTCGTTGATGGGATCCCAGCTGCTCTTCTGCATATAGGGCATGCGCAGCATGGCCAGGGTGTACAGAGTGACGGTGTAGCCGTCGGGCTTGGCGGTCTTGGCCATGGTGGCGGGGCCCAGGGTGCCGCCGGCGCCGGGCCGGTTTTCCACGATGACGGGCTGCCCCAGGTATTTGGCGGCGTCCTGCGCCACGATGCGCAGGTGGCGGTCGGTGGAACCGCCGGCCGGGAAGGGCACGATCAGCGTGATCGGCTTGGACGGGTAGGCGCCTTGCGCGGCGGCGGCGAAAGGCAGGGCGGCGCCGGCCATAGCGAGCAGCGTGGCGCCGAGGCAGGCGCGCCGCAGGGGCTGGTGGGTCATGGGTTTGTCTCCTGGGTGTTGTTTTGTGTGGGGGGACTGCTCAGTCGCGCAGGGCGACCTTGACTGGCAGCCGGGCCAGCGCGTCGCGCAGGCTGGCTTTCAGGGGTTCAGGCGTGCGGGTGTCCGCAACGACGGCGACCTCGGGCTGGGCGTTGGCCTCTACGCGGAACAGCGTGCCGTCGTCGATCAGGCCAGCGTCCTGCAGGGTGTGCGCCACCACGGCCTGGGCCGATACGGCGGTGGCCAGGCGGCGCAGATCGGGCTTGTAGATCTTGCCGACATTGGTCATGGGCATGCTGTCCAGCACGATGACGCGCTTGGGCCGCGCCGGACTCTCGTCCACGTGGGCGGCGGCATGGGCCAGCAGTTCGGCTTCTTGTACCTGCGCGCCCTCGGCCAGCGTGACGAAGGCGATGGGCAGTTCGCCGGCATAGGCGTCGGGAGCGCCGACCGCGGCGCAGAGCTGCACAGCGGGGTGCGAGGCGAGTGCGTCCTCGATGGTCTTGGGATCGATGTTGTGGCCGCTGCGGATGATCAGGTCCTTGGCGCGGCCTTGCAGGTGCAGGCGGCCAGCGTCGTCCAGGTAACCCACGTCGCCGCTGATCAGCCAGCCGTCCTCGGTAAAGGCGCGCGCCGTGTCTTCGGGGTCGAGAAAGCCGGGGATGACGTTGGGCGCCTTGAACAGCACCATGCCGGCAGTGCCTGCGGGCAGGTCGCGCGCGGGCGTGCCGGCCGGCATGTCCAGGCCGACGATGCGGACCTGCACATAGGGCAGCGGGAAGCCGACGCAGCCCACTGGAAATTCGCAGCCCGGCGGCGAGATGGTGGAGATTCCCGCCATTTCCGTCATGCCCAGGCTTTCGTTGACGTGCAGTCCGAACAGGCGCTTGAAGCGGGCCGCCAGCTCGGCGGGCAGGGGCGCGGCGCCCGTGCGGCAATAGCGCAGCGAGGAGATGTCGGCGCCGGCCAGCGGCACTTCGGCCAGCGCCGCGAGGATGGTGGGCACGCCTTGCAACGAGGTGGCGCGGTGGTGTTCGACCAGGCGCCAGTAGTTGCGCAGCACGTCGCGGTTGCGCAGCAGCAGGGTGGTGGGGATGACGGTTTCCACGCCCGCCGACAGGGCGGCCAGCGATGCCGGCAGCACGCCCGCCACATGGAACAGCGGATAGCCGTTGATGACCACGTCGTCCGGTCCGGCGTTCTGCAATTGCACCGCGGCCCAGGCGCTGAAGACCTGGTTGGCATGCGTGTGGATGGCCAGCTTGGGTGCGCCGGTGGTGCCGCCGGTATGGAAGTACGCGGCTACGTCGCCCGCCTGGATCGCGCGGCCGCTGACCAGGCGGTCGGCCGGCTGCGCGGCGCGCGCGGCGTTGAAATCCAGCGCATGGTCGGGCAGCGCGGGGCGGGCCGGGGACGGCTCGTCCAGCGGCGCCACGCGCAGCAGCGTGTGCAGCGTGGGCACGCGTTCTCGCAGGCGCAGCGCCTTGGACCAGGAACCGCATTCCACGTCGGACCCGTAGGCGATCAGGACCTTGGCGCGCGCCGTGGTCATGAGGGAAACGAGCTTGTCTTCGGCCAGCAAGGGATTCAAGGGCTGGACGATGCCGGCAGCCTCGCCGCCCCACAGCGCCAGGTGGTACTCGAGGCAACCGGGCAGCAGGATGCCGACGGCGTCGTCCGGACCCACGCCCAGCTCATGCAGCAGGTTGGCGGTCTGGTGGATGCCGGCCAGCAGTTCGCGGTAGCTCCAGCGCAGCGGCGCGTCGCCAGGGTCGGCGCTGCGCAGAAAGGTCAGCGCGGTCTTGTCGCCGAAGGCCGCGGCCGAGTTGCGGAAGATCTCGTAGGTGCTTTGCACCGTGAGCGTCTCGGCCAGCGGCCGGGCTTGCAGACGCTGCACGTCCGCGGCGCTGCGCACGGCGAAGGGCGCGGCGAAGGGTGGCGAGAGGGGCGGGGCGGCATGGACCTGAGTCATTGCAAGAGCCTCCTCTCAAGCCTGCCCCAGCGCGATGTAGCGCCGCAGGTGATGGTCTTCGTCGCCCAACTGGTGGTCGATCATGACCAGGCGCTTGGCGTAGTGCGCCAGCGGCAACTCCCAGGTCATGCCGATGCCGCCGTGCAACTGGATGCTCTCTTCGGCCACCAGGGTGCCGATGCGGCCGATGGTGTATTTGGCGGCGGACAGCGCGCGCTCGCGGGTGGCGCGGTCGGGGTGGTCGAGCGCGGCCGCGGCGTTGATCACGGCCGAGCGCGCCTGTTCTATCTCCAGCAACACGTCGGCCATGCGGTGCTGCAAGGCCTGGAAGCTGCCGAGGGGGGCGCCGAACTGGCGGCGCGTGCGCAGGTATTCCAGGGTGGCGTCGCGGGCGCAGTCCATCGCGCCCACGGCTTCGGCGCACAGGGCCAGGATGCCGTGGCCGGCGGCGCGTTCCAGCAGCGGATAGCCCGCGCCGGCTTCGCCCAGAAGGGCCTCTGGCGCCAGCTGCACGCCGTCGAGCACGAGTTCCGCCGCGCGCCCGCCGTCGATCAGGCCATAGCCGCGCGCCGTCAGGCCGGGCGTGCCGGCGCTGACCAGGAACAGGCTGATGCCGGCCTCGTCGTCCGGGCCGCCCGCGCTGCGGGCGGGGACCAGGAACAGGTCGGCATGTTCGCCCGCCGCGACCACCGCTTTCGCGCCGTTGAGCACCCAGCCGTCCTGGCTGCGTTCGGCGCGGGTTTCGACATGCGCCAGTTCGTAGCCGGAGTCGGGTTCGGCGTGGGCCAGCGCGGCGGTGAGGGTGCCCGCGATCAGGCCTTCCAGCGCCTCGCGCTGCGCCGGCGTGCCGGCGGCGGCGATGGCGCTGCCGACCATCAACGCGTCGAGCAGGGGTTCGACGGCCAGGCCGCGGCCCAGGGCCTCGAACACCACGGAGATGTCGAAGCCGGTTCCGCCCAGCCCGCCATCCGCTTCGGCAAACAGCGCGCCGACGGCGCCCAGTTCGGCATAGCGCTGCCACAGTTCCAGGCTGTAGCCGCGTTCCGAGCGGGCATTGCGGTCGCGCGTGGCGAAGTCGCTCTGTTCGGCGACAAAGCGGCGCAGCATGTCGGAGAGCATGCGCCGGTCTTCGGTGTGTTCAAAGTTCATGGCGGGCCCTTACAGTCCAAGGATCATCTTGGAGATGATGTTCTTCTGGATTTCATTGGAGCCGCCGAAGATCGACAGCTTGCGGTTGTTGAAGTACTGCGCGGCGGCGCTCTCGGCGCCCTCGGGGCCGATGGGCAGCGAGTCGTAGCCGTCGTGCAGGGCCTCGGGCACGAAGGGGCGGGCATAGGGGCCCATGGCGCGGCGGTTCAGCGCGCTGATTTCCTGGCGGATCTGGGTGCCGCGTATCTTCAGCATGGAGCTTTCGGCGCCGGGCGCGCCGCCGCCGGCCACGGCCGCGACCACGCGCAGGTTGGTGGTGCGCATATTGGCCAGTTCGATCTCGACGCGCGCCAGGCGCGCGGCGAAGTCCGGATCCTCGGCCAGCGGCCGGCCGTTCTTGCGTTGGCGCTGGGCCACGGTCTTCAGGCGCGCCAGCGCCGCGGTCGATTGGCCGACGCCGGCGATGTTGGTGCGTTCATAGGTCAGCAGGTATTTGGCGCAGGTCCAGCCGCGGTTTTCTTCGCCCACCAGGTTGGCGGCCGGCACCCGCACGTCGGACAAGAACACCTCGTTGACTTCGTGTTCGCCGTCCAGCGTGATGATGGGGCGCACTTCCACACCGGGGCTCGCCATGTCGATCAGCAGGAAGCTGATGCCTTCCTGGCGCCGGCCTTCCTGCGACGTCCGCACCAGGCAGAAGATCATGTTGGCGTACTGGCCCAGCGTGGTCCAGGTCTTCTGGCCGTTGACGATGTAGCTGTCGACGTCGCGCACCGCCGTGGTCTTGACCGAGGCCAGGTCGGAGCCCGCGCCGGGTTCGGAGTAGCCCTGGCACCACCAGTCGCTGCCGTCGAGGATGCGCGGCAGCCAGTGGCGCCGCTGCGCCTCGGTGCCGTACTTGATCAGCACCGGGCCCAGCATGCTGAGGCCGAAGGGCACGATGCGCGGCGCGCCGGCCAGCGCGCATTCGTTTTCGAAGATGTACTTCTGCACGGTGCTCCAGCCGGTGCCGCCGTACTCAACTGGCCAATGGCTGGCGAGCCAACCCTGCCGGTTGAGGATGGCGTGCCATTCGACCATGTCGGCGCGCGTCAGCAGCTTGCCCTGCACGACCTTGGCGGACAGGCGTTCAGGCAGGTGGCTGGCAAGAAAGGTCCGCACTTCATCGCGGAAGGCGTTTTCTTCGGGGGTGAATTCCAGGTCCATGGGGGATCCTCAGTAGATTTCGAACAGGCCGGCCGCGCCCATGCCGCCGCCCACGCACATGGTGACGATGGCATAGCGGGCGCCGCGGCGGCGGCCTTCGATGAGCACGTGGCCGGCCAGGCGGGCGCCGGTGACGCCGAAGGGGTGGCCCAGGGCAATGGCGCCGCCGTCCACGTTCAGGCGGTCCATCGGGATGCCGAGCTTTTCCTGGCAATACAAGGCTTGCGAGGCGAAGGCTTCGTTCAATTCCCAGAGATCGATGTCCTGCACCTTGAGGCCGTGGCGCGCCAACAACTTGGGCACGGCGTAGACTGGGCCTATGCCCATCTCGTCGGGTTCGCAGCCGGCGATCGCCAGTCCGCGGAACGCGCCCAGCGGTTTGATGCCGGCGCGTTGGGCTTCGGCGGCTTCCATCAGCACGCAGGCAGCGGCGCCGTCCGACAACTGCGAGGCATTGCCTGCCGTGACAAACTGGCCGGCGCCGCGCACGGGCGCCAGCGAGGCCAGGGCTTCATAGGTGGTGCCGGGGCGGTTGCAGGTGTCGCGGTCCACGGTCACTTCGCGTTCGCTGACGGCGCCGGTGGCGCGGTCGGTGACGGACATGATGGTGGTGACGGGGATGATCTCTTCCACATACCGGCCCGCGGCCTGCGCGGCCTCGGTGCGCGCCTGGCTTTGCGCGGCGAAATGGTCCTGGGCTTCGCGGCTGATGCCGTAGCGGGCCGCCACGATGTCGGCGGTTTCTATCATGGGCAGGTAGAGTTCGGGCTTGTGGTCCACGATCCACGGGTCCATGCCGCTGACGCCGTCGTCGCGGCTGCGGATTTGCGACACCAGCTCCACGCCGCCCGCGATCATGGCGGGGGCGCCGTCCATGACGATACGGCTGGCGGCCGAAGCGATGGCCTGCAGGCCCGAGGCGCAATAGCGGTTGACGGTGGCGCCGCCCACGCTGACCGGCAGGCCGGCGCGGATCACGGCCTGGCGGCCGATGTTGCGGCCGGTGGCGCCTTCCGGATAGCCGCAGCCAATGAAGGCGTCCTCGATCAGGGCGGGATCGATGCCGGCGCGGTCGACAGCGGCGCGCACGGCATGCGCGGCCAGGGTGGGACCGGCGATCAGGTTGAATTCGCCGCGCCCCGCCTTGGTGATGGGGGTGCGGGCGGTGGAGACGATGACGGCTTCGCGCATGGCGTGTTCCTGTCTGGTATCGGGGTCAGGCGGATGGATTCAGGGTGGCGAAATTGCGGCCGGATTCGGCCAGTTGCACCAGCAGCGGCGAGGGTTTCCAGAAGGCGGGATCCTCCTGCGCATAGCCGCGGATATCGGCCAGTACACGGTTCAGCCCGACGCTGTCGGCGTAGTGCATCGGGCCGCCGCGATAGCGCGGAAAGCCGTAGCCGGACAGGAACACCACGTCGATGTCGGACGGGCGCTGGGCGATGCCCTGATGCAGCACATTGGCCGCTTCGTTGATCATGGCGGCCAGGTAGCGGCGCTGGATGTCTTCTTGCGTGTAGGCGCGCGGCGTGACGCCGGCGCGCGCGCGTTCGGCGTCGATGAGGGCGAGCACTTCGGGATCTTGTTCGCCCTGGCGCGCGCCGTCGGGGTAGAGGTAAAAGCCGCGGCCCGTCTTCTGGCCGAACCAGCCGCGTTCGCACAGCCGGTCGGGAATCTGCACATAGCGCAGGGCGGGATCGCGGGTGGGGGCGCGGCGCTTGCGCGTGGCCCAACCGATATCGCCGCCCGCCAAGTCCGCCATCTGGTACGGCCCCATGGGGTAGCCGAAGGCGCGCACGGCGGCGTCGATCTCGTAGGGCGAGGCGCCGTCCTCCATCATCATGTCGGCCGCCTGGCGGTGCACGGCCAGGACGCGGTTGCCGATGAAGCCATCGCAGACGCCGGCGCGCACCGGGATCTTGCGCAGGCGCCGCGCCAGTTCGAAGCCGGTGGCCACGGTGTCGGGCGCGGTGTGGTCGCCCACCACGACTTCCAGCAGCTTCATGATGTTGGCCGGCGAAAAGAAGTGCAGGCCCAGCACGTCGGCGGGTCCGCGCGTGGCGGCGGCAATGCGGTTGATGTCCAGATAGGAGGTATTGGTGGCCAGCACCGCGCCGGGCTTGGCCACGCGGTCCAGCTGCGCGAACACGGTCTGCTTGACCGCCATGTCCTCGAACACGGCCTCGATGATGAGGTCGGCGTCATCCAGCGCCTCGTAGCGGGTCGAACCCGTGTAGCGCGCCATGCGGGCGTCGCGCTCGTCGGCGCCGATCCGGCCTTTCTTGACCAGCAGCTCGTAGACCTGCGCGACGCGACCGCGGCCGCGTTCCAGTGCGGCCTCGTCCTGCTCGACCATGGTCACGGGAAAGCCGGCGTCCAACGCCGACACGGCAATGCCCGCGCCCATGGTGCCGCCGCCGACGATGCCGATGCGTTCCAGCCGCCGCGGCCGGGCGGGCTCTTGCCCCGGCATCTTGGCCGTGTCGCGTTCCGCGAAGAAGGCATGCACCAGGCCCGCGCGCTGCGGGCTGTCCAGGCATTGCAGGAACAGGGCGCGTTCGGTGCGCAGGCCTTCCTCGAAAGGCTGCTCGATGGCGGCGCGCACGGCCTCGACGATCTTGGCGGGCGAGTACAGCCCGCGGGTGGTTCGGGCGATGCGTTCGGCGGCGGCGTCGACCTGGGCCAGCGCGGCGGCGCGGTCTTCGAGCGCCCCGGCATCGCGGGTGCGGCGCGGGCCGGCGCCCACGGCCAGCAGTTGCCGGGTGTAGGCCAGGCCCGCGTCGAGCGGATCGGCTTCGTCGGACAACGCGTCCACCAAGCCCGCTTCCAGGGCCGATCCGGCGGTCAGGTGCTTGCCGCTCAGCATCAAGTCCAGCGCCGCCTGCGCGCCCATCAGGCGCGGGGCGCGCTGGGTGCCGCCGGCGCCGGGCAGGAGGCCCAGGTTCACCTCGGGCAGGCCCAGCTTGGCGCCCGCCAGCGCGACGCGGTAGTGCGCGGCCAGTGCCACTTCCAGTCCGCCGCCCAGCGCCGCGCCATGCAGCGCGGCCACCACCGGTTTGGCGCTGGCTTCGATCTGGTTGCAGACCTCGGGCAGGATGGGCGGTTGCGGCGGCTTGCCGAATTCGCGGATGTCGGCGCCGGCGATGAAGTTCTTGCCTGCGCCCATGAGCAGGATGGCGCGCACCTGCGGGTCGGCCTGGGCGTCGCGGATGGCCGCGGCCAGGTCGGCGCGCACGGCGGCGCTCAGGGCATTGACGGGGGGATGGTCGATGGTGACGACCAGGATGTCGTCATAGCGGCGCGTGCTGGCTGCGCCGGTGCTTGCGCTGTCTGTCATGGACAGTGTCTCCGATGAGGTCTGCCGTGGCGGCGGCGCCAGGGGCGGCCGCCAGGACTCAGCCTGGTGGGCCAGGAACGGCCCGTCTTTTCTGGCCTCATTCTTTCGCAGTAAAGAAGTCTTGACAATGGCATCGATAATTGACATTGAAGTCAAAAAAATTTGACAATTGGCGGGTGCATCACCCTGGCGAGGAGGCCCTGGATGGACACCAAATCCCTGACATTGCTGGTGGAAATACTGGACGCGGGCAATCTCAGCGAGGCCGCGCGCCGCCTGAAGATGACGCGCGCCAATGT
Source organism: Achromobacter sp. SD115 (assembly GCF_017355315.1). Taxonomy (NCBI): domain Bacteria; kingdom Pseudomonadati; phylum Pseudomonadota; class Betaproteobacteria; order Burkholderiales; family Alcaligenaceae; genus Achromobacter; species Achromobacter sp. SD115. The sequence goes on along the minus strand of NZ_JADIJM010000001.1, from coordinate 8,102 downwards.
CAGCTACCACCTGAATCAGCTGGAGCGCTCGGTGGGCATGCAGTTGGTGCGCCGCACCACCCGGCATGTGGAGCCCACGGAAATCGGACTGAAGCTGTATCAGCATGGCCGCAGCATCCAGGACGAACTCGCGGCGGCGCGCGAATCCGTCGAGACCCTGGGCAAGACGCCGCAGGGCAAGGTCAGGCTGAGCGTGCCCAGCGGCTACGGACAGTTCGTGATGACGCCCTGGCTGCTGGAGTTCAAGCGGGCCTATCCGGACATCGTGCTGGACGTGCTGTTCGAGAACAGCGTGGACGATCTGCTGCGCGACGAGGTCGACATCGCGATACGCATCATGTCCGAACCGCCGCAGAACCTGGTGGCGCGCGAGCTGGGCCAGGTCCGCTACGTGGCCTGCGCGTCCCGGGCCTATGCCGCCGCCCGGGGCCTGCCGCAGCATCCGGAAGAGCTGGCGCGCACGCCCACCATCAGCGCCGCGGTCATTGGCCGGCCCTTGCGGCTTTCCGCCTACTACGGCGGCCAGCCGCGGCAGCACGTGATACTGGAGCCGACCGTGATCTCGCGTAACTACGCTTTCCTGCGCGATGCGACCTTGGCGGGGTTGGGCGTGGGCGTGGTGCCGGACTACGTGGTCCATGACGACATTGCGCGCGGCGATCTGGTGGCCGCGCTGCCGCAATGGCGGCTGAGCATTTTCGGACGCGGCATGTACATGCTGTACATGCCCAACCGGCACCATCCGCGGGCGATCTCGATGATCATCGAATTCATCCTGGAACGGGCCCAGGCCGCGCACGAAGGCCGGCCGGGACTGCTGGGCGCGGCGGGTTGAGGCCCGCTTCGTCGCGGTGTGAACAGGCCCCGGGGCTTGCGGCTTTCCTGACTGGGCGTTCAGCTTGGCGGGAATAAAATCCGAGTTTCTTTCGGCGTATGGCCTGCAAGCGGCCTGCAAACGGCCGCAGGGCCGCGCCCATTTTTCCCAGGCCCGTCCATGTCCTCCTCCGACATCCAATTGCTTCTTACCGCGCTGGCCAGCGTGCTGGTGCTGGTTGCGCTGATCGTCTCGCGCATCCGCATGCATCCGTTGCTGGCGCTGCTGATCGTCTCCATCGGCGTGGGGTTCGCCACCGGCATGGAGCCGGTGGCCATCGTCAAGAATCTGAGCAACGGCGCGGGCAAGACCTTGGGCGCGGTGGGCGTGGTGATCGCGCTGGGCGCGATGCTGGGCAAGATCCTGGCGGATTCGGGCACGACCGAACGGCTGGCCAACGCCATCCTGCGCCATACCTCTGCCCGCATGATTCCCTGGGCCATGACCCTGGTGGCCTTCGTCATCGGCATTCCGATGTTCTTCGAGGTGGGTCTGGTGGTGATGCTGCCGCTGATCTTCAGCGTGGCCCGCAAGCTGGAAAGCCAGGAGCGCTTCAAGGGCTCGGCCTATGTGTACGTGGGCGTGCCGGTGATAGCGGCCCTGGCGGCGATGCATGGCATGGTGCCGCCGCACCCGGGGCCGCTGACGGCGATCGCCACGCTCAAGACCACGGTGGGGCCGACCATGATCTATGGCTTCATCGCGGCGCTGCCGGCCATGGTGTTCGGCGGTCCCTTGTATGGCGCCTTCATTGCGCCGCGGATGACGACGCGCCCGGACGAGGCGCTGCTTGAACAGTTCACCACGGCCCGTCAGGAAACCGCCGGCCGCGGCGCGCCCAGCGTGGGCCTGGGTGTGCTGGCGGCCTTGCTGCCCGCCTTGCTGATGCTGGTGCACGCGGGCGCCGAGATGCTGCTGCCCAAGGACTCCGGCGCCATGCATGTGGCGGCTTTCCTGGGCGACCCGCTGGTCGCGATGCTGCTGGGCGTGCTGTTCGCCGCTGTCACCCTGGTGCTGATGCGGGGCGGCGATGCGGAAAAGCTGCGTGATGGATTGGGCAAGAGCCTCAAGCCGATCGCCGGCATCATGCTGATCATCGCGGGCGGCGGGGCGTTTCAGCAGGTGCTCACCAGCGCCCACGTGGGCGATGCCATCGTGCACCTGACCCATCAGTTCTCGCTGCCGCCGCTGGTGCTGGGCTGGCTGATTGCCATGCTGCTGTCGGTGTCCACGGGTTCGGCGACGGTCGGCATCGTGGGCGCGGCGGGCCTGCTGGCGCCGCTGGCGGGCGCCGATCCCAGCCTGAACCTGCCGCTGCTGGCGCTGGCCATCGGCTGCGGTTCGCTGTTCTTCAATTACGCCAATCACGCGGGCTTCTGGATGGTGAAGGAGTCCTTCGGCATGACCATGGGCGAAGCCACCAAGACGATTTCGGTGGTGCAGTCCATCGTGTCGGTGGTGGGGTTGGTCATGGTCCTGCTGTTCAACCTGTTGCCGCCTCTGGGCTGACGTCCGGGGGCTGCGGGGGCCGCTACGTTATGCTGGGTCTGTCCAAGCCGGAGACCCCATGACAGAGACGCCCCGTTCCGCCGCCACGCATTCCGCGCTGGCTTCCGAGGCGCGCCGCGCGCAGTTGCGGCGCATGAAGATCGCCGCATTGGCCTTGCTGGTGGCGATGGTCTGCGGCTTCATCACCAGCCACGTGATGGGCGGGCAGGGCGCATGGGCCTGGGTGCGGGCGTTCTGCGAGGCGGCCACGGTGGGCGCGCTGGCCGACTGGTTCGCGGTGGTGGCGCTGTTCCGCCGGCCGATGGGCCTGCCGATTCCGCACACTGCCATCATTCCCAGCAATAAGGACCGCATCGGCGACAACCTGGCGGTGTTCGTGCGCGACCACTTCCTGGATCCGGACACCTTGATGGAGAAGTTGCGGGTGTTCGATCCGGCCGCGCGCCTGAGCCGCTGGCTGGGGCGTCCGCGGCAGGCGCGCGCTTTGAGCGAAGGGGCGCGCAATGTGGCCTTGCAGACGCTGGATCTGCTGGATGACCGGGCGGTGCGGGGGGTGATCCAGGAGTTCGTGGTGAAGAATCTGCGGCGTTGGGATGCGGCGGATACGGCGGGCGAGGTGCTGGGTCTGCTGACGCGCGACGGGCGGCATCAGGAGCTGCTGGACGCGGCGCTGGAGCGGCTGGGCGGCTATCTGGGCGATGAAGAAGTGAAGGCGCGGGCTTCGAATCTGCTGGTGAAGTTCGCCAAGAAGGAGTGGCCGCGCATCATTGCGGCGGTGGACGTGGTCAAGTCGGTGGACGGGATTGCGGACAATCTGGCGGACCGGCTGGCGCGGGCGCTGGTGGAGGAGTTGCGGGACGTGCTGTCCGAGCCGGGGCATCCGGTGCGGCGGGACTATGAGGCCTGGGTGCAGGATTACATCCGGCGGTTGAAGGATGATCCGGCCTTGGCGGCGCAGGTGGAGGCGCTGAAGCAGCGGGCGATCGATCATCCGAAGGTGCAGGAATATGTGCAGGGACTTTGGGACGATATCCATGCGGCGCTGCGGCGGGATCTGTCGTCCGAGGATTCGGCGCTGGCGCGGCATCTGGAGAGCGCTTTGCTGGCCTTGGGGCGCAAGCTGGGGGAGGACCCGGGGTTGCGGGAGGCGATCAACAATCACGTGCTGGGCGGGGCGCGGCGGTTGACGGGGCGCTTGCGCAGCGGGGTCACGGAGCATATTTCCCGCACGGTGAAGAATTGGGACGAGCGGCATCTGGTGGATGAGCTTGAACTTAGCGTGGGGCGGGATCTGCAGTACATACGGTTCAATGGAACGCTGGTGGGCGGGTTGATAGGCGTGGTGCTGCATGCGGTGGTGTTGCTGGTTCGAGGGTGATGCGGGCGCTTGATGCTTCGTAGGTCATCCGTCGGCGCGGGCGCTTGATGCTTCGTAGGTCATCCGTCGGCGCGGGCGCTAGATGCTTCGTAGGCCGCCCGTCGGTGCCGGCGCCATGGCGGCGAGCGCCCACGATTGCGGTCCGGAGCGTTCGCTCCGGACTGCCCCTTCGTCATCGTCGTCACCGCCTTCGGCGGTTCCTTCCGATTCCCTCGGGCGCATCGAGGTTGCTCGCCGCCATGGCGCCGGCACCGACGGGCTACACGCGTCTTGGCGTGATGCGCTGCTGGAGTTGTGGGTGGTGGAGAGGTTTGCGGGGCCCGCCTCTGACGGCCGCGCGGGCGGCCGTCAGAGGCTTACGCGTTCGCGTGCGTCGCGGCGGTCTACCTTCGGTATTGCCGTGATCTTGTGGGATGGGTGAAGCCGAGCAAGGCTCCCGCAACAAACTGGTGTCGCGCGTAACTCATCACACGCTGCCCCGTTGTCACATCGTCTGTTTGTATCAGGAACGAAGATTGCTGGCAGACGCCGTGACCCGAATGCTATTGTTTTTTGCGGCATGGGCGGCAACGGGTCGTCCATGCACTATCGGGCGTCCGCGGCCTGCGGGCGCGTATCTTGGAGGCACCCCATGAAGAAAATCTCGATGCTGGTCGCGGCGCTTGCGTTCGCAGGCGCGTCCGGTGCGGCGCTGGCCGAAGACGTGTCGATGTCGTTCCTGAGCGTGGACGGCGTGGGCAAGAGCGCGGGCACGATCTCGCTTAAGGACACCAAAGGCGGGCTGCAGCTTACGCCGCATTTGAAGGGCTTGCCGCCCGGCGAACACGGCTTCCATGTGCACGAGAAGGGCTCTTGCGAACCCGGCATGCTGAACAACCAGATGGCGGCTGGCGGCGCTGCGGGCGGGCACTTCGATCCCAAGGGCACCAAGGCGCACAAGGGACCGATGGCGACCGATGGGCATCAGGGCGATCTGCCTTTCATCGTGGTTGCCGCGGACGGCACGGCCACGAAGGCGGTGGTGGCGCCGCATCTGAAGCTGGCCGACGTGAAGGGCCGGGCGGTGATGGTGCACGTGGGCGGCGACAACTACAGCGATACGCCGGCGCCGCTGGGCGGCGGAGGCGGCCGGCTGGTTTGCGGGGTGGTGAAGTAGCCGCCAGCTCGCGTCAGGCGGTGCCGTTGCGGCCGTGCAGCCGGTAGCCTGCGCGTTCGGCGAGCCGGTCGTAGTAGGCGGCGACGGCCGGTAGTTGCGGTTTGTCGAAGGGCGTGCGGAACCAGCGGTTGACCGACAGGCCGACGGGGATGTCGGCCAGCGAGAACCCGGGGCCGGCGACGTAGCCGCCGGCCTGTTCCAGGCGCCGCTCCAATATCTCCATGAATCGTGCCCATTCGCGGCAGGATGCCTCGATCGCGGCGCGGTCGCGGTGGGCGGCTGATTCGCGCGCCAGGGCCATGAAGGCGTAGCTCCAGGAACGGTTCAGGTCGGTCGCCTGCCAGTCCATCCATTGGTCGACGCGGGCGCGCAGCCTGGGCTCGATGGGGTACAGGTGCTGGCCGCCGTATTGCGAGGCCAGGTAGCGGATGATGCTGTTGGACTCCCACAGCACGAAGTCGCCGTCCTGGACGACGGGCACCATCGCGTTCGGATTCAGCGCCAGGAACGTGGGATCGCTGGTGGACTGGAAACCGGAACCCCAATCCTCGCGTTCGAATGGCAGGTCCAGTTCGGCGCAGGTCCATAGGACCTTGCGCACGTTGATGGATGAGGCCTTACCCAGGATTTTCAGCATCTTGCCGGCATCGTTTCGATTGACCGTGACAGTCTAGCGGGCCGCGGCGGGCGCCGGCAGACACAGATTGCCGGTTTCCCGTGCGCAACAGCGTTCAACAGGCGCCGGCTTCAGGCTGGCTGCGCAGCCGCAATACCGGTGAGGTGTACAGCACCACGAATTGCACGGCGAAGCCGGCGGTCGACACCCATAGGCAGGCTTCGACGCCGACCCGCGCGGCCAGCGTGGCGCCGATCAGCGCGCCGAGGGGGCGGGCGCCGAAGGTGGCGGTGAGGATCACGGCGGATACCCGGCCCAGCAGGGCATTGGGCGTGATGGCTTGGCGCAACGTGGTGGTGGTGATGGTCCAGAGTATGGGGCCGGCGCCGAACAGGAAGAAACCCGTCGCGGCCCAGGCGCCGGACGGATAGGCCAAGGTGGACAGCAGGATGGCGCTTGCGATCAGCGCGGCCAGGGGGCCGACGGCGATCATGCCGCCGAAGCTCAGTCGCTGGGCCAGCCAGGGCGCCAGCAGGGCGCCGGCCACCATGCCGCCGCCGTACACCCCCAGCGTGAGGCCGACGGCCGCGGCCGACAGACCCAGCCGTTCGATGGCGTAGGCGACGTAGACGGCTTGCAGCACGAACCAGGCAGTGTTGAAGAACACGGCGGTCACCAGCACCGGGCGCAGCAGCGGGTGCGTGAGGACAAAGGCCGCGCCTTCGCGCAGTTCTTCCAGCAGGCGGCGGCGCGGCGCCGGTCCGGGCCTGTCGTGGGGCAGGCCGGCCAGCAGCAGGGCTGCCAGCAGTGACAGCACGGTGGCCAGGACATAGGCCGAGGGCGCGCCCATCCAGCCGACCAGCGCGCCGCCGGCGGCCGGCCCGGCGGAGAAGGCGGTGCTGCGGGCGAGCTCGAGCCAGCGGTTGGCGCTGGCCAGTTCGGCGGGCGCGACCAGCCTGGGCACCAGCGCCGGTGCGGCGACGTTATAGGCGACCGTGCCGACCGCGCCCAGGAAGCCCAGCGCGGCCAGCCAGCCCAGGCTCAGTCCCCCCGTTGCCAGCAGCGCCAGCAGGCCCAGCAGGCTGGCGGCGCGCACGCACTCGGCGGCGGTCATCAACGCGCGCCGCGACATCCGGTCGGCCAATACGCCGGCGGGCAGGGACAGCAGCAGGAAGGGCAGGGTCTGGGCGGTTTGCAGATAGCCGGTCTGCGCCGCGCTGGCGCCCAGCGCCAGGACCGCGACCAGCGGCGCGGCCGCGAGCGCCATCTGTTCGGAGAATTGGGCGGCCAGGTTGGAGGCGGCCAGACGGCGGAACGCGGAGGGCAGGGCGGGCATGGGGCGTGGACGGCGGAAACGGCAAGGGCACGATCATGATCGTGCCCTTGTCTGTCTGCACTCCGTTCCTTGCCATGGGCCGGGCCGGCGCGCCGCGTCAGGATATCAGGGGATGGGCGGATAGTCGCCGAAGCCGTCCGGCCAGGGCGTCAGCACCTCGTAGCCGGTGTCGGTCACGACCACCATGTGTTCCCACTGCGCCGACAGCGAACGGTCCTTGGTGACCACGGTCCAGCCGTCGGGCAGCTGCTTGGTCTGGGGCTTGCCGGCGTTGATCATGGGTTCGATGGTGAACATCATGCCGGGCTGCAGCACCATGCCTTCGCCCGGGCGGCCATAGTGCAGCACCTGCGGATCGTCGTGGTAGATCTGGCCGATGCCGTGGCCGCAATATTCGCGCACGATGCTGAAGTGCTCGCGGTGCGCCACGGTCTGGATGGCGTGGCCGATGTCGCCCAGCGTGGCGCCGGGCTTGACGGCCATGATGCCGGCGCGCATGGCTTCGTAGGTGGTGTTGACCAGGCGGCGCGCCAGCGGGCTGGGCTGGCCCACGTAGTACATGCGGCTGGTGTCGCCGAACCAGCCGTCCTTGATGACGGCCACGTCGATGTTGAGGATGTCGCCGTTCTTCAGCACCTTGGCCGACGGGATGCCGTGGCAGATCACGTGGTTGGCCGAGGCGCAGATGGTCTTGGGAAAGCCGTGGTAGCCGACGTTGGCGGGAATCGCCTTCTGCACATTGACGATGTAGTCGTGGCAGATGCGGTCCAGTTCATCGGTGGTGATGCCCGGGCGGACGTGTTCGGCAATCATGTGCAGCACTTCCGCCGCCATGGCGCCAGCCTTGCGGGCCATTTCGATGTCGGCGGCGGACTTGATGGATACCTTCTTCGCCATTTATGCGGCCTCCTGCTGGGCGGCCTGCGGCAGCCCCTGGGACAACGAGGCGATGGCGAAGCCCTCCGCCTGTTCGATGCGGATCAGAAGTTGGCAGATGTCGGCATGGCGCAGCTCGGGGTAGAGCTCGGACAGCATGCCGATGCGCATCCAGTGTTCGGCCTGGGAATTGATGGAGCGGCTGAGCGCGCCGCTGGCGACGCGGAGGTTCTCATGCATTTGCTCGGAAATCTTGACGATGCCCATGGAGTTAGCGATCCATATATGGTTTGTATATGGAACGTATCTTACTGCCGCTGGGAGGGAGGGCGCAAATCGGGGGCGACGCGCTCTTGC